>DSAD01000216.1 GCA_011372875.1 Deltaproteobacteria bacterium
AGATTACAGGATACACCGCTGAAGAGATGATCTCGAAGAAGATCTCCATGGACGAATTCATGGGTAAGGGTGAACGAAAAAGGATCATTTCCATCCTTAACAGGGGGTCTGCGGAAAAACCCTACAGGCTCGTGGCGGAAGAAACCTCCCTCTATATCAAGGATGGTACCCTGATACCCATCTCGTTGTCTGCCTCCTATGTGTATCATGGCGGGGAGCCGATTGCAGGCATCAGCATCTTTCGCGACCTTAGACCCATAAAACACGTCGAAGACAGTCTCAGGGCTTCTGAGCAGAAGTACCGTATCCTGGTGGAAAATGCCAATGATGGGATCTTTGTCTATCAGGACCAGTGTTTTAAATACACCAACCCGAAATTCAGGGAGTTGCTGGGGTATACCAAGGAAGAACTCGACCATATGGGATTCAGGGATATTGTCCGGCCCGAGCTTGGCGATCTTATAGAAGGCCGGTATGTAAAACGAATAAGCGGTGAAGCGGTCCCGGAGCGATATGAGATTGCGCTGCTGGCAAAGGATGGCACATGGAGGGCCTTTGAGATCAATCCTTCAATCATTGAGTATGAATCAAGGGTTGCCACACAGAACATAATCCGGGACATTACTCAGAAGAGGAAGGCCCAGAAGGCCCTTCGAGCCTCGGAGGCTAAATACCGGGCTACTGTAGAACATACTGGTACAGCCATCATGCTGCTGGAAGAGAACCGTACTATCTCACTGGTTAACAAACAGATGGAGAGACTGAGCGGATACAAGAGGGAGGAGATAGAAGGCAGGATACCTTTTACCCAGCTTGTACATCCTGAAGATCGTGAGCTTATGGCGGGATATCACAGGGCCAGACGTGAAGGCAGAAGGGATATTCCGTCTGAATACGAATTCCGGTTTATCGATAAACAGGGAAATATCAGGGATTCTTTCATCACCATAGGTATGATACCCGGTACAAGGCAGAGTATTGTCTCCATCATGGATATCACCGACATCAAGCATATGGAGCAGGAGCTGGAAAAGGCAAGAAAGATGGCTTTGCTGGGTGAGATGTCAGCTCATGTGGCTCATGAGGTGAGAAACCCCCTTCAGAAGATCAAGACAGGGGTCGAACTGCTTTTTCATTCCATGGATCTGGACGAAAGACAGAAGAAACTCTTCAATGGTGTCGCCAGCGGCGTCGATAACCTCGAAAAGTTTGTCACCCAGATCCTGGAATGGACCAGGTCAGGAAAGATAAGGCTCAAGCCCTTCAGCATAAGTAATATTATCAAAGGGTTGATATTCAATCGCGATGAGCAGTTTACCCGGCAGGGCATAGAGGTAAACACAGCATTTGACACCCAGAACGATACCATTATCGTGGATGGTATTCAATTCAGGCAGCTTCTCGAGAATCTCATCGACAATGCCCTCGAAGCAATGCCGGGCGGCGGAACCCTGAACATTGCCACCTCCTGTATCCCTGAATATACCTTTGAGGGCCCCAGGCAGGACATTACGACCAGGGCCCTTGAAATCCGTATTGAAGATACCGGCTGCGGGATAAGTGAAGAGGACCTTCCACATATCTTTCAGCCGTTCTTCACGAAGAAGACACAGGGAACAGGGCTAGGCCTGGCGCTGGTACAGAAGGTCGTCAGTGTTCACAAAGGCGAGATAGATGTGAAGAATCTCGAAAACGCAGGTGTGAGATTCACTATCAGGCTTCCCATGGATCAGACGTTTTCAGATGATGAGGTCATATAAGAACACGATATGATTCAGTCAGTTGATTCAGACACGGAGCAGTATGTGGAAACGAAAAAAAGAATACTCATAGTAGATGATGAACAGGTGTTTCTGGAACAGCTGAAAGACGCATTGGAGCATTCAAGCCTGGATCTGCTGATAGAGACGGCCCGTGACGGTATCGAGGCTCTCGATAAGCTTCAGGTAACGTATCATGACATTGTGATTACCGATCTGAAGATGCCGAAGATGGACGGGTATGAACTCTTAAGAGAGATTCAGAAGAGATATCCTTCCATATATGTGGTGGTGATCACTGCATTCGGGACCGTGTCCGGGGCAGTCGAGGCGATGCGATACGGTGCGTCTGATTTTCTTGAGAAGCCGTTTAACATGGACACACTGGAGTTGTCGCTCACAAAGATTATCCGGCAGCAGGAGATCCTCAAGGAGAATATTGAATTAAAGGGTCAGGTCAGGCAATACGCCGAAGGGCTCGACCAGATGGTTGGGTCGAATCCAAATATGCAGAAACTATATGAACAGATCATAACAGCTGCCGATACCGATCTTACCGTGCTTATTCTCGGGGAGACAGGGACCGGCAAAGAACTGGTTGCCAGGTCTGTTCATTCCAGAAGTGATCGGCGTTCAAAGCCTTTTGTGATCATAAACTGTGCTGCTGTCCCGGAAAATCTTCTCGAGTCCGAGTTTTTCGGCCATGAAAAGGGCGCTTTCAGCGGTGCGATCAGTCAGAGGATAGGAAAGTTCGAAAAGGCTCATACAGGGACATTGTTCCTGGATGAGATTGGTGATATCCCCCTGGAGCTTCAGGCAAAGATCCTGCGTGTCATTGAAGACGGCAGGATAACACGCCTGGGCAGCAACAGGGAGATCGAGCTGGATTTCAGGGTGATCTGTGCCACAAACCGCCCTATCGGCGACATGATCAAAAAAGAGCTGTTCCGGGAGGATCTCTACTACCGGATCAGTGTCCTGCCGATTATCATTCCTCCTCTGAGGGAGAGGAAGGACGATATATCTCTGCTGGTGAGCCATTTTATCGCCAAGTATGCAAAAAAACTGGGCTCCAATGTCAAAGGCGTGTCACAGCGTGCCATGCAGCAGCTCCTGGCATATTCCTGGCCGGGAAATGTCCGGGAGATCGAAAATCTCATTCAGCGGTCCATGGTTTCCACCAGGCTGGATGTTATAGAGTGTTTCCCGGACTTCGGGGGTGTCGAAGGGGAGGCCGAGAACGCTCCTGTCGGCATCATGAACGAGGAATCAACCATCTGGGTGGATGTGGGGGAAGGTGCTAAATACCACACCATCAAACAATCCATGATCGAGCAGTTCGAAAGACAGTATTTCTCGCATCTGCTGAAGAAAAACAATGGCGTCATTGCCGAGGCCGCACGAGAATCAGGGCTGAATTACAAGACCTTTTATCTGAAGGTGGAAAAATACAATCTTTCAAAAAAGAGATCCCGTTAGATACTGCCTCGGCAAGGCTTGATATCTGATTGTTGACATTCAACCCGCATTTTGCGTGAGAGATGAAATGATCCTGTGGGAGCGGCTTTATGCCGCGATCGCTATGCAACCGTGAAAAATAATATCGCGGCATAAGGCCGCTCCCACGGAATAAGGCCATAAGCCGATGATATAAACTATACGTTTATTCAACATCCAAGATGTGGGTTTACAGAGACGACCCATATCGGCAGTAAACCGATGGAGGTATAAGATATGGAGATGAAAGATATACGTTACGAGCCGGTGGTAGACATTGGAAAAGATGATGCACTCCTTGTCGTTGATATACAGAATGATTTCATGCCGGCAGGTGCCCTGCCTGTTGCACAAGGTGATATGATCGTTCGCGGGATCAATGCCGTGATGAAGCTCTTCAACAGGTGCGGCGCATCAGTGGTCCTTACCCAGGACTGGCATCCGCAGGGTCATCACTCCTTTGCATCAGCGCATGAGGGGAAGGCCCCGTATGATCCGTATGACGCTCCTGGCCTGGGCCCGGTTCTCTGGCCGGATCATTGTGTTCAGGGCACCCATGGTGCGGATTTTCATCCGGAACTGGATACGGATATGGCACATGCAGCCATACGAAAAGGGTATCATCTGCTCATCGACAGTTATTCCGGCTTTTTTGAAAACGACATGAAGACCCAGACCGGGCTTGAAGGGTATCTGCGTACAAGGGGTGTGCGCAGGGTGTTCGTATGCGGTCTTGCGCTGGATTATTGCGTATATTATACCGCATCTGATGCCATGAAAACAGGGTTTGAGGTCTATATTGTCATGGATCTCACCAGGGCGGCAGGCTCGCCCGGAGACAGTATCTCAACGGCCATCGAGACGCTTGCCTCTGCAGGAGTCAGGTTTGTCAATTCCCCGGAAGTCAGGCATGGAGGTTGAACCCGTAACCTGGTGATTGCCCAGTTCGTCTATCCCTGACGAATTGTGACTCAGGCCATCCCTGGCCTTCGCCCTGTCGGGCGCAGCTTCGTGCGTCCAGTTCGTCTATCCCTGACGAATTGTGGGAGCGGCTTTCAGCCGCGATAAAGCTTTTTGTCTTCTGCCCCGGAATCGCGGCTAAAAGGGGCTCTCACAGGGTTTATTCCTTCTTTGATGCGCAATATGGGTTGCTATGCAATCCGGCAATCCTCATCTTCTGCATGCACGATAAGCCTGGTTATGTCGAGGATAAGGGCCACGGTACCGTCACCCATAATGGTTGCACCGGAGACGCCGTCAATATTCTTGAATAATTTACCGAGATTTTTGATTACCGTCTGATATTCTCCGATGACCTTGTCCACGACAAAGCCTATCCTGCGTTCATTGATCTGTGTTATTACTATCTGCTCAATTGCAGGCTTTGGGCTGCCAAGGGAGAATACCTCCCGCAGGTAGATATAGGGGACCAGATCATCGCGTACCTTGGTGACATGGCGGCCGTGGGCGCGTTTCCTCTCCTTTTTTGTGAGTTCCACGCACTCGACGACCGAGCCCAGTGGGATCACATAGAGATCATCCCCGAGCGTAACAAGCAGACCGTCAATGATAGCCAGGGTCAGCGGGAGCTTGAGAGTAATGGTTGTGCCGTTTCCTCTGACGCTGCGGATCTCCACTGAGCCGCCGAAGGATTCGATGCTGCTGGTGACCACATCCATGCCTACCCCCCTGCCCGAAACGCTTGATACGTTCTTGGCTGTTGAAAACCCTGGTGCAAGGATAAATTCATGGATCTCTTTGTCAGTAAGTGATGCATCCGGGCTTGCAAGGCCTTTTTCAACGGCCTTTTTGAAGATGGCATCGGTGTCGAGGCCTGCCCCGTCATCATGAACCGATATAAGTACATTCGCTCCGGAATGTTCCGCCCTGAGTTCTATGGTGCCCTGGGGTGGCTTCCCTGCAGCCTTGCGTTTCTGCGGAAGTTCGATGCCGTGGTCGATGCTGTTGCGGATGATGTGTACGAGGGGGTCGCCCAACTTTTCTATTACTGTCTTGTCCAGCTCGGTTTCTTCCCCCTGGGTGATGAAATCAACCTCTTTGCCCAGTTCAGTCGAAAGATCGCGCACCATGCGCTTGAATTTGGCAAAGGTGGTGCCGATCGGCAGCATCCTGATCCCCATGGCATTGTCCCGCAGTTCCGCTGTAAGCCGTTCCACCTCTTCGGAAACGAGTATGAGATCGGGATCGTTTTTCTGGTGGGCGATCTGTGTGAGTCTCGCCTGCATGGTAACCATTTCACCGACAAGGTTCACCATGGCGTCGAGTTTGTGTGAAGGCACCCTGATGTTTGTTGTGGTGTCTTGAACCATACGTTTTTTCCGCAGATTCCGGACATGCTCCTGTTCGGCGAGTGCGGATTGTACCACGGAGCGGTTTACCTTGCCGGATTCGATGAGTATCTCGCCGAAACGTTTCTGTCTGTTCAGCATCAGCTCCAGGTCGTTGAGCTTGATATCGCCGCGCTCAAAGAGTATCTCGCCGATACGTTTGTAGTCGTCCTGATCGATTTCGCTGCCTTCATCGATCTTGGTGATATCGATGTCGCTCAAGTCCTCGACAAAGATGAACACATCCCTGATGGCGTTGACATCGTGGTTTGTTGTAAGGATAATGTCCCAGTTCGCATAGCATGCCTCGGGGTCCATGTCCGTCAGTTCAGGCAGATTGTTCAGGTGACAGATTACATGGGCATCACCCAGATACTTCAGTTCGTTCAACAAAGGGATCGGGTTGGTGCCGTTGGCAAAGATATCCGTATGCGGTCTGAACCGGATACGATAAGTGATCTGTGCCGTATTGTCCTGAATCTCCTTTTTCAGGTCATCAGCTGGAGCAGGAACCATAGCAGGGTTTTCGTCCTCTGCCGGGATCATCGCCTTGAAGGCATCGGTTATCTCTTGAGCTTTCGATGTATCGGCAGATTCACCCCCTTGGGGTTCCTCCACCATGGCCTTGATCTGGTCGCAGGATGCGAGGGTGAGACTGATGAGCTCGGGTGTTACACCGAGAATACCCTCGCGGATCAGGTCATAGACGGTCTCTATCGTATGGGTAAACGCCGCGATATCTTCAAAGCCGAACATTGCGCCCGAGCCTTTGATGGTGTGCATGGCACGGAAAACCCTGTCGATGAGATCCCGTTCATCAGGGGTCTGTTCGAGTTCGATCAGGGCATCTTCGAGATCGCCAAGCAGTTCGTGTACCTCTTCCCGATAAGCCTGTCTGTTTTCATCCATAGATTACCTCCTTCTCCCGATGCTATCCGAGCAGTCTTTTCACCACGGATATGAGTTGCTCGGGTTTGAAGGGTTTTACGATCCATCCTGTCGCACCTGCCTGTTTCCCTGCCTCTTTCTTATCCGTATGAGATTCTGTCGTGAGCATGACGATCGGCGTGAATCGATATGAAGATATGGCCCTCAATGCCTTGATCAGCCCTATACCGTCTAGGTTCGGCATGTTAAGGTCTGTCAGCACCAGATCAACGCAGACCCCCTGAATCTTTGCAAGGGCATCTTTGCCGTCTACTGCCTCTATTACTTCATAGCCCTCTTTTTTCAGGGTAAACGAAACCAGTTGTCTGATGCTTGCGGAATCGTCCACGCTCAAGATGTTTCTAGCCATCACTGCCTCCTTTATCCCACAAGCAATGTCCATTATATGGCGAATCGCATGACTGTCGGTCTATGGATACATCGGCAATGGCTTTTTTGAAAGTATCGGAAAGCTCACCCAGGATGTCGATCTTCTTTTCGGCCTTTATAAAGGTCTTGTTGGCTGCGCACAATACCTGCAGGCAAGACAGATCGACGGCTGATGTATCTCTAAGGTCGATGCTCAGATGATCGGTCGATGAAAAGGCTTCCATCAGGACATCCTTGAGTGAACATGCATGTTCTATGGTGAGACCGCCTTCGATATGCATGATCTTTCCCTTTTTTGAATCCTTGATCTCAAAATGTGCCATTGTACAACTCCTGGTTTTTTTATCAGTCCTTCATAAAGATCTAGAACAGTTCCACATTATCCCCGAAACCGTCTTCGGTATCTTCTGTGTCTGTTTTCACTGCAGTATCGGTATGTTTGAGATTTTTCTGGTGCCGCATATGGATATCCCGTTCACTCTTCATGGTATAGAGGGTGTCGAGGTCTTTCAAGTAGACTTTCCGATCCTGCCGGTCTTCGCCGGGGTTTGTTCTTGCCGCTTCTGAGAGTAATGTATTCATGGCATTGCATGCCTCATTGAGAACGGTCTCTACCTTTTCCTGCACCCGTATCTCTGAGATGCTGGTGTGAATGTCCGCCATGAGGGATTTCCCGAGGGAGTTCATCTCTTTGATGATTGCCAGGACACTGTCATTGACTTCATGAAGCGAAGTGACGATGCCCTGAAGGTTCTCCACCATCTCTTTGACCTGATCCTCCTGTGTATGCTGGATCTCTGCAAGGTCTGAATCAAAACCCTTTGCAATATCGACAAGTGACTCGAGCATTTCCGAGAGGTCCTTTGTGTGGCCGCGGGAATTCTTGGAAAGATCGTAGATCCCGCCGGAGATGATATCCAGGGCCGCGCCCTCGTTCCCTATATGGGCGGCTTTTATACGGGCATTAAGTGCAATAAGCTGAAGATTCTGTCCCATAAATTCAATCTCCTTTATAAATACAGACATCTCGGAAACCATGTCGCTTAACGAGGTCATGGTCTGGGTCAATCTCATCTGCTCCCGGATGTTCTCTTCAAGGCGCTTCATGACACTGGTGATTCCGGAATCGATCTCCTCCATGAAACCCAGACCCTCGATATCGGATGCCCATGCTACACGCTGCGTTTCCTCAAGGATCCACTCAACGTTGCCGGTAAGATTTTTCAGGTTTTCAAGGATCTTCTCGACTGCATCGGTAAGATCAGTACGCGACTGATGCAGCTGCTCGATCTGGAGTGAGCAGGCCTGGTCCATCATGGAGGCCATTTCAGGGATGGTATGTTCTCCTGAAGAGATGGCCTCGATAAGCTTATCGAGCACTTCTTTTACATGCTCTATCTGCTGGCGGGTAATATCATGGAACTGCAGAGAGGAGACAATATATCCTATGCTTTCAGTGATCTCTTGAGACTTTGTTACGATATGCCGTGCAGAGATCATCGCGGTATCATTTTTATTTGCAAGTATTTCATGGTTTGAAACAGTATTATCCAGCAAAGACCGTGCCTGATCGCGCTGGTTCTTTTCTGAACCTGCAACATCGCCCAGGGCCTGATGAATCTGGCTGAAGAGTTTCTGTGACCCTGCCTTGATATGGGAAGTCTTTTCCTTGATACGTTCAGACAGCTTCTTTACATCATCCGTAAGGCTGGCAAAGCCCGAGTCGTTACTGAAGACATGGGCGTTCTCAACCTTGGTGAAGAAGCCCAGCATGCTGAGATTCAAGATGAGCATCTTGAAGTCCTCGAGCTGCGAGTCAGCACTGGTCAGGGTCGAGAGATACTGATGAAGGATGGTAGCGATCCTGGAAAAATGTTCTTCGGATTTGCCGAGATGATGCTCCAGTGACTGAAGAATCTCGGCAAGCCCTCCAAGAGTTTATTTATACCATACCCTCTTCGGTGAAAAAAATCCTTGAAAAGTACAATTTAAATCTTATAAAAACGAGTGCTGTCAGGAGGTGATACAGATATGGATATACAGGAAGTAACCCGCATGGTCGAGCAGGAAAGCGTGGTCATACGCCAGATAATGGCTCAGATGGAAAAGGTTGTGGTGGGTCAGAGAAACCTTATCGAGAGGATGATTATCGGGCTTTTATGCGACGGTCATCTTCTGATCGAGGGGCTTCCGGGCCTTGCCAAGACCACGGCGGTCAAGACGCTCGCCGCAGCAATAAAGACTTCGTTCCAGCGCATACAGTTTACCCCGGATCTTCTTCCGGCGGATATCCTGGGCACACAGATCTACCGTCCGGACAGGGCTGTCTTTGAGGTGAAAAAGGGTCCCATCTTTCACAATATCATCCTGGCAGACGAGATCAACCGTGCACCTGCAAAGGTTCAGAGCGCGCTTTTAGAGGCCATGCAGGAAAGGCAGGTCACCATCGGGGAAGAGAGCTATGTGCTGGAGCATCCTTTCCTTGTTCTTGCAACCCAGAATCCCATCGAACAGGAAGGGACCTATCCGCTTCCCGAGGCGCAGATAGACCGGTTCATGATGAAGATCCGGGTGGATTATCCCACGGCTGTCGAGGAAAAGGAGATCATGGAAAGGGTATACAGCGGCGCAACCGAGCATGTAGAAGGTGTTGTCGATGTCTCGCAGATTGCACAGGCGAGTTCGGTTGTCAGGTCTATCCATATGGAAGAGAAGATAATGGACTATATTGTCAATTTGTGCACTGCAACTAGGCAGAGCGACAAGTTCGGTCTGGATATGTCGTCCATGATCTCCTATGGTGCATCGCCAAGGGCCTCTATCTGGCTGGGGATCGCATCCAGGGCGCATGCGTTTCTCATGGCAAGGGGCTATGTCACTCCGCAGGATGTCAAGTCCATGGCACCCGATATCCTGCGGCACAGGATAATATTGAGTTACGAGGCTGAGGCCGAAGGCAAAAGCACCGATGACCTCATAGAGGTTCTGCTGGAGAGGATAGAGGTTCCCTGACATGCTTACACCCGAGGTTCTGGCCAAGATCCAGAGGTTTCACTTCAAGACCAGACACCTGGCAGGCGAGATATTTGCAGGCCAGTATGAAAGCGCCTTCAAGGGCCAGGGTATGGAATTTGCCGAGGTAAGGGAATATCAGGTGGGCGATGATATCAGAAACATCGACTGGAATGTATCTGCCAGATATTCCCATCCCTTTGTAAAGGTCTTCCATGAGGAGCGGGAACTCACCGTCATGCTCCTGCTGGATCTTTCCGGTTCCCACCTGTTCGGCAGCACAGTCAGGTTCAAGCGCGAGCTGCTGGCGGAGGTGGCGGGCATGCTGGCGTTTCTGGCCATCAGGACGAACGACAAGGTGGGGGCAGTGCTTTTTTCATCAGGCGTGGCAAAATTCCTCCCGCCGAGAAAGGGCTCTACCAATGTGTGGCGCCTTATCAGGGAGATCTTCACCTTTGAACCCGATGATCCGGGGACGAATATCGAATCGGCGCTCAACTTCCTCAACAGGTCCGTGAAAAGGCATGCCATCGTCTTCCTCATTTCAGACTGTATGGATACCGGCTATGAGAAGTCGCTGCGGCTTACCGCAAAGAAGCACGACCTCACGGTGATACGGATCTTTGATCCTGTTGAAGAGGAGCTTCCTGATGCAGGGTATGTGCGTATGCGTGACCCGGAAACAGGTGAAGAGGCTGTCATTAATACAGGCAGCAGACGTCTCAGAAAACAGTGGAGTCAGTACAGGGCACAGAGCAGGCAGGCCCTGCAGAGGCTTACAGGCTCGCTGGGAGTCGACCTGGTGGAGATAGGCACCTCGGGGCCCGTGGTGGAGCCGCTGATGAAACTCTTCGACAGGAGGAGAAAGAGGCTCAATGCGTGATGAAAAAAGGTGCCATGGGCCTGTCTTAACTAAGGCTGCTCCGGGCAGGCCCGTAATCTGGAGATGGGCTCAGGGTATATAGAATGAGATCTAAGCCCACATGGTTCATTTGACATTGAATAGAACTTGCGGGAGCGGTTTTAGCCGCGATTTTATAGAACAATACAAAAAAATATCGCGGCTAAAACCGCTCCCACAATTCGGCAGGACAGCCGGATTAGACGCACGAAGATACGCCTGGAGGGCAAGGGTGATAGAACAGGTGAAAAAGATCAATAGCACAATAATAATCCTTCTGCTTCTTCTCTCTCCCCTGGCCGTGATGAGTGCCGATCATGAAAGCGATGCAGGCTCGCTAAGCGTCACAGTGGACAAAGCCGAGGCAGCGCTTGGCAGCATCATCACCCTGACGCTGGATTATTCGCTCCCCGAAGGGGCATCGATCGGTCAGGACCCTCAGATAAAGGGGCTCGAGGATCTCTCTGTGGTGGACAGGGACCTTGCGCCGGGAAGGATCGATGTCAAAGTCCTGCTGGATACTCCGCAGGAACTGAAGACCTCCGGGATCGAGCTTGCCTACACAGACGGTGAAGGCAAAGAGAGTTCTCTCCAGGCGCCGGGCATATCTGTAAGGGTGCTTTCCAACATTGCGCAAAACGAGAAAGAACCGGACATAAAGCCTATTCTTGATATCGTCCCCACAAAAAAGGAGTGGGTCAGGTGGTTGATCTGGGGGATGGTCCTGCTGGCAGTTCTGCTTGCAGCGGCTGCAGTAATATTGGCCCTGAAAAGATGGAGCGCAAGGGGACAGTACGTGCAGGTTACAGACCCTGCGCATATCCTTGCGAAGAGGCAGCTTCATGATCTTGTAAGAGAGCAGCTCTTTGAAAAGGGTTATCACAAGGAGTTCTATTTCCGCTTCTCTGAGATCATTCGCAGGTATATCGAGGCCACAAAAGGATTCCCTGCTGTGGAATATACCACCGAGGAGATCTCCCGCCACCTGGTCCATGACCCGGACAGACAGATGCTTGCACTGCTTCGTCATGCAGACCTGGTCAAGTTTGCCGATGCCTCTGTCTGTGTGCACGGGAATCAGGAGGAGATAAAGGCGGTATTCGATTATATAGAAAATACGAGTCCGTCGCAGGATGATGCAGACAGATCAGCCCGGGAGAGTGTGTCATGATGTTCAGGTTCGCCCATCCGCTGGTCCTTTTCGCACTCCTGCTCGCGCTCGCAGCAGCTTGTGCATACAGGTATTTCAGGAAACCCCCTGCCATGACATACCCGGCAACATCGAGTCTCCTTCTCATGGCAGGCACTACAGAGAGTCTTATAGCCAGAATTCCGCAGATACTGCGTCTGTGCTGCCTTGTGCTGCTGATTCTTGCTGCATCACGCCCTCAGCTTTACAATGTATCCAGGGAGGTAACCACCCCGGGGGTCGATATCATGCTGAGCCTCGATACATCAGGCTCCATGAGGGCGCTCGATTTTCAGCTCGACGGCAGACCCGTGACCAGGCTCACTGCGGTGAAAAAGGTGGTGAGCGATTTCATAAGCAGGAGGCCGGATGACCGTATCGGGATCGTGGTGTTCGGTGAGCAGGCCTTTACGCAGGCCCCGCTTACCATGGACAAGGGCCTGCTCCTTACCCTTGTCGAGAAGATGACCATCGGCATGGCAGGCGATGCAACCGCGATCGGCACGGCACTTGCGATCGGCGGAAAGAGGCTCAAGGACCTCCCTGCAAAGTCGAAGATCCTGATCCTGCTTACAGACGGCAACAGCAATGCCGGGGATGTCACCCCGGCTCAGGCCGCCGAGGCCCTCAAATCCCTGGGTATCAAGGTGTATACAATAGGGGTTGGCGGTAAAGAGGATGCCCCTTTCGAGGTGAATACCATCTTCGGGAAGAGGATTGTCTACCAGAGGGTGGACCTTGACGAGAAGACCCTCCAGGAGATTGCCGGCCTTACGGGTGGACGCTATTTCCCGGCCTCCGACACCGATCAGCTCTCCGAGATCTACGACATCATCGATCAAGAGGAAAAGACCGAGGTCAGGGTAAAGGAGTTCTTTCATTTCAAAGAACTGTACCTCTATTTCCTGATACCCGCCCTGATCCTTCTGGGGCTGGAGATCATCTTTAAGATGACTATTGTGAAGGTGGTGCCATGAGCTTTGCGCGTCCGGAACTGCTTCATCTCCTCATGCTCGTGCCCATTGTCGGCCTTGCCCTGATAATACAGGTCCGGATGCGGGACAGTGCAATGAGAAGATTTGTCTCCCCCGAAATGATCGAGAGGCTGGCCGGGAGGGCTTCCGGCGGTGCCGTGTTCACCAAGGCCCTCTTTCTTCTGCTTGGGGCCTGCTGCATGCTTGTCGCCCTTGCCGGGCCACGCTTCGGATCCCATTATGAAGAGGTCTCCCGCAAGGGAGTGGATATCATGGTTGCTGTTGATACGTCCGCGAGCATGCTGGTTGAAGATGTTTCACCGAACAGGCTTGAACGTGCGAAAAGAGAGGTGTACGACCTTCTTCGCGTGATCAGTGGCGACCGGATCGGTCTTGTTGCATTTTCAGGCGCAGCCTATATCCAGTGTCCGCTCACGCTCGACTATGCAGCGATAGAGATGTTTGTGGGCCAGCTTGCACAGGACATTGTGCCGGTTGCCGGTACCGATATCGGTGCAGCCATAGAGACCGCCCTTTCCGGCTTTGATGCCGGGTCGAGGACGGATAAAGTGATCATCCTCATCACGGACGGGGAAGACAACGAGGGCAGGGGGCTGTCTGCAGCACGCAAGGCGTCTGAACAAGGCGTGAAGATCTTTGTCTTCGGTATAGGCGAGGCCTCGGGAGAGCCGGTACCTTTATCGAACGGCTCGGGAGGGTTCCGCAAGGATGATAACGACCGGATCGTTGTCTCAAGGCTCGATGAGGAAGGACTGAGAAGGATTGCACAGACAACCGGCGGGGAGTATGTAAAGGCACTGAGCGGGGATCTTGACCTTGATCTGCTTTATTTCTCGGGGATAAAAAAGAGCACGGTCGAGACCGAGCTTTCGAGCCGCAAGGTCAAGGTGTATCATGAAAGGTTCCAGATCTTTGTGTTTGCGGCATTTTGCCTGTTGCTGCTCGAAGGGGTGCTCAACGAACGGAGACCGGCGGGGTTCAAGGCATGAAACAGGATGGAATAAGTATATCAAGGCTTGGATTATGCTTTGTTCTGTTCATTCTCGTTGCCGACCCTGTGCTTGGCGAGACCGGCCCGGACGAGCTGTACCGCCAGGGGAAGTATGCGCAGGCCCAAGACGGATACTCCCGGCTGGACATGGATAACCCTGGCGACATCAGGTTCCGCTACAACAAGGGGTGCGCCGCGTATCAGGCGCAGGACTATGATTCCGCAAGGGCTGCCTTCTCTAGCGCACTGCACAGGGCCGGCGATGACGACATGAGATTCAGGACCCTGTACAATCTGGGCAACACGGCATACAGGCAGGGCGATTTTTCCTCTGCCGCCGGGTACTACAAGGATGCGATAGTGATTGATCCGGGCAGCAGCGACGCGCGGTACAATCTTGAGCTTGCCCTTGCTGCCGAGAAAAGTCAGCAGCCGTCCCCAGAAGATGAGCCAGGCGGTGATCAGAAAGACGGTTCGCAGCAGGACAAGGCTTCTGATAACGGCAAGAAACAGGACGCCTCGGATGACGGAACTGCAGGCGATTCTCAGGGTGATCAGTCTGAAAAGGATGCGGAGAAAAAAGCCCGGGATCAGGAAAAAGCTGATGAAGGCCCTGATGAAAGTCGGGCAGCAGGAGCAGATGAGGGTGAAGAACCAGACGATCTCTCAGGCGAGCTGACCGGGCCTAAGGGCGGTGCAGGGGCCATGCAGCCTGATCAGGGCGAGACGGGAAGCAGCTCCATGGATGAGCGGCGGGCAAAGGCGCTGCTGGATAATATCACTGAAGACCGTTCCCGGTTATACCGTCATGAGGGCGGACGCTCAGGGCCGGCCTCGGGCAAGGACTGGTGACATGAAAAGATTCGCATTTCTTCTCGCCGCTTTCATGATGCTTGTTTCCTCAAGCCTGTCTGCCGCGGATGAGGTGACGCTGAGTCTTGACAGGACAGAGGCGACAACAGCCGATTCCGTGAAGATGACCGTGGGTATATCCGTATCAGGACACAGCGGTTCTCCGGTGATTCAAGGGATCACGGATTTTCATATAAGTCCGGGCGGCACCTCCACGAATATCGAGTTTGTCAATGGCAGGATGAGTAAACGCACGGACTATATCTATTATATCCAGCCGGTAAAACCAGGCACCTATCATATAGGACCTGCCGAGGTAAGAATAGGCGGCAGGGCCTACAGAAGCAATACCGTGGAACTCCTGGTCAGCAAGGCCTCTGATGCAGCAGGGCAGCCCCCGGAGCAGGTTTTTTTGAAGGCCGAGGTATCAAAGAAACGATCCTATGTTCAGGAGCCCCTTATCTACCTGCTGAAACTGTACCGCAGGCTCGAGGTGGGCAATCTTTCCCTGAACCTTCCCGAAATAAGCGACCTGAACTTCAGAAAGCTCGGGGATCCTCTTGAATACCAGAGCAATTATGCAGGGCAGCAGTACAACGTGCTCGAGCTGCGCTACGAGATAGTGGCCGAGCATGCCGGAAAATACACCATCGAAGGCGCATCCATGGGCATGACCGTGTACGAGCCCAGGACCTCCCGGACCAGATCCCCTTTCAGCGACCCCTTCTTCATGTTCTCATCAGGCAGGCCCGCAAAGTTCACGAGCGATGCCATCGAGCTTGAGATAGTGCCGCTTCCGACCGAGGGCAGGCCGGATGATTTCAGCTCGCTTGTCGGTACCTACGAGATCGCCTCATCAGTCGAACCTGCCGGGATCGCCTGGGGTGAGTCAGCCTCACTTACCGTTACGTTAAGCGGTGCCGGCAATGTGACGTGCATGCCCGACATCGAGCTTCCAGGAATCAAGCAGGTAAAGGTCTATGCGGATCAGCCGGTCCTTGAGACCAGACCGACGGCAAGAGGTTTTGAAGGGACCAAGACCATGAAGTGGGCCCTTGTGCCGCAGGCTGAAGGCACCTTCGTGATCCCTTCGGTGAAGGTGAATTTCTTTGACAGCGCCCAGGACAGATACAGGACAATCAGTACAGAACCTCAGGTCCTCACCGTATCGCCCCGGTTGGAGCCGGCACCTGATACTGCAGGTGATGCGGGTCTTTCCGGAAAGGCGGGTCCTGTAAAGAGCCGGGTAGAGGAACTGGGCAGGGATATCCTGCCGAATCACACCTCCATGAAAGACCTTTCAGGCGGACTTTACCGGACGCCGAAAGGCATGTTCTTCTGGCTGTGGGTGCTGCTGCCTCCTTTGGCGTACGCAGCCGCAGCGCTTGTCATGAGATTCCACAAAAGATCGCATGAACAGCTCTCACGCATCAGGAGCAGGGGGGCGCTCAAGGTGTTCGTAAAGAGGTGCAGGCATAAGGAGATGAATGCTGTTGAACTCATCGATGCCCTTGAAGAGTATTTCAACAGCCGCTTTGTCCTTTCGCTTGGTACATTGACCCCGGATGAGGCCGGAAAGATCCTGAAGAAGAGAGGTGTATCGCAAGACACCTGCTTAGAGATGATGGATGCACTTGCCATGCTGCACGATGCTGTCTATACAGGCCGGGGAGAAAAACGCCTTGATCTCGGGGACGATCTGGTAAGGATCTTGAAAAAGGCGGAAAAGGAGTTTGGATGAGAAGGACTGTCATCGCGATACTGTCCGTAGTATTCATTGCTTTTTCCTTGGCGGTTATCGGACTCGCTCAGGATCACTCTGCTGAAGAGGTGTTTTACCGGGCGAACCAGGCCTATAAGCAGGGTGATTTTACTCAAGCGGCACAAGCCTATGGTCAACTCATCGAGATGGGGTATGCAAACGGTCATCTCTATTACAATCTGGGCAATTCTTTTTTCAGGTCGGGTCAGGAAGGAAAGGCGATTCTGATGTACGAACGCGCATATCTGCTGATGCCGAGGGACGCGGACCTCCTTTTCAACATGAACTATGTGAAGGACCAGAGGGTCGACGCCCTCCAGGAGGGACAAGGCGTTCTTGCTTCGACGTTCTTCTGGCTCAATTCGCTGAACCTGGCCGAGTTCTACCGGGTTTTTGTCATCTGCAATCTCCTTTTGTTTACCGCTTTGATCCTGCGTTTGTTCATGAATCCGTCATGGATGCCGCCGCTTATCATTACAGCCGCCTTTGTCTGGTCTGCAGTCGCAGGCTCTGTTGCCATGAAATGGTATCAGGTGAACTTCGATGACCGGGCGGTTGTCCTTGAAAAGGAGATGGATGTCCTTTCCGGCCCGCAAGAAGGTGACACGGTCCTTTTCAGGCTTCACGAGGGAACGATCGTGTATGAGGAAAGGACCGAAGACCAGTGGGTGCTCATACAGCTGAGTGCGGACAAGCGCGGGTGGGTACGTGCCGAGAGCATCGAAGGGGTCAGGATGTAGATTGGTCAGGCCGTCGTCAGAAGGCCTGGTCAAGATCGAGCTGTGCAAATTCATTACCGCATGAGAATCTGTCCCACAGCTCCTTGAGATCTGCATCAGGCAGAAAGCCGCTGTTCAGGTCTTTGATGCGCGTCAGTTCGATGCAGACTGCATGCGATGCCAGTTTCACGGCCTCAGCAATCTTGAAGGGAGATCCGTTGCCGGCAGAGCACTCTTTCATCAGCCGGGCAGCGGCCTTTGCCATATTGTCCTTGAGAATGCCGAGGACATTTTCATTGATAACGCGATGAATGAACTGTAATCCCGGGGTATCCGATTTGCCCATATCGGTGTTTTTGACCGAGGACAGCAGTGCGCGCAGGGGGAATATGTTATAGGCGCTCGAAGACGCCTCTTCATAAAGGTCCTCTATATCGGATTTGGAAAGCTCCACGCCTGACTTTGCGGATTCTTCCACCTTTTCGATCAGGTACACGAGAGGTTCGATGTATACGAGATATTCATGCACAATGGCATCGATGAGTTCTTCCACGTAATGCCCCCTGACCCGGGAAGTGTATCCTCGGATGCGTTTCTTTGACAATACCATGGGTGAGGGGTTTTAATCTACAGGATTGTCTGCAGTTGCGGATGAATGTGTCTTCTATGGACACTCTTTTACTTTTTCCGCAAAATCGCGGCAAAAGGGCGCTCCCGCAGGTTTTATCCCTTCTCTGATGCAGAATGTGGGTTAAATATCCGCCTTCTGATCAGCCCTGCACCCGGTAACGCCTCAGCCGCAGCGAGTTGGTAACAACGCTCACCGAGCTCATGGCCATGGCACCGGCTGCTATCATCGGGTTGAGCAGGCCAAGGGCTGCAAGGGGTATACCGATAACATTGTAGAAAAAGGCCCAGAAAAGGTTCTGCCGGATGGTGCCCATGGTCTTTCGTGAAAGCATGATGGCATCAGCCACGCCACCCAGATCACCCTTCATAAGGGTGATATCTGCTGTTTCGATTGCCACGTCAGTCCCGCTGCCTATCGCAATACCCACATCAGCCTGTGCCAGTGCCGGTGCATCGTTCACGCCGTCACCCACCATGGCAACACGCTGTCCGGATTCTTTCAGTGCCTGTACCGCAGCGGCCTTGTCCGCAGGGAGCACCGCTGCACGCACATTAACGATACCCACCTGAGCAGCTACTGCCTCGGCAGTCACCTGGGTGTCACCGGTAAGCATAAGCACGTCGATCCCCATCGACTTGAGCCGGCTTACAGCCTCTTTTGCGCCAGGCTGTACAATATCGACAAGAGCGATTATTCCTGCCAGGGTTTTGCCTTGAGCAACATACATCACGGTTCTGCCGGTCCGGGCAAGCTTTTCATGCTGTTCCACGGCTGAGCTTATGTCAATGCCCAGGGTTTCCATGTAGGCCCGGTTGCCGACATTGACCCTGGTCCCTTCGACCATGGCTGTCACTCCCTGACCCGGTACAGATGAGAACTCACTCACTGGTGCAGGGGTAATGCCGTTTTCGAGGGCGTACTGAACCACGGCCCTGCCCAGCGGATGCTCCGAGCCGTTTTCCGCTGCAGCAGCCCAGATGAGCAGTTTCGTGGAAGCATAACCATTAAGTGCCACTATGTCGGTAAGGGTTGGGATGCCTCTGGTGATGGTGCCGGTCTTGTCGAGGATAACGGTCTGGACGCTGTGAGCCATCTCGAGGCTCTGGGCATTCTTGATAAGTATGCCATGGGCTGCGCCAGAGCCTGTCCCCACCATGATGGCCGTGGGTGTGGCCAGTCCGAGTGCGCAGGGGCAGGCTATAATAAGCACGGCTATAAAGTTGATCATGGATGGGGTAAAACCGATATGACCCACTACATACCACAGGATAAAGGTGATGATGGCGATCGTTATCACCGTGGGCACGAAGATAGAGGCCACCTTGTCCGCAAAACCCTGAACAGGGGCCTTGGAACCCTGTGCCTGGCGCACGAGCTCGACTATTCTGGCGATAACGGTTTCTTCGCCCACGGCAGTGGCCCTGAACACGATGCGGCCGGTGGTGTTGATGGTTCCGCCGATCACCTTGTCCCCCTCTGCGCGATCCACAGGCATGCTCTCGCCAGTGACCATGGACTCGTCAATGGCGCTTACCCCGCTCAGGATGATCCCGTCCACCGGGACCCGTCCGCCGGGGCGCACCACAATGGTGTCACCCTTGACAACCTCGTCCGCAGGGATATCAATCTCTCGGTCTTCCCTCAAGACAATGGCGGTTTCCGGCCTTAAATCCATGAGCCTGGAAATTGCCTCGGTGGTACGGCTCTTGGCCCGCGCTTCCAGCAGTTTGCCGAGAAGGATGAGCGTGATGATGGTAGAGGCCGTGTCAAAGTAGACATGTGGATGGCCCGTGATGCCGAGAACCTGTGGAAACAGCACGGCAGTCGTGCTGTAGACATAGGCTGCGCCTGTGCCTACTGCCACCAAGGTGTTCATGTCCGCGCTAAAGTGACGCAGGGCATTGAAGGCGCCCTCGAAAAAGCGTTTTCCCGGACCGAGCATTATCAGGGTTGTTGCGATGAACAGCAGCTTATCAAGACTTTCCAGGCTCATGGGGAGCCGGCTGTTCACAGCAGGAATCATACTCAGCATGCTGGCGAGCATCACTGGCAGGGCCAGGCTGAGGCTGAAGATAAAATCCTTTTTCAGCTTTTCATAATTTGCCAGATGCAGCTCATCGATTGCTGCCTTCTGGTCTTTGCCCCCCTTTGCAGGCAGATGAAGGGTATAGCCGGAATCCTTGACCGCCTTTGCAACGTTTTCAAGATCAACACGCTCAGTATCAAATGAAAAGGTTACCTCTTCGGTAGCCAGATTGACGTGCAGGTCTTCGATACCCTCGATCCTGCCCATTGCCTTTTCGACACGAGCCACGCAGCTGGCACACGTCATGCCTTCCACCGGCAGGGTTAGTGTTTTGTGTCCTTTTGATTGATCCATAGCAGTCCCCTTCATGCCCTGCTCACTCCATAAGCCTGAATCCGGCTTCCTCGACTGCCTTTCTGAGCGCGGCCTCGTCTGTCTCCTCACCGCTGAATGATATATCTGCCTTACCGATCTCCACGGAATTGAGCGTGAGACCCCTGACTTTTTCGAGTTCCTTTTTCAATGCCATGACACAATGGGAGCATGACATGCCTTGGATTCTCAAGGTACGTGTTTTCATGGTCATTCCTCCTTTATATCTGTTTTGTTAATATAATGTAGGGAACAGGGCAAGAAAAGTCGATACATAATTTTCTGTAATTGTTACATGATTCCCGGCTGACCATATGGCTGGATTCAAGACTGTCCTGGGCAGCCTGCAGATTCAGAAATGAAAGTGGCACCTTTTATATTATTATGGCCAATATGCAGATCCTCATGGATGCAGATCTCTGAAGAGAAATGCCCTATGCTGGGGTCTCGCCTGGACTGTTGAATCTATCCTTCTTGAAAAATTGCTTGACATGAATCTCGTTTAATTGGATTATCCAATGCCATGAATGATGCTGTCCAAAAGAAAACTTCGACAGGCATAACCATACTGCAGGGAGATAAGCCTCTTCCAAGGAGGATAGCCCAGGCCCTTATGGCCCGTATCTTTGTGGGAGAGCTCAAACCCGGAGACCGTCTTCCCCCGGACCGCGTGCTCGCACAGCAGCTCGGTGTCGACCGGACCTCGCTCAGGGCCGCATTGAGCGAACTTGCCGGCAGAAACATTGTCAGGGCAGTCAAGGGTTCCGGGGTTGTGGTTCTCGACTACAGGGAGCATGCCGGGCTCGATCTTCTCGATGCCGTGTTCGACATGCCGGGCATCGATCTGGGAAGTGCTTTCAACCTTGAACTCCTGGATCACTGGATAGAAGTCATGCCGGCCATTGTAGAGGCGGCACTTCGGCATTCCGCCCCGGCCGACCTGGCCTTTATCGACATGCTCTTTGTCCGCCAGCTCGATCTTCTGGCACGGGGAGGAGCCAATAAAGATCTGGCCGTTATAGAGGTGCAGCTTCAGGATGAGATCGTAAGACTTGCCGGAAGCACCATACTGCGTCTGTTTGCAAACTCCATGAGGAGGTTCCGTATCCAGTTCAGCACTGCTTTCTTCAATACCATAAATGTCCGTGACCATGTTACAGCGCAGCGCACCCTGATCAATGATATCATGGCAGGAAGAGTCTCCCCCGAAGATGTCTCCGGGCAATACCGGGCATATCTTGAGGAACATACGAAAATGCACCGGGAAAACATATCCCGGCTGCCGTCCAGCCCCTCTCTTAGTACAGACCGGGTAAAGGATGACACCTGAAATGGAGGCACAGCATGAATACGACAAAGACAAGGAGCATCTGTTTTGAATGCCACAGCAGATGCGGCGTGATCCTTGAGGTTCTAAACGGAAAACTCGCCGGGGTAAAAGGCGACCCGGACCACCCTCACAGCCATGGATACACCTGCCCCAAAGGCAGGGCAGCAGCCGAGATCATCTATCATCCCGAGCGTATCACAAAGCCGCTGGTAAAGACAGGCGCCAGGACAGGTACGCGGTTTGAAGAGACCTCGTGGGATACGGCTCTCAATATAATCGCCGAAAAACTGCTTGCAAGCAGAGAAAAATGGGGTGCCGAATCCGTTGTCATAGGCACCGGCACAACCAGAGGCACGGCCCCTTACATCAACCGGTTCCTGACCCTGTTCGGCTCACCCAACTTCATGGCACCGTCCAACATGAGCGGCGGCCCGATTGTCCTGGGCAGTGCCGCCACCTGTGGGTTCGGCCTTGTGGACCCGGATTATGCAAACAGCAGTTGTATCCTTCTATGGGCACACAATCCGGAAGCATCCTGGCCCGGCCTTTACATGTACGATATCAGGGAAGGCCTCAAAAAAGGTGCAAAACTCATTGTTGTAGATCCCAGGGGTACGAGACTCGCAAAAAAGGCCGATCACTGGCTGCAGATTCGCCCTGGAACCGATGTGGCCCTGGCATTGTGCTTCATCAACATCATTATAGAAAACAATCTCTATGACAGGGAGTTTGTCGAAAACTGGACCACAGGCTTCGATCAGCTCCGGGAGCATGTCTCAACATATACGCCAAAGCGCTGCGCCGAGATAACCTGGCTCAAGGAGCAGGATATAGTCGCTGCGGCCCTTTGCTTCGCAGGGCAGAGGCCTGCCGGCATAGGCCCTGGAATGGCTGGGGTTTGCCAGGCCAACGATGCATTCGACCTCTCCAGGGCTCTCACGATCCTTTCCGCCATAACCGGCAACCTGGAGGCAAAAGGAGGCAACCTGAACTGCGTGCCTCCGACCAGGAAGCGTTCCTGCTACGGCCCTGACTTTTCCGCATTTGACAATCTGCCCAGGGAGCAGGCACAGAAAAAACTCGGACTGGACAGGTTCCCGCTCATCGGTTTTATTCCCATCCCTTCCCCGCCGCAGGCAGTCTGGCCGGCAATAGAACACGGCAACCCCTATCCGGTGAAGGCAGCCGGGCTGTTCGCCAACAACAGCGTCTGCGCCTACCCGAACTCCCGGCATGTGAGTAACGCCCTGAGCTCGCTGGATTTCCTCTTTGCCGTGGACTATTTTCACACCCCGACCACGGCCCTGGCAGATGTCATCCTGCCGCCTGCCCACTGGAGCGAGCGCGACGAGATCGAGGACCTGCTCATGAAAAACCACGTGTTCAGCCAGGTTAAGGCAGTAGAGCCCGTGCCCGAATGCAGGGATGAGAAGCAGATTCTTGTGGATCTTGCACAAAGTATGGGGCTTTCCGGATACTGGGGCTCGGTTCGTGAAGCCCTTGACTACCGGCTGGAACCCACAGGCATGACCTTCGAGGAGCTCAAAAAGCACGGGAAATTTGCAACACCTGTTACATATAAAGGGTATGAGAAGTATGGCAAATTCCGCACCCCTTCGGGCAAGGTGGAGCTGTATGCAGAGTATCTCACCATGATGGGCATTTCCCCCCTGCCTAATTTCAAAGAACCCGACGAAGGCCCGGAAGTCAGCCCTCAGCTGTATGAAAAATATCCGCTTATCCTCACTACAGGCGGCAGGAATGTCGTTTACTACCACTCATCCCACCGCAATATCGAGTCACTCAGGAAGCGCGCCCCTGATCCCGAGCTCCAGATCCATCCGGATACAGCGCGCCGATACGGGATAGAAGACCACGACTGGATATACCTGTCCTCACCCAGAGGCAGGGTCGAGATAAGGGCACGCTTCGATCATGACATGCACCCCGGAATAGTACATGCAGTGCATGGCTTCTGGTACGGGGTGGAAGACGGGTGGAAGAAACTCAACATCAACATGATCACCAATGATGAACCGCTGTGCCCGGTTACCGGGTCCGTGCCTATAAAGGCACTCCTGTGCAGTATTGAAAAGCGCCCGGAATAAGCTTATCAAAAAGATGAGGCAGAAAGTGAGAGGCCTATGCTTGCAGCAAGACTGACGGGTCCGAAACATCTGGAAATAGTTGAAACAGATACCCCCGATCCAGACGGGCACAATGTCATCATCAGGGTAAAGACCTGCGGCATCTGCGGATCGGATCTGCATTACTGGGAAACAGGGCTCGACATGACCGGGAAAACCGGACTCATAATGGGGCACGAGTTCTGCGGCACAGTTGTCGATCCGGGAAGCAGGAGCGACCTGAGGCCCGGAGACAGGGTAACTGCGCTTCCGCTCGATCCCTGCGGCACGTGCGGACCCTGCAGGCGGGGACAAGCAAATCTCTGCACAAAAGGGATGAAACGTTCGATCCCGGGCAACAACTCACCCGGAGCATTCGCCCAGTATCTGAAACTGAGGCATGACATGGTGAGGATACTTCCGGATACGATCTCCGAAAGCGAAGCTGCCATGATCGAGCCAGCCTCTGTTGCCCTGCATGCAGTTCACCAGGCAGGCCTCGGTATTGGAGATCGCGTTTTCATCACCGGAGGAGGCACGATCGGCCTGCTGTGCGCTGCATGGGCCCGTACAGGCGGGGCTTCATACATTGCCCTGAGCGAGATCAACGAAGGCCGCCGGGAATTCGCCCGGGCGTTATCCTATGTGGATGCAGTCTTTGATGCAGCTGATCCGGGGGTTGTCTCCACGATGAAAAAGGCCATAAAGGGCAGTTTTGACATCGCCATTGATACCTCTGGGCGCGATGCAGGCATCAATACGGCGATTTCAGCGCTCAAGTCACAAGGCAGGCTGGTTCTTGCCGGGATTAACTTTCATCCGCAGTCGATCTTTACCCTGATGCTGGTTATCAAGGAGATCGAGATGAAGGCCTCGCTCGGATATATCCCTGAAGAGTTCGATCTGGCATTGGAGAGTATTGCAGACAAGACCCTGCACGTCGGGAATCTCATCAATAAAACCATCCCGCTGAAGGACGTACAGAAATCCTTTGAGAACCTCGCATCCGGAGACACCTGCGATGTCAAGATTATCCTTGAGGTAACATAGCAAAACCATCCCGTATATGATGATGAACTATACGATGCACGCATGGTATTGAGGATCGGGCGATGAAAACCTTTGGGTGCCAAAGGGCAAATACGGCCTAGATGTATCCATATCGGAACTTGTCAATGAGAATGGAGGAACTTGGAGGACGTTTCTATTTTATGAGTAACAGGCCGAGCATCTTTGTTGAGGCGGTAAGATTTTATTGCTTCAGACAAACATTTAAGGGGTAGTATAGCTGTTTTGATATTCACATAATAGCTGGTGTTGGTGAAGGAAGCCCCCGGCCACGAACTAATACTCGGCGAAACCACAAAACGTCAGATGGAACTCTACCCCAGATTGGGCGTTACCCCGCCAACTGTATATGAAGCGCTTGCTTCCGGTCTGCCCTGATCGATGGAGGCGGGACGTCCCTTGATTATTCCATAAAGCCCAAAATAACGGCTAATCGTTCAGGCTGAGCAGATCGGGTGTCATTGGCCTGAAAGCGATGCCGATTTCACGGGATACCTTCAGGTCCACGACGTAATTATTGTTGTTCAGTGCGGTTATCGGGCGCTCCTGGGGCTGTATGTTCTCGACCAGGATGTCTTTTACGCATGCTGCTGTAAGATCGCCTATCGCCTGAAAGTCCGGAGACAGATATAGGAAAGGTCCGTCGGTGACGCTCACGAGCGATGATATGCACGGCAGTGAATTTTTGCGTGAAACCGTCATAAGCTCTTTGCTCGCCTTCCATCCTTTGAGTTCATAGTATCCGTCGGCAGGGACTACGAACGCGTCGATCTGCTGGGCGATGAGTTCATTAGCTGCCGGGAGTATGCTCTCACCCATGCCCACCTCTCGTGATATGATTTTCAGCCCGAGCCTCTGTGAATACACCTTCATGTCGTGGACAAAGGCCACGGCATCATTGTCATTACTGTGTATTATACCCAAGGTCCTGATGTTCGGCAGGGCAAGAAGCGATGCATTGATAACGTCGACTGCTGTCGTGTTGATGGCGACACCGGACGTTTTCTGTTTAAGGTATGTGACAGAATCAATGGCCGAGGTATATACGAGCGGAATCCCTGCTGAGACGATCTCTTTCTGAAAATATTTGGTCGCGGATGTGCCGATCGTAACTACCATGTCCGGATTGCGTCTTATAACCTGTGAACCGATATTTCTGGTTGAAAGGTAGCAAAGCAGTTTTCCCCAGAGAGAATCAGCGGGGGAGGTGTCGATAACGGTCCTGGTTACCGAAAGATTGTATCCTTTAACCAGGCCCTGCCTGGCAAGGCCGTCGAGCAGCCCGTCATAGGCGCGGTCAAAGGTCTCGTTATCACCGAGCTGGAGTACTTCGATATCATAATGAGATTGAGCCATTATGGGCTGAACTCCAAGGAATAGCAGAAACAGGAAAATTGACAGTCTTTTCATTATTGTCCCCCTTTACTGATATATCATGCGATGGTTGTCCTATCGGAAAAGGGAGATATTATATTAAATCTTTGTTTGAAGAAAACCTCACATATCCCATGGATAGTAAAGGTTCAGGGTTTGAGAATGGGTGATCCGGCATTTCGGATCTTTCAGGGAACCTTCTTGCCTGCAGCTGGGCTACCGGTAAATGTTGCGATACTCAAGTTGTCATCATCACCGCCTGCCAGGATCATGCCTTCGGATGTGCCGAATTTCATCTGCCTCGGCTTCAGGTTTGCCACGACAATGCCCCTTTGATCAATAAGGGTCTCAGGATTGGGATAGGCCTTTTGGGTGCCGGGAATCTTCTTATTTTACAATCTTTTCCCGTGCTTCGGATGATCTTTCTATCTTCGCCCATGAATCGCGCAGGGTAACTGTCCGGTTGAACACAAGATGTTCTCCTGATGAGTCCTTTGAGTCCACACAGAAGTAGCCGAGCCTTTCAAACTGGAAACTTTCACCAGATGCGGCGTTTTTAAGGGATGGCTCTATGCGGCATGAGCTCACAATATCCATGGATTCCGGATTGAGGTATGTCTTGAAGTCGCGTTCTTCTTTCTCCCCGCAAGGGTTTTCCACGGTAAAGAGCCTGTCATAAAGACGAACCTCTGCCTCGATCGAGTGGGGTGCGCTCACCCAGTGAATGGTGCCTTTTACCTTGCGTCCGTCAGGGGAATCGCCGCCTCGTGTGTCAGGGTCGTACGTGCAGTGCAGCTCGAGGATTTCACCGGTATTCTCATCCTTTAAGACCCTGTCGCACGTAATGAAATAGGCACCTCTGAGCCGGACTTCCACTCCCGGAGAGAGACGGAAAAACTTTTTCGGCGGATCTTCCATGAAATCTTCTTGTTCAATGTAGAGTGTCCGGCTGAAAGGCACTGGTCGGGATCCCATTAAAGGATTGCCCGGATGATTCCGGATCACGAATTCTTCTGTCTTTTCGGCTGGATAATTGTCTATTACCACCTTGAGCGGGTTAAGTACTGCCATTCTCCGCTGCGCCTTCATATTGAGGTCTTCCCGGATGCAGTGCTCCAGGAGCGCGATATCCACCATGCTGTCGTTTTTTGCCACACCGATACGATCGCAGAAGTCCCTTATGGCTTCCGGCGTGTATCCTCGTCTTCTCAAGCCCGATATGGTAGGCATCCGCGGATCGTCCCATGAACTCACGAAACCTTCCTCGACGAGATCCAGGAGCTTGCGTTTGCTCATGACCGTATAGGTCAGGTTGAGCCGGGCAAACTCGATCTGCCGGGAGCGGAAGATGTCCAGTTCGTTGAGTGACCAGTCATACAGGGGTCTGTGGTCTTCAAATTCAAGGGTGCAGATGGAGTGCGTGATACCTTCAAGGGAATCAGATACCGGGTGGGTGAAATCGTACATGGGATAGATGCACCACTGATTTCCGGTCCTGTGGTGCGTGGCCCTCAATATCCGGTACAGGACGGGGTCCCGCATGTTGATGTTCGGTGACTTCATGTCGATCCTTGCCCGAAGCACTCGTGATCCGTCCGGGAACTCACCTGCTCTCATACGGGTAAACAGGTCGATGTTTTCCTCGACAGACCTGTTTCGGTACGGACTGTCCTTGCCCGGCTCGGTCAGCGTCCCCCGATACTGCCGGATCTCTTCCGGGCTGAGATCGCAGACATAGGCCCTTGATTTTTTTATGAGATGTACGGCGAAGTCGTAAAGCTTCTCGAAGTAGTCGGAGGCATAGAAGAGCCTGTCTCCCCAGTCAAAGCCCAGCCACCTCACATCTTCCAGGATGGAATCGATATATTCCTGGTCTTCCTTGCTCGGGTTTGTGTCGTCGAATCTCAGGTTGCACAGCCCGCCTTCATTTTCTTCGGCAATACCGAAGTTCAGGCATATGGATTTTGCATGGCCGATATGAAGGTATCCGTTCGGCTCGGGAGGAAACCGGGTGTGCACCCTGGCTCCATGTTTGTTGTTTGTCTTGTCCTGTGCAATGATGGCCCGGATGAAATCAAGAGACAGGGATGAACTTTTCTCCCCGGTCGTCTTCTTGGGTGATATGGTTTTTTCATGTTCTTTCATGCCTGATACCTCGGTTATACAGTCTTTGCTGTATGGTGTAGTATGCAAGCTATATAGCACAGGCGGTTGCAATTTGAAATCATGTAAGCATAAGGCCGTGTTCCTGTAGCAGTAGCCGTTATGGCTGAGGATGAGAAGTCCTGCAGAGCCAATCTTTGATTTGCAGCGGGTCGTATCGAAGAGAATGCTTTGTGTCAGGATAGTTAAAGGGGGCATCCTTTATTCAAGGATGCCCCCTTTAACTGTTTTATTCTGGTTAACCCACTATATAGGAAAGGAACGGGTTAGCAAAAAGCAGGATGAGCGCAATTACCAGGGTATATATTGCAAGGGATTCTATCATGGCCAGGCCGATGACGAGGGCTGTTATTATTTTCCCGGATGACTCCGGATTTCTTGCGATACCCTCACATGCACCTCTTACACCGGTACCTTGACCAAGGCCGGTACCGAAAGCAGCTATCCCCATGCCAATGCCGGATGCAACCGCTACCCAGCTGAAGTACTGTATGGCAGCGGGGCTTGCTGTGCCATCAGCTGCAAAGGCTACAGATGCGCCTATAAGAATGAAGCATGTTGCAAAACCCAACGAACCGAAAATACTCTTCATGAAATCCTCCTTAGATTTTTAATTGTCTGTATTCTAACGAATAAACAAACAAACTCCGCTTTTTTCAACGCCTTTCATTAACACCAAAAAACCAGCCATGAGCGAGAATAACACATGACCGGTTGTCATATCAATGGATAGTATTGCCTAATGGGCTTCCTCCATCGCACCGCTGATATACATCATTGCAAGCAGGGTGAAGACAAAGGCCTGTAGAATCGAGGTGAATATCATGAGAACGAGCATCGGGATAGGCATCAGAAACGGTACAAGGAAGAGCAGTACGATGAGTACGAGATCTTCACCGAATATGTTTCCGAACAGTCGCATGGTCAGGGACAGCGGTCTTGCCAGATGTCCGATGATCTCCACAGGAATCATGAGCGGTGCCATCCACCATACCGGGCCCATGAACTGCTTGAAGTATTTAATGCCATGGATCCTCACGCCCACGATATGGGTCAGCAGAAACACCACGAGGGCCATGGACAGGTTTGTGTTGAGGTTTGCCGTGGGAGAATAGAAGCCAGGGATAACGCCTCCCAGATTGCACACCAGAATAAACAGGGCAATCGTTGACATGAGCGGGAAGAACCTCATCCCGGTTTCTCCCATGGTATCAACCAGGAGATTCTTCAATCCGCCGATGACAACCTCGAGGAAATTCTGGAGCCTGCCTGGAACGAGTTTCAGACTTTTTGCCACCAGCATTGAGACGAGGATGAGCATAAGCATGTAAAACCATGTATAGGTAACCTGCTGCATATGGTTTCCATCGACGAGATGAAAGTTCTCATGAAGAAATTGGTAAAGGGGTACTGTGATAAAATCCAGAGCCAGAAAACCGTGATCCATAATCAGTCTCCTCCTGCGAATATATATATGAAGCATGCGTAGCTTATTATCCCAAGCATGATAACCGAAAGCCCGAGCAATAATCCGAGAATATCCACCTTCATATAAACTATGAGAGCGAATATGGTTGCCCCTGTTATCGCCAGCCTGAGTATATAGCGTTTTGCCATGAATGATTTGCTCTGTTTGGCTGTAAGAGAGATTGCCGATCTGGCGTGACTGTAGAGCCACTGGTAGTTGAGCATGCACACGAGTCCGCCGAGCAGGACACCCAAGGCAAAGTTCCGATCAAAAAGCAGGTAGCCCAGTACGCATAATGTCGACCATATTATCAGCGATATGATTTCTATGCGTTTTTGTATTGGATCTTTACTTGTCGGATCCATCGGATTTTCCTTCGCTGAAGAATCTCATGTAGTTCTTGTACATAATCCTGAATCCCGCGAGTATCCCGCCAAAGATGAACAGGAGTGTGAATATCGGCTCTGTATCGAGCTTGGTGTCAAGATACAGCCCGGCAACAAGGCCAAGTACAATGGCAATCACCATGGCAAAGCCTATGGTGCTCAGGTCCGCTACCGTTAGATACATATTTTTCTTATCTTTGTCGTTCATGCAATCCTTTCAGTGCTTATACAGAATATGCATCAGCATATTACTGAATTGTCATTCATAATGCAAGTGTGTTTTTTATAGGAGACTTTGCGCAGGTAGTTGAGGCTGTAATGTATAAAGAGCTGAAATGACATGATAAACCATGCTGCAATCCACAATGAAACAAGGATCTTTATCATGTGAGCTTAAGGCCATGAGAAGCCTGTAACATCCTGGAGGAATAATATCGATTATGGACAAGCTCTTGGATTTATTGTACATGGTGGGTGATTATGAGAAGAACCGTTATAGTTCCAGGCATTTTAATTATAAGCGTTATTCTCACCATATTGCCGGGTTTGATCCCTCAAACAACAGACCCGCGCTATCAATTTGAATCTTTCGTGAAATATACCTATACCCCCTCAATACCCGATGAATTCCTTGATATATATGATGCCGGGGCAAGAAAACAATATTTGTTGACCATTCTCCTTCCAATGGTCTTAAAGACAAATGCCGAGGTCGAGTCTGAGCGCAGATCAATTGAGCGGATAAAGAGTACCTGGTTGTGGTTATCGAGACGAGAAGAACTCTTTTTAGAGCAGCTTGCCGGAAAATATAAGGTGGAGACCGGGGATTATGATGCCATGATAGAAGATCTGCTGGTGAAGGTAGATGTGCTTCCTCCATCGCTCATTCTTGCACAGGCAGCCATTGAATCCGGATGGGGTACATCAAGATTTGCCGTAGACGGGAACAATCTGTTTGGATTGCGCACGCCTTCCGGAGAAGGAATGGTGCCGAGGCAGCAGGGTGAGGGGATGGTCTTCAGGGTCTCGCGGTTTGAGGATCTTCAGTCAAACATCGACTACTATTTATGGAATATCAATACCCACCATAAATATGAAGAACTCCGGGGTATAAGATCCGGCAGTGCTTACCCTTACGACCCCGTAGAGCTTGCCGGCGGGTTGAGACACTATTCGGAAATGGGTGATGAATATGTTGAAAAGCTTGTCCGTATCATCGAGTATAACAACCTTAAGGACTATGACGGCTATGGTCTCGAATAAGGTGTCCGTGATAAAGGCACTCTCAAGGATTACTTGCCTGGCAGCTGTTTTTATTGCACTCGGCGTGGTGGCACACGCATATGTGACGGTGTTGCTGTATCACAAGTTTGATGAGGCCGATTCACCCTCGACTTCGGTCCCGACTGTGATGTTCAGGCAGCAGATGGATTATCTCAAGGAGAAGGGCTACAAGGTGATATCCATGGACGATCTTTTCGAGTGCATCTCAGGGGCGAAACCAATGCCCGAGAAGGCGGTGGTCATAACAATAGATGACGGATATCTTTCCGAATATACCCATGCGGTCCCTGTCCTGAAAGAGCATGGGTTTCCCTTCTGCATCTTCGTCTTCACCCGCGCTGTGGGTTCCCGGAATTTCATGAACTGGGATCAGCTCAAGGATGTGTTATCTTCGGGAGGCGATGTGGGCAGCCATTCGCATACCCATCCCAGGCTCACAGAAGTCCCTTCTGATGAGATGGAGAAGGAGTACCGGGTTTCAAGGAAGATCCTGGAAGAAAAGTTGGGTATCGAGGCAAAGTGGTTTGCCTATCCCTTCGGCGAATACGATGATACGATACGGGCCATCGGTATAAAGACAGGTTACAAGCTCCTGCTGACCTCGGATCCCGGCAGCGCAGGGCCACAGACGCAGCCGGACCTTGTTCCCCGCCAGGCGATCGTCGGGCAGAACATGACTATGCGGCGGTTCAGGGAGAAACTTGAGCAGCCGCCCCTTGCCGTTATCGAAAGATCTCCCAAGTCCGGCAGGCTGAAAGGAAATAAGCTCAAAGGGGTTTCCATAACTATTGCAGAGCCCCAAAACTATCATCCGGGGCAGGTGCAGGTGTTTCTCTCGGAAAAGGGCAGGCTTGATACGGTCTTTGATCCTGCTACGGGCTTGATTGTATGCACACAGCCCATTGAGCTTGCCAGAAAAACAAACAGGATCATCACAACAGCCAGGCGGAAACAGGACGGCCTTTTTGCCATGGATTCCTATATGATCGTATTGTCCGAGTAGCCTTGTCCGAGAGTTTGGGCTTGAACCTGGGCGTTAAATGTGACTAGATCTTGAATCATGATACCTTTGGACAACAAGGACAAAGAGATTCTCACCCTGGCTCAGGGGGATCTGCCCGTCAAAGCCAGGCCGTTCGATGAATGGGCAAAGCAGCTGGGTATGGATGTCAATGACCTGCTCGAACGGCTGGAAAGGCTCAGGAGAGAGGGAATAATCAGGGACATAAAGGCCATACTGCGGCATCGGGACGTCGGATTTGCCTGCGGTGCAATGGTGGCATGGGCCGTGCCTGCAAAGCGGGTGGATTCTATCGGCAGCAGGATTGCAGAAAACGATTTTGTCACGCACTGCTATGAGCGGCCTGCATTCGGCCATTATAATGTATTTTCAATGATTCACGGACACAGCATCAAAGATGTGGAAGATGTCGTTGCCGAAATATCTTCTTCGGTGGGCATTGAAGATTACCAGGTATTCTGGAGCGTGAAGGAATTGAAGAAGTCGTCCATGAAATATTTCTGACAGGGGAATAATCAGTGAGAAATTCAGATATGTTTACAAAGGCAAAGCAGTTTATACCCGGCGGTGTGAATTCTCCTGTCAGGGCATTTACCAGGGTCGGGGGTATCCCCCGGTTCATCGACATGGCTCAAGGGGCCTTTCTCTATGACCTGGAAGGGAAAGAATATATCGATCATGTACTCTCCTGGGGGCCGATGATCCTCGGGCACTGCCATCATGCTGTTGTCGATGCAGTCATACGGCAGGCACACACAGGCATGAGTTACGGGGCGCCGACCGAGGCCGAGGTCCTCATGGCGGAACTTATCTGCTCGGCTGTATCATCTGTTGACACGGTAAGGTTCGTGAATTCAGGCACGGAAGCTGCGATGAGCGTCATTCGACTTGCCAGGGCATTTACCGGAAGGGATCTCGTGGTGAAGTTTCAGGGGTGCTACCACGGGCATGTAGACGCTCTGCTGGTTAAGGCAGGCTCAGGGGCGCTGACATTCGGGGTTGCCGACACATCAGGGGTTCCTGAAGTGATTGCAGCCACAACAGCCGTGCTTGAGTATAATGATATCAACGGATTCGAGAGATTCATGAATGAGCACGGGGGAAAGGTTGCGGCGGTTATCGTCGAACCTGTAGCCGGGAATATGGGTGTGGTTCTTCCGCAAGCAGGGTTCCTGGAGATGCTGCGTGAACAGACCAGCTCACATGGGGCGCTTCTGGTCTTCGACGAGGTGATAACAGGCTTCAGGTTCTGTTTTGGCGGATACCAGGATCTTGTCGGAATCAGACCAGACCTGACCTGTCTCGGCAAGATAATAGGCGGGGGCATGCCGGTTGGTGCATTCGGCGGCAGAGCCGATATCATGAAAATGCTCGCGCCTGAAGGACCGGTGTATCAGGCAGGGACACTCTCCGGGAATCCTCTGGCAATGGCTGCAGGTCTTGCCACCTTGACAGTGCTCAGGGAATCCGATCCGTATGAGGGTCTTGCCCTTTCCATGGACCGGCTCATGGGATCGTTCAGAAGCGGTTCTGAAAAGGCAGGCATCCCTCTGACAGTAAACCAGACAGGTTCAATGGCAGGCATCTTCTTTCAGCAAGGTCCTGTGGAGCGGTTTGATGATGTCATGGCTTCAAATACGAAAAGGTATGCACGTTTCTTCCATGCCATGCTTGATCAGGGTGTTTATCTGGCGCCTTCTCCGTTTGAAGCACTCTTCATAAGTACTGCACATACCGCAGAGGTGCTTGAAAAAACAGCAGCGTCAGCGCATAAAGCGTTTCTTATGCTCTCAGGTCAGGTATAACGGGTTTCTCACTGCTGAGTCTGTCTGCGCAGACAAGGGGAAGGACGTCTTGTTTTGAATCCGGGAAAGCGAGCTTGAGCACTTCATCAATATTCTCGACATAGTGAATATGGATGTCCTTGAGAACCTTGCCCTCGATGTCTCTTAGGTCTTTCCGGTTCATCTTTGGCAAAATGATCTCCGTAATCCCTTCGCGCCGGGCGGCGAGCACTTTTTCCTTGATGCCTCCAACAGGCAGTACCACACCTCGAAGGGTTATCTCCCCGGTCATGGCGAGGTTTTCACGGACAACCGTAGAGGTGATGAGCGAGATGATGGATGTTACTATGGTAACGCCGGCAGACGGACCGTCTTTCGGGATGGCACCTGCCGGTACATGAATATGGATGACCCTGTTCTGTTCAATTGCATGGCCGGCGCTCTTGATCACGCTCAGCGCGATCCGTGCGGATTCTTTCATGACGTCACCCATCTGTCCGGTCAGGATCATCTCGTCCTTGCCGTCTACAATGGCTGATTCGACAAAGAGGATCTCTCCGCCGAAAGGCGTCCATGCAAGCCCGGTTGCAATCCCCGGGATGCTGGTCCTGTCTTTGGCCTCCCGGATAAAACGTATTGGCCCCAGGGCTTCTTCGACAAATGAGCTGTCCACGATGAAGTCATCCCCTCCATGCTTGGCAACCTTCGATGCAATGACCCGCAGGCACGATGCGATCTCCCTCTGGAGATTTCTTACCCCGGATTCTCTTGTATAATGGCGTATGATGTATTCGATAGCCTGATCGGTGAAATCGATAGCGGTCTTTTCAAGCCCGTTTACATCCTGTTCTTTCGGGAGAAGGTAGTTCCTTGCAATCTGGAGCTTGTCCTCCTGGGTGTAGCCTTCTATCTCTACGATCTCCATGCGGTCTCTCAATGCAATGGGGATCGTGTCTATCATGTTTGCCGTCGTGATGAAAAAGACGCCTGAGAGATCGTAGGGTACATTAAGGTAGTGATCGACGAAATGGCTGTTCTGCTCCGGGTCGAGCGCCTCGAGCAGAGCGGACGAGGGGTCGCCGTGGATATCATGGGAAAGCTTGTCGATCTCGTCGAGCATGAACACGGGGTTGGTTTTACCGGCCAGTTTTATCCCGTTTATGATCCTGCCCGGCATGGCCCCGATATATGTTCGCCTGTGCCCGCGTATCTCGGCCTCATCCCTCACCCCTCCAAGGGATATGCGTATGAATTCTCTGCCCATGGCGCGGGCAATTGACCTTCCGAGCGAGGTTTTGCCCACACCGGGAGGACCGACAAAACACAGGATAGGGCCTTTCAGATCGTCTTTGAGTTTCTTTACCGAGAGATATTCGAGGATTCTCTTTTTCGGGTTTTTGAGGTTGAAGTGGTCTTTGTTCAGGATTTCCTCAGCATTGATGATATCCAGGTTGTCCGTTGATGCTTCATTCCATGCAAGGTCAATGATCCAGTCAAGATACGTCCTGATAGTGACGTATTCGGATGAGCCGGGCTGCATGCGTGAGATACGTTTGAGATCCTTCTGAATCTCCTTTGCCACCTCTTCAGGAAGTCCTTTTGCCTCGATCTCCCTCTTCAACTCGTCCATCTCGTCTTCAACATTTCCGGGTGTCTCTCCCAATTCCTTCCTGATGGTCTTGAGCTGCTGTCTGAGATAGTATTCACGCTGGGCATTGTTGATCTCGCCCCTGGCCTTTTCCGTAATCTTTGAAGACAGTTCCAGGATTTCCAGCTCTTCGCGCAATGTCTCGTATAAAACGGTGTATTTTTCGAAGAAGCCGGTTTCTTCAAGGATCTGCTGTTTCTTTAACAAGGGGATGGGCAGATTGGTTGTTGCTGTGCTCAGCAGCATCGATGGGTCCCTGATCTTGGAAATGTTAGACAGCACTGTATCGAGGTTGTGATATGAAAGTCGTGCAAGCTGCCCCAATGTTTCACGTGTTGAGAGCGCAATGGCATAGACCTGTCTGTCAGGCTCGAGATCTTCTGTGAGGTATGAAATACGGGCCTTCAGAAACGGCGTGTCGGCAGACTTTTCTTCAAGGGAGACCTTTTTGATGCCCTTGATCATTATTGACAGTCCGCTGTTCTTTGAAGGGGTTATTTTGGTTATCCTTGCCATGCACCCGATTCTGAACAGGTTTTCCCACTGTACCGGTTCGATCTCTGCGGGTTCCTTCATGCCAACGGCTGCCACGGGTGAGGCACTGTCATAGAGTTCTTTTACCAGGGAGACGGATGCTGGGTTCGATACAAGCAGAGGCAATACTCCGTTCGGTAGGAGGATAGCGTCTTTCAGCGGCAGTACAGGGAGTATTTCCGGATATCCTTGCTCTTCGGTAAAAGGCTTTTCTTCAAGGTTGCGGCTCAAGATATTCTTTATCCAGTCCATGGGTTATTTGTAGGGGATCATTCCTGTAAAGTCAATCAATGTCCGGCTATGAAGAATGTAAACAGGTAAAGGGCGGCAGTTTGGATCCGTCCTTGACCTCGGAATCTTCAATGATGCAGGAATGTCCGACAAAACTTGCTTTGCCGATCCTGGAATTTCTGATCCATGCACCCGGCATGATCCTGGTCTGAGACTCTATACAGCTGTTTCCCAGGACATGGATATGAGGCCATAATTCCACATCAGGCTCAACCTTTGCCGTGGGACTGATCCAGGTGGTGTCCGGGTCGATCATGGTCACGCCTGATTCCATGATGTTTTCGTTGATTCTGCGCTGCATAAGCCCAGCTGCATGGGCAAGCTGGGAACGTGAATTGATGCCGTGTGCCTCATTGTAGTCGCCGGCAGTGTAGGACGCGGCATATTCGGCCATTGCAACGATATCGGTCAGATAGAATTCCCCCTTTGCATTGTCGGGAGAGAGTCTTTGCACGGCCTGCAGCAGGAATTCCTTGTTGATGATGTATACGCCGGTATTGATCTCGTGAATCTGTTTCTGTTCCCGTGTCGCTTCGGCCTCTTCCACTATTGAACACACACGGTTGTCTGAATCCCGCACGATCCTTCCATAGCCGAAGGGTTCCGGGAGTTCTGCCGTAAGTATACCAATGGGAGCATTGGATTCCTTATAGATATCAACGAGCCGGGCAAGAGATTCTGTACTGATAAGCGGCATGTCGCCGGGCAGGATAACTATATCTTGTTCGGCAATGGTCTCAAGGACGGGTTTTGTCATAAGGATCGCATGCCCTGTACCCAGGGGAGGGTCCTGCACCACCTGGATGATGGAGAAGGTGTCCATGTAGGGGCCCACGATGTCTCTCCCGTGGCCGACCACGCTGATGATGGCGCTGCTGATCTCCTGCGCGAGACGGATGGAATAATACACAAGCGGCATCCCGAGGATCTCGTGCATTACCTTCGGTTTGTCAGATTTTAATCTGGTGCCTTTCCCTGCGGCAAGTATTATGGTACAAGTATTCAACATTGTGGTGCACTGCTATCATAAACAGGGTTGTTTCGCAAGATACGATATACCATTATTCTTGTAAAAGCCCCGTGTATTTGTTAAGACGGCTTAACGATTGATCCACATGAAGGAAAGGAGTGGTCTTATATGGTCTTAGAATGGATCTTTGGAATGTTTTCGAGTGATCTGGCCATAGATCTGGGTACTGCAAACACACTGGTCTTCGCAAGGGACAAGGGGATTGTCCTTTCCGAGCCGTCGGTGGTTGCCGTGAAGATGGAACACGGCGGGGTGAACCGGATTGTTGCAGTTGGGACCGAGGCCAAGAAGATGCTCGGTAGAACACCTGAAAACATTCAGGCCATCAGGCCGATGAAAGATGGTGTCATTGCGGATTTTGAAGCGACCGAGGCTATGCTCAAATATTTTATTACCAAGGTTCACCAGCGGCGGCTCGGAGTGCGCCCCCGTGTGATCATCTGCGTGCCTTCAGGGATTACCCAGGTTGAGAAGAGGGCTGTCAAGGAATCCGCTCAGGCTGCCGGGGCGCGGGAGGTATACATCGTTGCAGAGCCCATGGCTGCCGCCATCGGAGCCGGTCTTCCGGTTACCGAGCCGATCAGCTCCATGATCGTGGATGTCGGAGGGGGAACCACGGAAGTGGCTGTTATCTCTCTTTCCGGTATTGTCTATACCAACAGCGTGCGTGTCGCAGGCGACAAGATCGACCAGGCTATCATGCAGTATATAAAACGCGAATACAATCTTCTTATCGGGGAAAGGACCGCAGAGATTATCAAGATCATGATCGGTTCGGCTGCTTCCGACGAGGTGGAAAAGACCATCGAGGTAAAAGGCAGGGATCTTGTAGACGGGATTCCCAAGATCTTTACCATCTCTTCTGAGGAGATCAGAAAGGCCTGTCAGGGTCCGGTTCGAACGATCATCGATGCGGTGAGGGTTGCCCTTGAACAGACCCCGCCTGAACTGGCTGCCGATATCGTGGACAGAGGAATTGTGCTGACGGGTGGAGGGGCACTGTACAAGAATCTTGACAAGCTTCTCAGGGAAGAGACCGGCCTGCCTGTTATCATAGCTGAGGATCCGCTTTCTACAGTAGCACGGGGAGCCGGTAAGCTGCTCGATGATATCGAGCTGCTCAGAGATGTAACAATACCTAGTTGATGGGACGCAGTAGTACAAGGGCCTTCTTATTATTTATAGCTGCTGCCGTTATTCTTGTACTGATCTCTCTGGGCCAGTACAGTTCATCATCTTTCGGTATCAAGTTTGTTCGCGAAGGATATTTTGTATTCGAACGGATCATCACGGCCCCGTTTACCTTAATAGGACATATCTGGCGAGACTATGTGTTTCTGGTAAATGCCAGGGAGGAAAACACGGATCTCAAGAAGCGACTCGATGAGATGAGGGTTCAAGGCATGATCCTGGAAGAACTTAGATCAGAAAACAAGCGGTTTAGGACCATGCTGGATTTCAAGGAAACACATAAGGAATTTACCCTTTATCCTGCAAGTCTGCTTACCCAGGACATTACCCTGATCTATAAGACCGCTGTTGTTGACAAAGGTTCGCGCAGCAGATTCTTCATCGATATGCCCATAGTCAATCCTGATGGCGTTGTGGGCAAGGTTGTCGGGGTTTCATTCAATACTTCACAGATTCTGCTCATCACCGATCCCAACAGTGCAATCCCCGCTCTCATTGAATCCACACGTATAAAAGGTATCGTAAAAGGCACTGGAGGGGAAAGCGTCAGCCTTGAATATGTCCGCAGTTCCGAGGACATCCATATCGGGGACAAGGTGATCACATCGGGCTTGCTCGGTATATTTCCCAAAGGGCTTGCGATAGGATACGTGCGGGATATCAGGAAAGACGAACACAAGATCTTTGCCGATATCCTTCTGACTCCCTGTGTGGACATGCAGAGGATTGAGGGAATATTTGGAATAGGCCGGGATGTGGCGACTACAGACTAGTTTATTCGGGATACTGTTTCTGATTATCTTCATGGAGGTGAGTATTATCCCCTTCATATGGTCTGACCTGCGGGTGAATTTTTTTATCGGTATGATCATTGGTCTGATCATCTACATCCCTTTTTCCCAGGGATTTCCCTTTGTAATACTTGCAGCCCTTGTTCTGCAGGCCTTTTCAGGTGCACGGATCGGATTGATACCTCTGATATATATCATCGTTTTTCTCTCTCTCGATGTAATAAAGAGTCTTCTTTATTTTGAGAATGTTTATACGCAGATTGCCCTCGGTTTTTTCTATTACATTGCAATCATAGGCATTTCCCTCACTTTTACAGGAGCCGCAGGGCTTGAGGAGAAAATACCATACCTGTTAATCGGGGCGATGTTAACGGGTGCTATAAGCCCGGCCATGGTTTATATCGTGAGCCGTCTGCAGAAGATATATGAGTCATAATCTTACCGGTCCGGAGCTTGAAGAGGCGTTGCGATGGAAGGCAAAGATGCTTATGATCTTTGTGTTCGTATTGTTCTGCATTCTGCTGCTGCGGCTCGTGAACATGCAGATATTCAACGGCTCTTATTATGAGGGCCTGTCCAGCAACAACAGAATTCGCATTGTCAGTATCAATGCAACCAGAGGCAAGATTCTCGACAGAAACAAAGAGGTCCTCGCAGATAACAGGCCGGCATACAACCTGAAGATAATGCCCGAGGACATTCGGAATGTTCATGATATCTCCGGGCGTCTGGGTCTGTTGCTGGAACAGAATAATAGAGATATCATTGAAAAGATCACCCAGTCGAAGATGAGACCTTACGATCCGGTGACAATAGCCAGAGACATAAGTTTCGACCAGGTTGCACGCATAGAGGCCGAGCTTTTTACCCTGCCGGGGGTTTCCATCGATGCAACGAATGAAAGGGACTATGTGTTCAAGGATCTGGCCTCGCATATCCTTGGTTTCCTTGGGGAGATATCACGAAAGGAGCTGCAGAGGGGACAGACGCGCGAATATGTAAGCGGTGATCTGATCGGCAAGACAGGAATAGAATTCTCCTGTGAAGATGAACTTCGCGGGGTAAAGGGTGCCCGGGTGTTCGAGGTGGATGCCCTCGGGCGAAAGATCAAGATCCTCAGTGAACGTCCTGCTGTTCCCGGAAATGATATCGTACTTACCATTGATAAAAGATTACAGCTCGTTGCGAAAGAATCGCTTCGGAGCCGTTCAGGGGCAGTGGTTGCTTTGGTGCCGTCTACGGGCGAGGTCCTTGTCATGACATCCTCGCCGGGATATGATCCGAATATGTTCATGTCTCCAATGGCACCCGAGGCATGGAAACAGATATCGGAAGATCCGCTGCATCCGCTCGAGAACAGGGCAATAAGGGGCCAGTATCCACCCGCATCGATATTCAAGGTGGTTGTCGCTATTGCAGGTCTTGCCACAAAGACCATAGCGCCGCAGGAAAAGATCTTCTGCCCGGGAGACTATACACTGGGGGCAAATACATACCGATGCTGGAAAACGGATGGTCATGGTGATATTTCCATGGTCAGGGCGATCAGCGAATCCTGCGATGTATATTTTTATAAGCTCGGTGAGATGCTGGGCATAGACCGGATATCAAAGTATGCATCTGATCTGGGTTTCGGAAAACCGACTGGAATTGAGCTCAGGGATGAACTTTCCGGCATAAACCCGACAAGACAGTGGAAGCAGAAGCGTTTCGGCAGTTCCTGGAAACCCGGGGATACGATCATCACGTCCATCGGTCAGGGGTATAATCTGGTGACCCCGCTTCAGGTGGCAAAGGCCATGAGCGCGCTCGTAAACGGTGGGAGGTTATATAAACCGAGCATTATTGTCTCTCAGGGAGAACATCTGGAAGGGGAACTTGAGTTTGGCAAGGCGGATCTTGATATCATAAAGGCAGGATTGAGATCGGTTGTCGATGGGGAGCTGGGAACTGCACGCCACATTCACAACCCCATGTTTGCTGTCGGAGGTAAGACAGGGACAGCACAGGTGGCAAGAGGATATTCATCAAAACTTCCGGACGAATCGGATCTTCCCTATCACCTGCGGGATCATGCCTGGTTCTTTGGTTTTTCCCCTGTGGAGACACCGGAGATCCTTGTCGTCGCAGTTGTGGAACACGGGGGACACGGCGGCAGCATAGCTGCACCTATTGTCAGGGACGTGATAAAAGAGTTTTACTTTCTCAAAGGCATGGAAGATGAGCAGATACGCGAAGATAACTGATAATATAGACTGGGGGCTCATAGGCACTACATTTGCCATAATCTTTATCGGGCTTGCCTGTCTGTACAGTTCTGCAGGGGAATCGAACCCCGCGATCTTTTATAAGCAGATCATCTGGATTCTCACAGGCACACTGGTGATGGCGGTTGTTTTTATCATTGATTACCGGGTGCTCATGTATTCAGCATGGCCGCTGTATGTCTTCGTCATTGCCGCCTTGATACTGGTCCTTGTCTTCGGCAAAGAGATATCAGGGGCCAGAAGGTGGATATCCTTAGGGCCCATGGGTATTCAACCCTCGGAACTGGCTAAGATTACCGTGATTATCTGGATGGGATACTGGGGTGAAACCAAGAAGCATATCCAGGGATATGGTATTCGGGAACTGATCGTGCCTGCCTTTTTTATGATCATACCCATCGTGCTCATACTTGCCGAGCCGGACCTCGGTACTGCGGGTATTGTTGCCTTTATAGCGCTGATCATGTTTCTGCTTCTCGGAATAAAGCGCTCGACCCTGATTGCATTCGGCATGCTGTTTATCGCCGGTATGCCTTTTGCCTGGATTTCTTTAAAGGAGTACCAGCGTGTCAGAATACTCTCGTTCCTGGATCCTTCACGGGATCCTCTCGGGAGCGGTTATCATGCCATGCAATCGAAGATAGCAGTAGGATCCGGAGGTCTTGCAGGAAAGGGGTTTCTTGAGGGAAGCCAGACCCAGCTTCGTTTTCTGCCAGAGCATCACACGGACTTCATCTTTTCAGTGGTCGCCGAAGAGTGGGGATTCGTGGGTTCATCCCTGCTCATAGTCCTCTATCTCATACTGATTACCAAGATCATATCCATGGGAACCAAGGCCAAGGATCGTTTCGGGAGCATGCTGTGTTTCGGGATTGCAGGGTATTTTACTCTGCATATCTTCATAAATATAGCCATGGCTGTCGGGATATTCCCGGTTGTGGGAGTGCCCCTGCCGTTCATCAGTTACGGTGGTTCCTTCATGCTCATGAACCTGATATGTATCGGGATTATCCTGAACATCTCCTGGAGAAGGTTTATCTTCTGATGATCTCAACTGTTTATGGGTTTATTGCAATAAAAAAAGCCCGACTGTTCAGCCGGACTTTTTGGTCATACGAGACAAGATGTTAAATAAGTATGGTATGTTATATGGTATAAAGAAAGTCTGTCATCTTGGTTATATGAACCATCTGAGAGATATTCTGTGAAATCCCCGATATTGTGCACGAACAGTCTTTTTGCAGGAGAGCTCTGTAGAACTTTAGGATAAATATGATTCCTGATGAATCAATACGGGTGGTGTGTGAAAGATCAATGGTGCATCTTGTTGTGCTGATTCTGCCGAGAAGTTCGGACGTATCTTTATCAGCTGTCTGAGCGGCAGTCAGTTCTCCAAAGAAAGACACCACGCTCTCATTGTCATCTTCGGTTACCTCATAATATAAGAGGGAAGATGCCCAGGCCTTTTCACTGACCGCTCTTTGTGCATCCTCGATGCTGTTGAAAGAGAAATGATATAAAAGATCCGACATCCTGTTGTAAGAAAAAGCTCTCTTTGCTGTAGGACGCAGTCCGGTAATAAAAAGTCCCCTGTCATCTCTCATGCATGAATAATAAAGGTTCAGAAGAAATCCCAACCCATTTGAATCAATCAAGAGGACATCTGAGAAATCCAGAATAAGCGATTGATTCTTGATGGCCTCTTGTTCAAGGATCTCATTCATGGCAGTAGCGGCACTGATGTTGAATCTCCATGGCATGTGAAGGACAAAAGCTTCTTTGTCGTTATCTCTCAGGGGTTTATAAAGGATTTCATGATCTGTTTGTGCGGGCCGAAGGTTATGCAGGATCAGTTTCTTGCAGTGGTAATGTAGTATTGATGGCCAGACCAATATCCCAAACTTGAGGAAATCAATCAGGTAGCGTTTCCATAGCCGTCTCGGGTCCTGGGTCAAGCGGAACAGCCATTCGAGTCCGGTGTGCTGCATCCATGCCGGTGCACGTTGGACTGAACCGGTAATGAACTCAAAAGTGCCGCCGATCCCTATGGATACAGGGACCTTCAGCCTGTGCCTGTTTCTTTCAAACCACAGTTCCTGTTTCGGATTGCCGAAGGCTATGAGGAGTATGTCTGCGCCGGAGGCGTTTATTCTGTCAACAACAGGGAGGTCACTTTCGAGCGCATCAATCAGGGCCTCTCCTTCTATATGCACAAACGGGGAATCGCATCCTGCAATGATCAGATCCGGATAGCGCTTCTCAAGTATCCTGGCTGCCTGGATGGCGACATCTCCTTTCCCTCCTAGCAGGTATATGGATTTTTGACGCTGCGATGCCTCTCTGGCCAGTTCAGGGACAAGGTCTGCGCCTGTGACACGACCCTTGAGCGGAGATCCTAGGAGCCTGCTGGCCCAGACAAGCGGCATGCCGTCTGCTGTGACGAGATCTGCCTTGCGTAAGATATCCATGAGTTCAGGATGCCGGGTTTTTATAAGACTCCAGGACAGCGTGTTTACGACAAAATCCGTGTTCACGGTGCAGACTTGCCTGGGTCTCTTGTCGGTATGATACTCTTCTATCATGGAAAAGACAGACTCTACGGTTTCTTCCATGGTGAGATTGTCCAGGGGAATGCCTAGAATAGCTATTGAGTTGTGTCTCATGTCATATTTTTCCCGGAATGTTTATTGTCAGAGTGACCATGGCCGTTGCGTCAGGGATATCATATTTCAAACAGAAGCCCGAATTCATCAAGGATCTTAGCCCATTCAATGCCCTTGTTGTCCAGAGACTGCATCATGATAAGGATCGGTTCCTGGCCTGACCGGCCAAGGGTTATTCTTCTTATCGTGGCCTGTATCCAGTAGCGTACCACTGAGCTATGCCGGGTCTTATTGTTTGTGAACCAGTACAGGATCTCCCGGTCCTGTTCATCTCTCTGGAGGTTCATAAGAAGGCCGGAACCTCCTTCTATGGGAAGCTTCCGTGTTGAGGAGATAGACCATCCTGCGCCCTGGAAGCAGTATATGGGGTCGTGTACGGCATGCCTGTTTCTGGCACCGTCAATCGCTATGAGAACGAATTTGTCCTTTCCCAGCTGATAACAGCGTTTGAGTACTTCGGCATCGCTGTACAGAGACCGTTCGCTTGGATTCAGGGACATGTCATAACCGGTATAGCCCAAACCCTGCAATGGAAGGTTGTGTATCCTGCTTGTTCCGTTGTGTACGCCGTATATATCGAAAATGATACCTATAATGAGGGTGAGTGAGAAACCCAGCCAGAGCAGTATGTTGGTGAGTCTGGTCATGGATTGACAGATATCCTTGTCTGGATTGAATGTGCCATATAACAGGCAGGAATGGCCGATATCAGTATGCGGGCTGCAATGATATACTCCGGGAAAAATCTTCCCCCTAACCAGTCAAAGGCCGGCATCCATGACAACGATGATGCAAGCCACACGAGATTCATGGGAAAAGGAGGGAGCAGGGCCCCGATTGCGCATGCAAGCCCTATATGTTCCAGGACATTGAGAGAGCCCAACATCCCGTTAAAGGATAAAAGAAGTCCCAGCCCCAGAAGTATCGGCCTGTCCTTTGTCTTTTCATTGAATCTGTTCCGCAGTGACCAGTAGAATACTACTGGAGTAACCCATATGATGAGCGCTACAGCGCCGAGGCGGGCCTGTGAGGGGTGCATCCATGTGACAATGAGATCCAGCGAGTTCACCATACAATAGATGCATATGAAGACAGCGATAATAGGTGGTCTGTTTCTGATCATGGTTTAAGGGGTATTCTTTCCCCGGAGTCTTGCCTGAAGGGAAAAGATGGTCCAGGTGAGACAAAGCATCATAAAAAGCACGAACCAGCCGCCAAAGGTATGAAACAGCCCCAGGGCTATTTCAGGACTCAAGGTGAGCGCCACGATACAGACAACGACAATCCTTACGGTGTTGGCCATCCATGCGATACTGATCAGCAGTCCAATATTCAACCAGTATCCGGGGTGTTTCCGCAGGTAGATATACGCAAGGGCAGACCCGGCTATAAGCATTGACTGCAGTACGTTTATACCCGAGCATGGTTCTCCGATGCCGACAGGCAGTCCCTGTACGATGATGCGTGTTCCTTCGTGCAGTACATCAAAGCCCATTAAGGAGAAGATCTCCGAGGTAACCCGTGCGCTTGATAGCCTGAACCACCATCCTATCGCATCACCTTCGAGCGCAAGCCAGGGGAATGAAAGGATCGGTAATATCAGCAGTCTTCGTATCGATATGGCGGTTTTTCTGTCCAGACGTGATGAGAGCCAGTACCATAGAATGCCTGTCCAGCTTAATGCCAGAACAAAGGTGATGTTCAGGGCAACCCCTATTATAAAGACGATTGCGCAGATCATGAGGCCGCTGAACAGCAACGGGTTATCTTGAGTTGTGAACCTCCATGGCCATCCGAGCCATATGAACAAGGGCAGGGAAAGTATGATGGGAAGGGTGTTGTCCAGGGATGAAATCCATGCCAGATCCCTCACCCAGATAAAGAAGGCGAGAAAGAACAGCAGGATCAGGAAGATATAATCACGTATTATCATTTTCTTGTTGTTGTGCAATTAAATCCAGATTCTGTCTGAGCTGTAATCTGTCAGGGAAATGCATGAGCAGTTCTTCGGTTAATGCCCTGGCATTTTCCCAGTCCTTTTTCTGATAGGCTTTGCGCGCCAGATATGCCTTTGCTTCGAGAGAGTCGTTTGCTACAGAACCATAGATCCTGTCTGCCTCGGCTGTGTTGTCCTTGCTCAGAGCTATTCTCCCCAAAAGCTCTTTTCCGGCGATGCTTGAGGCAAGATCCGCATGATCATCGATGATGTGTTTTGATTTGTCCGGATTTCCATTGTTCAGATATGCAAGGCTGAGCAGCCATGAGGCCCGAAGTCCGATATCTGTTTTATATTCCGTCAGCGCAGAGAGTCTGCGTATGGCTTCATCAAGATCGTTCTCGGCGAGCATTATCTCTGCCGTGAGCAGGTTCAGCGATTCGTTTGATTTCTGCATTGCCGAGAATTCAATAGCGGCCTTATTGCCCCGGTTGTATCTCATTGCCTGAGTTAGGCCATATGAGACCCAGTCCGGGAAATCATCAGGTATCAGGGGGAGTTTATGTAATGCAAGGGCAGCCTCGATCCATCCTCCCGCAAGGAAGACAGCGGCAAAGGCCTCATCGCTTTTCAGCAGGGCCTCGATATTGTCGGGGATCGGGTTGATCTTCGAGGGCTTTGAGTCCGCCTGTGTGAGCCGGTTCAGCAGCTGAAAGAACTGATGCCGGCCCTGTTTGTGCAATACAGGTGTTTCACCCTCGACTGGGTTTACGATGACACCCCATCTGCGATATACCAGGACGATCTCAAGCGCCCGCTCGAGATCCGGATGATAGGATGAGCGTTTGTGAGGGCTTGCCTTGAGAAGATCCATTGCACGAGTTTCAGAGCCGTCTTTGAGTGCCTGGATCAGTCGCAGCCAGTATATTTCCTGTCGGGTATCCAGAAGTCTCGATACCCTGGGGTTGTCTCCGAGTGAATAATCGTCCCAGAACATATCCGGCGGAAGGTCAAAGAGGTAGGTTATGAGCGGTACCAGATCGCCATCGGCTAATGCAGGAGATGGCCGGTCAATAACGAAGGGATGCGTTATCCTTGACCAGAATATGGTCTTGAGCCAGAAAAAGTCCAGGGAGTGTTCATTCAGGCCATCTGCCCATGTCTTCAGTGCAAGGCGATAATTGCCCTGTCTGCGGTAATATTCGGCGAGCTGGTCGCGGAGAATCGGGTTGTCCGGTTCGGCAAGGTGAGCTGCCACATATTCCACACGTGCCTGAGTCATTTTACCTGTGTATTCAAGGATCTGAGCCCTGAATGAACGTACATCCGGATTGCGGGGATCTGCCAGGTATGCCTTCTCGAGAAGGGACCATGAGTCTGCCAGGTTATCGCCTGCCTTTAATATGGCAAGGCGCACAAGTCTGCCGCAATCAGCCGGGCCTTCGAATTGACGAGAGTTGAGCAGGGCCAGTGCCTTATCCTTTTCCCCCTGGCTGAGCAGTGCGTCTACATCAAGGGCAAGCCACAGTTCAGGCCTTTGCTCATGAGAACGCCAAAGGTTACGCAATTCATGGAACAGTTCCATGTTCTGTGTCTTCAACAAAGCCCGTTCGACAAGGATAGACGCTTCTTCGTGATTCATGAATGATCCGGGTGATTGTCCGTAAAGATACAGGAGGCGGTGAATGTTGCGCGATTGTTCCAGCGCGCGTATCTCCAGGGATATCCATTTCTCGTAACTCTCAGCAGATGCGGAGCTTTTAGATGTCCTGATGATGGTAAGGGCCTCAGGGATGCGCGACTGGTTTAATAGCCCCGCAGCTTCTGCATAGCAGCGTTCCTCCTGAGCAGTAATAACATAGGATCGCCAGTAGAAGAATCCCAGAACCACAAGAGCGCACAGCAGAACAATGAGTGCACCAAGTGTCAGCTTTTCTTTTACAGAGAGGTTCATGAGCTGCCGGCAGTATCCTCAATGGAATCCATACGGTATTTCCGATAGACCACGAGTCCTATAAAGGAACTCAATATGAACAGGGTGGATGGTTCCGGCATGTTTGTTAATGCCCCTACATTTGCCCTTCCGATATCAACGGCGACGAGAAGATCCTTGTAATCGCCGTTGGTCTCGCCGTAGAGGTCTTCGAACGCTATGAAAAGATACGGGCTGTCAGGCCGGGCAAAGACAAGCGCATGTTCGAGACCGTCGGGGTTCGAGGAGGTCTGTGTGGAGAATACATCGGTTCCTCCTCTGGCACCATCTGCGATCAGGAAGAAATCAAGCCCTGACCCGCTTTCGATTGTTCCCAGGTCCACAAAATCGCCCGAGAGTAAAGGTGTCTGTTTCTTTCTCTTGTTGGCGGTTGACGCATCGGGGAAAATGAGCAGAGGGTCGCCTTCGGTAATACCCCCTCCTGAAGTGTTGAACCCGAGGGTGTTTTTATAATTGGTATTCTCCCCAATGAAATAAACCCTTGTGTCGTACTGCGTGGCAAGGCTGATCTTGGAAGGGTCCAGGGCAATGGTCGAGGTAAGGTCCGTGAATGAAGGTGCAGTCAGTTCCATGTTTCCCCATCCGCTCATTGTCGGAAGGTAGTTGTTCTGGAAATCCGAAGATGCATCGTCAGAGCCGGCGAGCTTTACCGTATCTACAATCTCCAGACCGAACGGCCTGGCTGGAGATTGATATGGGGAATCCACGGACGTGTGTGCATGAGAGGCCATCAGGAGTAGTAAGGCCATGATAAAACATGCTGTTCTACCAAGGTCGACCGTACGGATTTCGTTGATCTTCATGAGATTCATAGAGTCTCCTTTCTGGACTGATACAAGGAACCGAGGTGATATCATCCGGGAATAAACCATAGTTTTCTATCATGATTCCCGATGTATGCATGGCCTGGCACCTCTAATGCTGTAGTATCGGCAGGATTCCGGATTTCTTGATCATTACCTGTAATAGACAAATTGATAACGTATCTCCGGTTCCGATTATGATGAACCCTCAGCAGGGGAATCCTCCAGGGGTCTGTCCGCAACTCCTTGATTCTGCAGGGGGGCGTCATTGAACTTTCCCCAGAAGTACCGTGCTATGCCCAGGAACTGCGGATAGATCACCAGGATGCTGTGGCATGCATAGGCAAAGGTCATCGTCCGGGTCTGTCCGAAGGTTTTCAGGAGATTGCCCATGCGGAGAATTGGTCGCAGGAGCACGAGCAGTCCAAGAATGATGCCGGGGGTTTTGAACCCTGTCAGGTATCCTGCAAAGATAACGGCGGGAGGGGCCACGGCCCTGATCACGATACGGGCGAGTTCTCTCAGCCATAGCCTTTCACGGTTGCGGATAAAACGCATGCCTATCTCCGCATAGGCATATCCGCTTCGGTAGGCTCTCCTGAAGTACTGGGACCAGCTTGACATATTGATATCGTGCAGCGTCATGGGGATATCGATCCGCAGGATCTGGAATCCGAGCTGCCTGACACGGTAGCTCAGTTCAGGGTCTTCCCCCGCAACCAGGGCTTCGTCGAATCCCGCTGTCGCCTCGAGGACTTCCCGTTTGATCAGGACATCTCCCCCGAAATAGCGGCAAGGCCCTGTCTCATAGATCCATTCCATGTCCGTGATCGCGTGAAAGAGGTTTCTCTCTCTATCGCGCTCCCTGCGTCTGCCGCATACTGCGACTGTTCTGCCGTTGATATGGCCGAGGGCCTTTGAGAACCAGTCGGGATCGACAAGGGTATCTGCGTCCAGGAACTGGATAAAGGGGGTATCCGCAATCTTCCATCCGGCATTTCTCCCTCTTCCCGGTGTCGGATGGACATCATCGAGTTCCACCACGGTGACCCCTTCGATATCTTTCGCAACAGCCACACTTGTGTCGCGCGAACCCCCGTCGACATAGACGATGGTCAGGAGTTCCTGGGGATAGTGTGATGCCTGAACGGAATGAATGCAGTCTGCAAGATATCTCTCGACATTTATCCCGATGATGACCACGCCGATGGCGGGCAGTTCATGATTCATGGCTCTTGTCCTTTGCCGGGATTATTCTCGCCGGAACGCCCACTGCCACCGAATGCGCAGGCACGTCCTCCAGTACCACAGAGTTCGCACCGATTCTGACATGATCTCCGATTCGGATGTTCCCGAGCAGCTTAGCCCCTGCTCCTATATCCACGTTGTTTCCGATTTTGGGTGCAACAGGTTCGGTTGCCCTCCTGAGCCCTATGGTGACGCCGTTTCTTACCGTGCAGTTGTCTCCGAAGGAGGCGAAGCCGCTGATTATGATCTGGCCGAAATGATCGATCCTGAAGTTTCTTCCGATGTCGACCTCGCAGGGCAGTTCCACGCCTGTAATGATCTGGATAAGCTTGAAGAGGACCTTGTAGATCAGGGAAAAAGGCTTGCGGATAAAAGGTGTCCTTATCGTGTATCTCCACCTTCCGAACCGGTATACGAGCATTACCCAGAAGCCCTGGCAGCTCCAGTCTCCATGGTAGGTGTTGAGATCTTCTTTGATATTGTCGAACATATCAGGACCTTTTTTTGTTCTGCCGGGGCAATTCCGAGCAGCAGTACCCGAAGGTGTTCTCAAGGGCATCCCGGACTTCCTGGATCACCTCATGTTTCTGAGGCCCTTTCTTCAACGCGAACAGAGGAAGTCTTGAACCCGATTCCCGGTGTTTCTCTTCAAACTCACTGGTAGAGCATACCACTCTGGCGGGATTGCCGGCACAAACCGTGTCCGGAGGTATGTCGTGCGTCACCACGGAGCCTGCGCCCACTATGGAGTTCGGCCCGATCCTTACATTGCACACAATGGTTGAATTCGCGCCGATAAAGCATCGGTCGCATATAACAACCTTGCCGATCTTGACCAGGTCGCCCGCATATGCCGTGGTTGCATCATGGGCCAGGATGGTTGCAAACATGGAGATGGTCACATTATCGCCGATTTCAACGAGATAGGGAAGCCCTGCGTCAATATAAGAGGGATAGATAACCCTGGAATTGCCGCCTATCCTGACCCCCTGCCTGCGCAGGTATTCAGTGTAGAAGGTGGTGTCGAGTCCAAGACGTATCTTATCTATGAGATGCCGAAGCCTGTTGAACGGGTCCATATGGTTGTCCTTTTCCGAATCGGTCCCTAACAAGAGCCGACAGGATCAGTTTTATAGTGATGAGGGTATCCTGCCTCTTATGCCTGGCATTTGGTGATCTATCGGGCATGTTCTTTAAAAAAACGAGCCCATTCCAGGAGATTTCTATGACGGCGGATAATACAACCCGGAGTATTCCATGCCATTTCCGGTAATACCTGAATTCGCTCCTGATACGCTGCGACACTAACTGAGTGCCCTGAGAAGACACCTGCGAACCGGAATGTGCTGCACTCTGGCCACCCAGATGGATGACCTGCGCATGGGGATAAAAGACCACGTTCCAGAGCTTTTCCCTGGCTGTCCTGCAATAATCGATCTCTTCGAAATAGAGAAAATATCTCTCGTCAAGAAGCCCGATCTCCTCGAGGGTTTTTCTCCGGATGAGAAAGTATGCACCGACGACCCAGCCGACCTCGCGCGGATGAGAATGGTCCCACCAGGAGAAATCAACGCGGCCGAAGATCCTGGATGCCGGATATCGTGCAGAAAGTCCGGTCATGACAAAGATCTTGTTCAGCAACCCCGGAAGCATCCGGGCCGAGGGCTGCATGGTTCCATCCGGGTTTGTGAGTTTGCACCCAAGAATACCGATATCCGGATGTTCATCCATGAATCTCGTAGTGGATTTCAATACCCCTTCGGTGAGGTATGCGTCTGAATTCAAGAGCAGGATATACCTTCCCGCGGCCCTTGTTATTCCCTCGTTGTTCCCTGCAGCGAATCCTTTGTTCGTGTCCAGACATATGAGTCTGATCCGGGG
>DSAD01000259.1 GCA_011372875.1 Deltaproteobacteria bacterium
CATGCAGACAGCGCTTCATGGAGGTATGCTTCCTGTCGGGGTTCTGTGGGGGTATCAGGATAAGGATAGTCTGATGTCGAGCGGGGCCGATACACTTATATCAGATCCGCTCGATCTGCTCGAGTTTTTCAAGGGATAAAATATTGTGATAGCCTGATAGGTTATGAGGATATCCATATTGGTGCTGATATGTAATGATTGCCTATTCCGGAATGTCCGTCTGGATCGTCATATGCAAAACCACTTCGGTCTTGCCGGATCAGGCCATAGATAACCCGATCGATTCTTTCCCGCAGGCATGTGTCTCGTATTCTATCCTGTTCTTTCCCGTTGTCTTGGCGCGGTATAGTGCCGTATCCGCCCTTCCAATCAGGGCGTCAATGGATTCAGCGGGATGATACCTGGAGACACCCATTGATATGGTGATGCGAAAATCACCGGGCAGTCCTTTAAATCTTAAGTTCGAGGCAAGCTCTTTTATCCTGTTGGCACAGACCAGGGCATCATCGAGATCAGGGTAGGCGAAGATCACTACAAATTCCTCGCCTCCATAGCGGGCAATATAGTCCTGTTCGCGTATATCTTCCTTTACTGCCATAACCAGGGTCTTCAATACCATATCTCCCTTGAGATGTCCGAAGGTGTCGTTGACCTGCTTGAAGTTGTCCAGGTCGAAGATGCACAGGGAGAACGATGGTTCGCCTCGATCTGCCAGGGCCTTTTCGCGCTGGAGGATCTTCATCATCTGGCGGCGGTTGTACACCTGCGTCAGATCATCGATGATAGCAGATTGTCTGATAATATCGTTTGCCTTCTTCAGTTCGATATTGGTCTTTACCAGTCTTGATCTCAGGTGTTTGATATAGCTGCCGATCGCAGAAAACCAGGACAGTACAACTGCAAGTACCATCCAGTAGAGTACCTCGACATTCAGATCGATCTTCTCGGGGTGATTGGCTAATAACAAGAGGATGACGTAACCATAGCCCGTCAATGCGTATAATTCCAGGATGAGAAACTGACGAAGCTGAAGACGGAAAACGCCGAAGATGAATACAACCAGATAGATCAGGAGCAGGGTGCCTCGAACCTCATCCGTGTAATATGTTACGACCATTGCCACAAAGGTGCCGAACAGCATCTGGAGCATGGTAAGGCTCGGGTCCTTGAAATGTTTGTTGAGCCCGGTTCTGAAGGTGATATAAAATGCAATATTCATCAGGATTACAGAGGAAAACCATGCAATGGTGTTCTGAAGGGACATTCGGAAGAAACCCTGGTAATAACAGTATCCTACAAGGACCATCCACATGAGGTAGGAAAAGAATGCCATGAAGAATCTGCGTATCCGCAGTGTCTGGTCAATATCGTCTGTCGGGATTAGTCTTAAGTTCAATATAGTGTGCCCTCTTCAGAGTTGCTGGGTTCTTTTAGGTTCTTTTATGTATCGGTATGATTGACCAAAATATCAAGGGTCTTTTTTATACTTTTATCAGAATCATCCAATGAGATGCCGGAGAATAAAGTGCACTCATACATCATGCCTTCAGGGAGACATGATGCAGGCGGAATATGATCATTCGTTTATATGTTCAAACCCTTGTGCGAGAACCTGCTTGATATGTCTGTCATTGAGTGAGTAGTATACGAGTTTTCCTGATTTCCTGGATTTTATCAACCGTGAGCGGTTCAGTAACCTGAGCTGGTGGGAGATCGCGGAATGATTCATTTCGAGCAGGGCTGCAATATCACTCACACATAATTCCGATGCCCCCAGGGCAAAAAGTATCTTTATCCTTGTGGGATCACAAAAGAGCTTGAAGAAATCCGCAAGATCATTGAGTATGCGCTCATTGTCCGGCATAAGTTTTCTGATATTTTTTACAATATCGACATGAACAGCACAATCCATATGGGATGGATCATTCATTGACTGATAGTTTATGTCTATATGACCTGTATGTCAATACGGTTTATCATGGTTTGTCATGGTTTTCCGTTATGCTATTCTTAAGGATTGACCCGGGACCATTGTTTGGGTAGTAGACGTATTGACATGACTGTTGCTGGGTCAGTCTCAAAGGAAGGTGTGTGACAGGAACACTGGTTAATTCTTCGGCAATACTTGTTGGCTCTGTGGTCGGACTGTCTGCAGGCAACAGGATATCTCCGGGTATAAAGACCATCCTCATGCAGACCCTTGGCCTGGCTGTTCTGGTTATAGGCATTCAAATGGCGCTTTCGGGGTTTGATCTTATCCCTGCCGTGGCTTGTCTTCTTGTCGGGGGTATAACCGGCGAGTTGCTGCACATAGAAGATGGCCTTCAATGGCTGGGGCAGCATCTCAAAAACAGGTTGCGTTCGGGCTCCACGACCTTTGTACAGGGATTTGTTTCTGCAACGCTGCTGTATCTCACTGGTGCGATGACCATAATAGGATGTATTCAAGACGGTACCGTGGGCGATGCGAGTACGCTGTATCTTAAGTCCCTGCTAGATGGCGTGGCATCCATAGCCCTTGCATCCACACTTGGAGCAGGAGTTTTATTCTCGTGCGTTTCCGTTCTCATTGTTCAGGGTGGCCTTACGATATTCGCATCGCAGATTGTCTTCCTTCAGGAACCCGAGGTGCTTGCTTCGATTACGGCCACAGGCGGCATGATCATCATCGGGATAGGGATTAACCTGATGGACATAAAGAAGATACGTGTTGGTAATCTTGTGCCTGCTATTGTATATGCCGCACTGTATCCGATTGTCTTCTTATAATTGATTACGGGGGATGGAGGGTTATGAACAGATATTGTATCCGTCCGGAAGAGAGCATGCTGCTGGTCATTGATATTCAGCAGAGATTGTTCAATGCAATGGAAAAGGATTTCAGGGATGTCTTTGTCAGGAACTCTGGGATTATGCTCAATGTGGCAAAGGCATTCGATATGCCGATCGTGGTTTCCGAACAATATCCGCAAGGCCTCGGGAGTACCATCGATGAGATTCTTGATATTGTTGAAGATCTGCCGAGGTTTGAAAAACTGTTTTTCAGTTGCATGCGCGATCGTCTTATTCGGGAACAACTGTCGGAAAAGAGCAGGAAAACCGTGGTTGTCATCGGCATTGAGGCACACGTATGCGTGTATCAGACCGTTATCGATCTTCTCATGGAAGGGTACCGCGCTGTTGTAGTATCCGATGCGGTGTGTTCCCGTCGCGGACACGACAGGTCTACAGCGCTTTCGGCTCTGAATGAAGCCGGTGCCTTGGTCTGCTCGACCGAGACACTGGCCTTTATGTTAATGCAGAAGGCAGGGACTCCAATATTCAAGAAACTGTCATTGTTGTTCAGATAGGATGGATTCTAAAATATATCGTACATCTTGATATTAATACCTTGAAACCATAGTGCTTGTATGATAAAGGGCTCTCCAAAACACACGTCCTGCATAAGAAGCAAGGTCGCGGTGTCCCTTTAATGGATGGACCTTGCGGGACGGAGGAAAAAACCGAGGAGGAAACATAATGTCCGTAGTAACCATGAAACAACTTTTAGAGGCAGGGGTGCATTTTGGCCACCAGACACCAAGATGGAACCCGAAAATGAAACCTTATATCTTTGGATCGAGAAACGGTATCCATATCATTGACCTTCAGAAGACGGAGAAGCTCTTTGAGAAGGCGTGTGAATTTATTAAAGAGGTCACTTCAAACGGCGGCAAGGCCCTTTTTGTTGGTACCAAAAAACAGGCACAGGATGCAGTAGAGGAAGAAGCGACCAGGGCCGGTGCATTCTATGTGAACTATCGCTGGCTGGGCGGTACGCTCACTAATTTCGAGACAATAAAGAAGAGCGTTGAGAAGCTCAAATGGCTTGAGCAGACCATTGATAATGGAAACATAGATGATTATCCCAAGAAAGAGCAGATCAGCATGAAGCGACATAAAATGAAGCTGGAAAGGTCTCTTCACGGTATCAAGAATATGGAAGTTCTTCCCAACCTCATATATATAGTCGACCCGTCACGCGAATATATTGCCATTCAGGAAGCAAGGAAATTGGGGATACCCATAGTAGCAATTGTAGATACGAATTGTGATCCTACCCTTATCGATTATGTTATCCCGGGCAATGACGATGCCATACGGGCAATCAGGTTGTTCAGCGCCAAGGTTGCCGATGCTGTTGAACAGGGCAATAGCCTTTATCAGGAGAAGCTTCAGAGCGAGATAAAGGATGTTGATGCCGCAGCAGGGAGCGCATCGTCCTCGCAGGAGGCTGTATCCAGAGGCACCATGGGTAGAGGACTTGAAGGAGAGATCGAGATTATCGTCAAGGAAGATGATGGTCAGCGACAATCCAGCACCAAAGATACCGATGCAGTCATAACAGATACAGAAGATCAGTTCGACGAAGAAGATAATGTTTAAACAATAATGGAGGCGAACGTGCAGATATCACCAGATGATGTAAAAAAACTCAGAGAGAAGACCGGCGTTGGGATCATGGACTGTAAGAAGGCCCTCAAAGAATGTAATGGAGATTTTAACAAGGCTGTGGAGTTCTTGAGGAAAAAGGGCATTGAAGTTGCAAACAAGCGTTCCGGAAGAGAAACATCTCAGGGTATTGTAGGGTCATATATCCATATGGGCGGAAAGATCGGCGTACTCTTGGAGGTCAACTGTGAAAGCGACTTTGTTGCCAAGTCGGATAATTTTGTAAATTTTGTCAAGGATATCTCCATGCATATCGCTGCGGCAAGCCCCGACTGGGTAATGCCGGATGACATCCCGGCGGATGTTCTTGCCAAGGAAAAAGAGATCTTGAAGGAACAGGCACTGAAATCGGGAAAACCCGAGAAGATTCTTGACAAGATCGTAGAAGGAAAGATTTCAAAATTCTACGCACAGCGCTGTCTGCTGGACCAGTCCTTTGTCAAGGACGCGGACAAGACAGTGCAGCAGCTGCTGGATGAACTTATGGGCAAGACAGGCGAGAAATGTGTGATCCGGCGCTTTGTGCGTTACCAGCTGGGAGAAGAGATTTAGTAAACGTGTCGGCAGAATATAGACGTATCCTATTGAAACTGAGCGGTGAAGCCCTTGCCGGAGACAAAAGGTATGGCTTTGATCCCGATACGCTCCGGGCGATAACCGACAATGTCATTGATGCCCTTGATATGGGCATTCAGGTCGGCATTGTAATAGGCGGTGGGAACATTTTCCGGGGTATGGATGCAGGTATTACGAACGACCGGGTAACTGCAGACAATATGGGTATGCTTGCTACTGTGATCAATGCGCTCGCTCTCAAAGGTTCCCTTGAAAGACAGGGGCGTCAATCAAAGGTTTTCAGCGCTGTGGATATGCCGAAAGTGGCCCAGACATTTGTTGCTTCAACGGCAATAGATTATCTGGAAAGCTCTGGCGCAGTTATCTTTGCAGGAGGAACCGGGTGCCCGTTTTTCACTACAGATACATCTGCAGCTCTGCGTGCTTTGGAAATACGGGCCGACGTACTAATCAAGGCTACAAAGGTCAATGGGGTATATGATAAAGACCCTGTGAAACATCCGGATGCAATATTCTATCCCGAACTGGATTATGACCAGGTGCTGAGTATGAATCTCCGGGTTATGGACGCGACGGCCATAAGTCTGTGCAGGGATAATGACCTGATTGTCCGGGTAATCAATATAAAAGACCCTGAGAATCTTAAAGGAGTGCTCTCGGGTAAGCCTGTCGGTTCCATCGTAAAGCCGAGGAGGGACATGTAATGGTGAATGATATAATTGAAGAGATGAAAAATGATATGCTCAAATCCGCAAACTCAATGAAACTCTCTCTGATGAAGGTCAGGACAGGAAGGGCTTCGATCGGGATAATGGATGGCATTATGGTGGATTATTACGGGACACCCACCCCCCTTAATCAGCTGGCAACCCTTGCTGTCCCGGAACCGAGGCTCATTACCATTCAGCCATGGGATAAGGGGGCTCTTGCACCCATTGAAAAGGCAATCATGAAATCAGAACTCGGGTTGACGCCGACTAATGACGGCAAGATCATACGGGTTCCCATTCCGCCCCTTAACGAAGAGCGGCGCAGGGATCTGGTAAAGATGGTAAAGAAGATAGCGGAAGATTTCAGGGTGGAGATACGAAATCACCGAAGAGGCGCCAACTCTATCCTGAAGGACCTGGAAAAGGACAAAGAGATAAACAAGGATGAACTGAAATCTTCTCAGGACAAGGTTCAGGAGATTACCGACGGGTATATAAAACAGATAGATGAGATCCTGTCTGAGAAAGAAACTGAAATCATGGAAGTATGAAATATATATCAATAATGTTGCACCACGTTGAAACAGTCATTACACCTCGATGCCGTATCTCGCGATCTTGCATGCAGCGGGTACGCCAGAGAAGAATCAGGAGGTGCATCTATGAATTCTAACAGTAACGACATGGGATTTTCCCGGTTTATGATGTACTTTAAACCCCAGAACCTCAGTGAGCTCAGAGTGATATCCCGAATGTTGAATCTTGCCATGGTGGATTATGTGGCTGCGGCACTCAATGCCTATATCTTCAAGAAAGAAAACGAATATGGAGGCACTATCCCGTCCCGTGCAAAAAAAAGGTATGTAGGTCCGAGAGCCGATACATCGGAAAAGAGAATACGCTATGTTATGCGCCTGGACAAGGATACAGTCGAGAAGATAAGAGACATAGCATGCATGGACAACAGAAGATTCACGCATGTGTGCGACGAGGCACTGAATAATTTCATCGCATTCACGAAGAAGGAGAAAAATTTCAAGAATGTGTGGATGGCAAGGGCTGATGTCGAGGCTGTTCGGGGAAGAAAAAGTGTACAGTCTTCACATGAGATAGAGATACTCCTGAGTCAGTATAAATCCTTTGAAGGGGCTTTTCATAAAGGGCGGTTGCAGAAATAACACAGACACTCTTTCAAGATCAGGTCGAGGATTACAGGGCAGCACCGGTTGACAACAGCTCAGTTTTATCCCTGTTTCTCTTGAGTGAAGGCAGGGATCCCGGACAGTGGTTCAAGGCATGCTTTGCCGGTACGGTCTTCTGTATTGTCTGGTATACCTTCTTCGGTCTCTTTTTTGTGCGCCTTCATGCAGGCATGATCTCTTCGCAGATGGAGTTGATGCTTTTCTATGACATGACGCCGCTGGTCATGCCCGATGATGAATATCTCGTATCCTTGATCCATCAGCTGGGGAGTTCCTTGTTTTTCGGGTGTACGACCGGTGTTCTCAATGCCATGATTGCCATGGTGGCATCGATGTCTCCCTGGATGCAGAGACGGTTTGCCCGGCATGATGTCTTTGTCTTCATCCTGCTTGGATGTACATTCACCTTTCTTGGTTTCAGCGCTGAGATGCCCTTTGTTTCGGCAGTATTCGGTTTTGTCTGCCCGGCAGTCTTTTTTGTGCCATGGGCGGTTATCTCTCGAAGAGGCGGCAATACAAGGACACCGTACCGGAAATGGCTGGTCATGGTCCTGATAGTGATATTACCATTTCTGAGTCTGCTGGCGTTTTCTCGGGCATCTTTTGAAACCGTTCGCGATTCAATGCTGGAAATACCCGGAGCAAGATCTCTGAGTACCTTCTATTATGACCATACCTACCTTGCAGCTCATATTATAAAGCCGCCCTCGGCATATGAACAGAAGGTTATCGCCATATCGAGCGATGTCACACGGATCGGCCCCAGGCCCCACGGCACCTTGTGGGTGCGTGCGGAAGATCCCTGCGCAGTGCAGGGAAGCACCATTGCAGCTAGCACATCTCCTGAAGTATGCCCGTCAGTCATGCTCTCTGATCGGGATTTGCTCAATATCTCCGGCAGGATTATGCAAGAGCTCCACAGTACATATGATTATAACGAGAAGATACGTTCCGGCATCGGCCTGTTCTTCTATAAAGGGCCTTTGGTTGTTATACCGGTCTTGTTTATGCTGTGGTTCTCCTTGTTTCTTGCAAGATTGTTCGAAAGGGGCAAGATAGCAGCCGGTGTTGTGATTCTGGGATATCTGGGATGTTTTCTGTACCCTTTCCATACGATAATTCTTCAATGCCAGCTTCGCGAAAATCCACAACTTATCCATGAGTTCGTGCTTTCAGAACATGTCAGCAAACGGTATCTGGCACTCAAGACATTCCCTGAAGAGATCAGGAAACACGAACTCATAAGGTTCTCACGCGACCCCAGTGCGAGGATCCGTCTCAATGCAATTTACGAGGCAGGAAATCGCAAGGACCCTGAATTCATGAAGATGTTTGAGGAAGCACTTCGTGATGACCAGCTCAATGTCAGGACCAGGGCTTGCCTGGGGCTCGGTAATCTTGGGGACAGGAATGCCCTCTTTCTGCTTGAAAAGGTTTTGCACAATGACCCATCATGGTATGTGAGAGGATATGCATATCGGGCAATAGGCCGAATACGGCCCATTACCAGGAGTGTGGTCTTTCAGGGATAAAGATATTTTTTACCCGAAGACTGGCTGTGCGAAGACTGCTCAATCGTAAGTGCGGGGATGCCTCATTTTATTCGTGGAGATAAGAGACACCATGCCTTTCTCGCTGTACTTGCCACAACACATTATCCCATTCTTGGGGAGTGGTCACAGATGAGGGAGTGATCAAACGGCTTTACGACATCTTGTATTTCAATGCGAACATAAGCAGCTCCCGTATGGTATTGGCCGGTTGTGTTGTTTGATTTTATATGTTAGGCATCATGTGATATTTCAGGAGAAGGATACCAATGGTCAAGGATCTTCAACAGATACAGGAACATGTACCGGATGATAAGGAAAAGAAATTACACAAGAGTCTTTCCGGTATCAGGAATACCATTATGGTCATGAGCGGCAAGGGGGGAGTCGGCAAATCTACGGTTTGTGCGAATATTGCAATGGGTCTGACTCAGAAGGGATACAGGGTAGGTGTGCTCGATGCTGATATCCACGGGCCTGATATGCCCAAGGTCCTTGGTGTAGAGGATGGCAAGCTCATGGCTGATGAAGACGGGAATATCCTGCCTGTCAGGGTTGTTGAGAACCTGGAGCTTGTTTCCGTGGCCTATCTCATCGACAGCCGGGATACCCCTGTTATCTGGAGAGGGCCGATGAAGCACTCGGTCATTAAACAGTTTCTGCGTGATGTGAACTGGGGTGAGCTGGATTTTCTGGTTGTAGATCTGCCTCCAGGAACCGGTGACGAACCCCTGTCCATAGCTCAGATCATCAAGAATTCTCAGGGCACAGCGTCTCCTGGTGCCGTTGTTGTCACGACACCTCAGGACGTGGCATTGCTCGATTCACGAAAGAGCGTGCAGTTTGCCCGTGCCCTTGAACTGAAGATTCTCGGAATTGTGGAAAACATGAGCGGGTTTGCCTGTCCTCATTGCGGTGAATCCATAGACCTGTTCAAGGTGGGCGGAGGAAGAAAGGCGGCTGAGGAACTCGGTGTTTCTTTCCTGGGCTCAATACCGATCGACCCCGGGATCGTGACAGGTACCGATGAGGGGAAACCGTTTATTGCCTCAGGTGACGGCTCATCAACGGTCAAGGCCTTTGAGAAGATACTCGATACCATTATCGAGGATGTGTAATGTTTTTTCAATTGCATACTTGAAATTATCCTGCATATCGTTTTAACTGGATGAATACCCAGGAATGAGAGTGAAGCAGTATATGTTTGAGTTCCATATTTCAAAGAGTTCTAGAGATATCTACGGTTTTGACGAATCCCTGTTTTCTACTTCGGGCAACGTGATCTTTGCCGATTTCGCTGCGGCAAGAAGATTTGCCGATAAAATGAATGCCGTACGTAATGCAGCCCGCTATCCCGAACGTGCGGTAAAGGCCAGCGAGATCAATGCCATGGGTCTCATAGACGAGATCCTGCATTATATGGTGGAACTCTACAGAAGGACTGTGAATAAAGATGCCATAGCTAAAGCTTACGTCTCATCACAGATCAATGTGGGGGATGTGGATGAGACCCTCAAGGAGTTTATAGAGATCTTCCCTGCTGTTCCAGTGTTTAAGAAGATTGTGACCTCTCAGCAGTATATCGATTCGAATACCATGGGTGTGCCGAATACGCATATAGCGCTTGAAGAGATGATCCTGCTCTATGTATCCAACATGAATCCGGCATATCAGCCCTATATAGAGCTCTTTGATGATACTATTCTTGAAGAAAGAACTCGCTATTGTGAAATTATCCGGTACATTGAGAAATATTTTGCCAATCAGCCGGGATTCGGGCCTTATGGGCAGAATCTTCTCGATCTTCTCATGGCACCTGCTAAGGCTGCCCCGGGTTCCCTGTTTGACCAGCTCGAATATATCCGCATTCACTGGGGCCGGCTGATCTCAGAGCTTCTCATACGTATCCTGGGCGGGATCGACTTTTTAAAAGAGGAAAGCAAGCCCCGTTTTCTGGGGCCTGGACCGGCCTTTGTGCCCCGTTTCACAAAAAGGGATCTGGAAGAGGTCGAACGGTTCAGCCCGGACGAAGACTGGATGCCGCACCTCGTCCTGATTGCAAAGACCGTCTATGTGTGGCTCTACCAGCTCTCAAAAATGTACGGTACACAGATCTCCAGACTCGACCAGATACCTGACCGGGAACTTGAAAAACTTGCAGGGTGGGGCTTTACCGGCTTATGGCTTATAGGAATATGGGAGAGGAGCCCTGCCTCCAAAAGGATCAAGCAGATTACCGGGAATCCAGAAGCGGCTGCTTCAGCATATTCTATTTATGACTATGTTATTGCCCAAGACCTTGGAGGCAAGGACGCATTTGAAAAACTCAAGGCCCGTGCCAGGGGCTATGGGATCAGGATCGGGACCGACATGGTTCCGAACCATATGGGTATTTACTCGAAATGGGTCATCGAGCATCCGGAACGTTTTCTGCAGCTTGAACACAGCCCGTTTCCCTCATATAGTTTCACCGGTGAAAACCTCTCGAAAGAAGACCGGGTCGAAATCCGTATAGAAAACGGCTATTGGGACAGAAGAGATGCAGCAGTCGTGTTTCAGCGTAAAGACAAATATACCGGTGATGTCCGATATATCTATCACGGCAATGATGGTACGAGCATGCCATGGAACGATACAGCCCAGCTTGATTTTCTCAAGCACGAGGTGCGGGAAGCGGTTATCCGCACTACCATCGAGATAGCAAAGGATTTTCCGATCATTCGCTTTGACGCTGCCATGACACTGGCCAAGCGCCATTTTCAGAGGCTCTGGTATCCCCTGCCGGGTTATGGCGGAGACATTCCCTCAAGGGCTGGCCAGGACATATCCCAGGAGGATTTCGATCGCGAGTTTCCTGTGGAGTTCTGGCGTGAACTCGTGGATCGTGTGGCGATAGAGGCCCCTAACACGCTTCTTCTTGCAGAGGCCTTCTGGCTCATGGAGGGCTATTTTGTCAGAAGCCTTGGCATGCACAGGGTATATAACAGCGCTTTTATGAACATGCTCAAGACCGAAGAGAACAGCAAGTACCGGGATGTTATAAAGAATGTCCTCCGGTTCAATCCGGAGATTCTCAGGCGTTTTGTCAATTTCATGAACAACCCCGATGAAGAACCTGCAGCCGAACAATTCGGCAAACAGGACAAATATTTCGGTGTTGCCACCATGATGGTTACCATGCCGGGACTGCCCATGTTCGGACATGGACAGATCGAGGGTTTCTGCGAAAAATACGGCATGGAATATACACGTTCCTACTGGGAGGAAAGTATTGATGAAGACCTGGTGGAAAGGCATGAAAGGGAACTGTTTCCTCTCTTGAAAAAAAGACATCTTTTCAGCGGGGTTGAACATTTCGTTCTCTATGACGTTTTTACCAAAGATGGGCATGTGAACGAGGATGTCTTTGCTTATTCCAACATGTACGGTAACGAGAGAGCCCTCGTTGTTTATAATAACCGCTATGCACAGGCTGCCGGATGGATCCGCAGATCGGTCGGCATAAGTGTGAGTGATTCCGGGAAGAGGCGTATTGTGAATAAAAGCCTTGGGGAATCGCTCAATCTTATCCATGACGACACCGTGTTCTATCTGTTTCGGGATATGCAAAACGGCAACGAGTTCCTACGTAGCAGCGTCTCAATGTGCACTGAGGGCCTTTACATAAATCTGGGTGCATTCAAGGTCAATGTGTTTTGTGATTTCCGCGAAATGAAAGATCATGACGGACAGTTGAGACGTCTCCATGATATGCTTGGCGGACGAGGAGTCCCAGATGTTATGGGATCTCTTAACGAGTTGTATCTGGAGAAGGTCTTGAACCCTTTCAAGGAACTCCTCAGTGCTGATCTTCTTTTCCATACCGTGATACAAGGCCGCAGCGACAAAAGTGTTCCTGACGGATATGAAAAGAGGTTGTTATATTTTATCTCACAGGCAAGCGAACAGGCAGGGTGCGATGTTGCGAATCCGGGTGAGTCAATATGCGGTCTTGTAGAGGCCCTTTTGAGCATCGATGAACTCAGACAAAGCACTGCAGGAAAGACCAGCTTGTATAGTGAGTATCTCTTTTCCAGGATACCCGAAGGGCTTTCAGAAGATCTATCATGGTGGAGGGTTACCCTTGTTTGGAGCACAATCTGCAGACTGGGACTGCTCTTTGATCAAGCTGACGTTGCCACCAGGAGCCGGGCGCTCATGGATGAGTGGATGCTCAAAAAGGAGATTGTAAGACTTTACATGAGGCTTGGCCTCGATGAGCGTTCCGCCGGACATGAGCAGCTTCTAGTGGGGATTCTGACCAGGTATCAGGGCTGGGAGAAGGATATCCTCACAGGTGATACGGGTATATTAATGAGGACCATGCTTTCCGATTCTGATGTCAGAACCTATATCGGTGCAAACGAGTTCGAGGGAAGATGGTGGTACAATAAGGAATCCATGGAGGATCTGTTATACTGGCTCTATACGGTCTCGGCAATACAATGCCTTTTTCTGTACCATGAAGACTCAAGAACCCTGCACAGGCATATCAGGCGCAATCACCGGCTGGTCGAGAAGATAATAACACGCTCTAACAAATCAGGCTTTGACATAGAGGTTCTGATCGATTCTCTGGATAAGAAGGCCCGGAAGAAGCAGGCAACAACCTAGACTGTCCGATGTGTCGGATCAGAAATGACTGCTGCCGTCCCAGCAGTGGGTGCACAGTTTTTCCTTGGGCATGCCGATTGCTTTGACGAGATCATCCATCGTCTGGAATTTCAGTGATGAGAGTCCCAGCCTTTTACGGATCTTCTCCACCATGGCCATGTTTTTCTCTGAACCCGGGGTAGCATACTCATCGAGGGGTCCTTCGTCGGAGCCTTCGATCTCACGAATGGCTGTACGGCCTGCAAGATCAAGGGTGGAGCGGGATGTGGAAAAGTTGAGAAACTCACATGGATAAATCAGGGCAGGGCAGGCAATCCTCATATGTATCTCCTGTGCACCGTAATCAAACAGGATCTGAGCATTGTCTTTCAGCTGAGTGCCGCGGACAATGGAGTCATCACAGAACACAATCTTTTTGCCGTTAATTATGGAGCTGTTCGGGATGAGTTTCATTCTTGCCACAAGATCTCTCATGGTCTGATTCTGCGGCATGAAGCTTCTCGGCCAGGTAGGGGTATATTTGACGTACGGCCTCATGTAGGGGATATGTTTTTCATTTGCATAACCCACAGCATGCCCGATACCCGAGTCCGGTATGCCTGATACGAGATCCGGTTCAATATCGTCCCTGCGCGCCAGGGCTTTCCCGCATTCATACCTGACCAGCTCGACATTGATGTCTTCATAGTTTGACGGCGGATATCCATAGTATACCCAGAGGAAAGAACAGATCTGCATATTATCCCCTGGTCTTTTCAGCTGAGTGTATCCGTCAGGGCTTATTGAAACGATCTCTCCGGGACCTACATAATAATCAACCTCAAAACCGAGGTTTAACAGCGCGCAGGATTCCGAGGATGCAGCAAAGGCGCCTTTTTTCTTCCCGATTACAATCGGGGTTCTTCCGAGTTTGTCGCGTGCGGCAATAACGCCGTCCCTGGTCAGAAGAAGGAGAGAGCAGGAGCCCTCTATGGAGTCATAGACATGAGAGATTCCTTCGGAAAATGTTTCCTCTTCGCAGATGAGCATGGCTACGAGTTCTGTCGGATTGATATCGGTGCCGGTTGTCTCGGAGAAGTATTTTCTCTTCTGGAATGCCTTTCTGCCGAGATTCTCGATATTGTTGATTTTGCCCACGGTTACAATGCCGAACCTGCCGAGATGCGAGTTTATGATAAGCGGCTGTGAATCGTAGTCGCTGATGATGCCGATACCCATTCTTCCCTGAAGATCCTTCAGTTCCGGCTCGAACTTTGAACGGAAGTAGTCGTTCTCTATGTTATGAATGGATCGCTTGAATCCCTCGCGGCTTACAACTGCGAGACCGCCCCTTCTTGTTCCTAGGTGAGAGTGGTAATCTGTACCATAAAAAAGATCACTCGCACAGTCATGCTGAGAAACAACGCCAAAGAACCCGCCCATATCTGTTCCCCTCTCATTAATGTATATTTGTATTGTCCGAAAGTGTTGGTATCCTCTTCTCGAACGATCGAATATATCCTGCCTGAGCTTTTTTCGGAACTGCCAGGCAATAAGTTGCCGGGGACCGGTATTCTCCGTGTCTTCCGTACGGGACAGGTTCAATCATTCCCATTCTATAGTACTCGGTGGTTTTGAGCTGATATCGTATACAACACGGTTTACGCCTGCCACCTCGTTGATGATCCTGGACGATATCCTTGCCAGAACATCATAGGGGATCTTTACCCAGTCGGCAGTCATTCCGTCCAGGCTCGATACTGCACGAATCGCAACAACATTTGCATAGGTCCGTTCGTCACCCATCACCCCGACACTCTTGACCGGCAGCAGTACGGCAAAAGACTGCCAGATGTCATCATACCCGCTGAAGTTGCGGATTTCCTCTTGTACCCTCAGGTCTGCCTCCTGGAGGATCGCAACATTGTGCTCATTTACCTCGCCGAGTATTCGTACACCGAGCCCGGGCCCTGGAAAAGGCTGCCGGTTGATAAGTACATCAGGAAGCCCCAGTTCTCTTCCCAGAAGTCTCACCTCATCTTTGAAGAGTTCTTTCAGGGGCTCCACGAGCTCAAACCTCATATCATCTGGCAGGCCCCCGACATTATGGTGGCTCTTGATGGTTGCGGATGGTCCGCCCTTGGCCGATCTGCTTTCTATGATATCGGGATAGAGCGTACCCTGAGCGAGAAATTCCGCGCCTCCTATACGATCCGCCTCTGAGTGGAAGACATCGATGAAGGTATTGCCGATCCGTTTTCTTTTCTCCTCAGGATCTGTGATGCCTCTGAGGTTGTTGAAAAAGGCCTGACGGGCATCGACAATATCCAGGTTTAAGGGATATTGTTTCATGAAGATGTCGCGTATCTCCTTGACCTCTCCAGCTCTGAGGAGCCCGTTATCCACGAAGATGGCTGTCATCTGATCTCCGATTGCGGTATTGATAAGTGCTGCGGCTACAGCAGAATCGACACCTCCGGAAAGCCCGCAGATAACCCTGGATGAGCCGACGCGTTGCTTGATAGCCCTGATCGATTCTTCGATGAAGCCTGCCATGTTCCAGTCACCGCTGCAGAGACCTATTTTAAAGAGGTAGTTCTTTATGATCTCTTTTCCCAGGGGTGTGTGTACGACCTCGGGATGGAACTGGACCCCGAATATATTTTTTTCCGGATCTCCCATGGCAGCTATGGGACACACCCTGGTACGGGCAATAACAGAAAAACCCTCAGGTACTGTAGTGACCTGGTCGCCATGGCTCATCCATACATCTATTGTAGAGCCGAGGCCGGAAAAGAGCGACCCGTCAATATCGATATCAATGGTTGCAGGCCCGTACTCTCCTGAACGCCCTTTTTCCAGGGATCCTCCAAGGACCTTGGAAATAAGCTGCATCCCATAGCAGATTCCAAAGACAGGGATACCCATGCTCAGGATTCCCGGATCGATCTGCGGGTGTCCTTTTCTCAGAACCGAGGCAGGCCCTCCGGATAGAATTATTGCTTTGGGATTGCGGGATGCGAGATCTTCACAACTTATATCGTGCGGCAGGATCTCGCAGTACACGCGGCATTCCCTTACGCGGCGAGCTATAAGCTGTGCATATTGAGATCCATAGTCAAGGACTATCACAAGTTCATGCATAAGTTTGTTTCCTGGTTATTCATATTTTTGATCTATGCCTGCATCAGTATATAATCCCGGTTGGAATATGTTTTCCACAACCCACGGCACCAGGACTAGAGAGGTATGTTCCCGGTATAAACATTGTCGACACAACCCCTGAGCCACACATCCGAAAAGTGCGTATCTTTGATGAGAAAATCTATTTGCAGTTCTCCGCCCGGCATGTGGACATGTACCGGCGGTCCCGGGACATGTTTAACAAGATTGCTGATAAGGGCAGATGCGACAGCTCCTGTTCCGCAGGCAAGGGTCTCGGACTCGACACCTCTTTCATAGGTGCGGACCCTGATATGACCGTCTCCGATAATCTGAACAAAATTTACGTTTGTACCGGCAGGGCTGAAATGCTCATGTATACGTATGGCGCGGCCGAGTTCCTGGACAGGGATCGAGGAAAGATCTTCGGTAAAGACCACTGTATGTGGTACCCCTGTATTAATAAAATCGACACAATATTGATCTGTGCCCATATCAAGAAGGATATCCTTGTGCAGTGTATGGGGGTCTGTCATCCTGATCGAAACATCGTGCGTGTTTACCCTGGCCTCTATAATTCCGGCTAATGTATTGAACGACATGTGCGTGCCCGCTACCTTCTGTTCAAAGGCAAACAGGGCTGCACATCGCGCTCCATTGCCGCACATTTCAGCCTCGCTTCCATCAGCGTTGAAGATGCGGAAATTGAAATCGGCCTCGGCGCTGTGCTCAATGATGATGACGCCATCTGCACCGACAGATGATCTTCTGGTGCAGTATCGTGCAGCAAAGCCCGACCAGTCAAGGGTATATGCTCTGTGCATGTTGTTGATCATGATAAAATCATTGCCCGTGCCGGACATCTTTGTAAAAGGAAGCACCATGGTTGCGGCTCTCGATATCATGCGTTTTCAGCTCTCATTCGTGTCCTTGAAAGAAGATAATAACCAGCATCTGATCCAGTCGACCATCAAAAACTGAGCTTGCATTAACAAACTCTTCCGGCTAAGTCAAGGATCCAGGATCTTTGTCATAGCGCTTTACCTGGGACAACAAGACGATCATGCAGTTTATGCTTTCAATGCCTGTGATATCCTCGACATGGCCTCTTGAACATGTTCGTGGTTATTGAAGGCGCTGATCCTTATGTATCCGTCCCCGCATGTGCCGAAACCTGATCCCGGCGTACATACGACCCCGGCCTTGTTAAGAAGGAGATCAAAGAACTCCCACGAATCGGTATGGGTATTTACCCAGATGTAGGGAGAGTTCATGCCGCCTGTGCATTCATATCCCAGCGTGAGCATTTCCCTGCGGATAAGGCCCGCATTTTTCAGATAGTAGTCTATCAGCGAAGTTACCTGCTGTTTGCCTTCCGGGGTGTAGATCGCTGCAGCGGCTCTCTGAACCGGGTAGGAAACCCCGTTGAATTTTGTTGCCTGGCGCCTGTTCCACAATCCATGGATTGAGTGGCTGTTAGAGTTGCTGTCCCATGCCATACATGATCTGGGTACAACGGTATAGGCACAGCGTGTCCCTGTGAATCCGGCTGTCTTGGAGAAACTCCTGAATTCTATGGCAACATCTCTTGCACCTTGGATCTCAAAGATGGACCTGGGAAGTGTTTCATCACGGATAAAGGCCTCGTATGCTGCATCATAAAGGATCAGTGCATTGTTCTTGCGTGCGAAGTCCACCCATGTCTTCAGCAGGTCTGCGGTTATGACGGCGCCGGTCGGGTTGTTGGGGAAGCACAGGTAGATCAGGTCCACTTTTTCGTTGGGCAGTTCGGGAATGAATCCGTTCTCCTGGTTGCTTTCCAGGTAGATGATATCCCTGTAGCGGCCTTGAGAGAAATCACCGGTTCGCCCTGCCATGACGTTTGTGTCGAGATATACCGGATATACCGGGTCCGGGATGGCAATCTTTATATCCTGTGCAAATAATTCCTGAATGTTTGCCGTATCGCATTTCGCTCCATCGCTGATAAAGATCTCGTCCGGAGAGATATCAGCTCCACGGGCGTGGAAATCGTTTTCTGCAACAACTTCCCGCAGAAAGCCGTATCCCTGTTCCGGCCCGTAACCTTTGAAAGAACTCTCCAGGGTCATTTCATCTATTGCCAGGTGAAAAGCATCTGTGCAAACCTTTGGGAGTGCCCTTGTAACATCGCCTATCCCGAGCTTGATGATGTCTCTGTCTGGATTCGCCTCCTGAAAGGAGCTCACCCTTTTTGCGATCTCAGAAAACAGGTATGTTGCCTTTAGTTTGAGATAATTGTCATTGATCTTTATCATAGTCATACCTTCAAAGATTTTGATTTATCACATAACATGAAATCTTTCAGAATTCCAATGCATGAAGATTGCTTTCCTGATGTTCTTGTTTGCCTAGATTTATCAGGAAACATTGAAGATAAAGCATACACGACCAAATGTCGATGTATCTGCTATCTTATATTTCAGGATATTGTCATGGATGAGAAAAGGGGTCATGAGCGTGAAGCATTGAAGATAGAGGCGCGCTATCAGGATATAGCGGGCAATGTTCTGCGCGGGACCGTGCGCAATATATCTCTGTGTGGCGCTTATATCGAGACTCAGGAACCCCTTGCTATCGGTTCTCCTTTAAACCTTGGTCTCGATGTTACGGACATTGGGAAGATCTTTGATGTGCATGGTTATGTATTTAGGATTGACCCGGGTAAGGGTATGGTTGTAGGATTCACAGAGACTAGCAACCTGGCATTGCGGGAACTCATCGACATGATGAAGCGGCTTATGTATCATACGGATAATCTGCGGGAGATTGCAGGAAATGATGCGGGCTCCCTGTTAAAGAATACGGAAAATATGTCGAATAATAAAGTAGATCAGGGTGACAGGGTGATACGTAGAGATAAAAGAAGACATTCCAGAAAATTATTGAGGATCGAGGCGCGGTATCAGGACAACCATGGCAAGGTGTTGAAAGGTACGGTAAGGGACATCAGCGCCGGTGGTGTATATATCGATACGAGCTATCCTTTAGAACCTCTGTCGGAACTCTCTCTCAGCCTGGATGCGGTAGATATAGGCAAGGTCATCGATGTATACGGCCATGTGATCAGAACTGTTCCTCACCGGGGCATGGCTATTGAGTTTGCCGACAAGAGTAACCGTGACATCAAGCTTCTTCTGAACGCTATGAGAAAGCTCGACCAGGCATCGCTTCTCTCTCTGAGCAGGTCCGCAATGGGTGGAGAATAGGTCTGTACTCTCCTGCTGTTTCCCCGTAAAGACTAATTTGTGTAAACAGATTTTATGCGAAGATATGCATAGCATGTTCCTGGACGACTACCTCGTCTCACGGCTTTTGACCCACTGTTAATGCACGTTGCGGAGCTGAACTTCCAGATATTAAGATCGGAAGACCCAAAGCGCCCCACATGCAAAGGGGTGTAACGGGTCTTTATGGCAAAGAATACTCTAGATGTTCGGATGCAGTCTTCTTGACCAGTGAGCAAAATACTTTTCATATAAGGTTATCTTCATCCAGGGGAGTTATCAGGCCGGAAGATAGAAGGATGTAAATAGAAAGTATTTACGATACATTATTTATCAAAGGGTGTTTCCGGCACAGGTTGTTTGTGTGCATACCCTGCTGATACTTGCTTTGCTGCGGTGATGCTGTTCTTTTTTGACTTGCCAAATCAAGGGAAAAGGCGTAGCTGAATTCATTATGGCGTACGAGAATGTCTTTTCTCAGGTACCCAATATGAAAGGCCTGGCCCTTGATCTGCCTTTTTTCCGTGTCAGATACGTAAAGATACAGGGTGATAAGCAAAAGCAGGTTTCATCCGAGAGCAGGATTAAGACCACCGCCTCGAGAAGGAATGAAGGCACTGTATCGCGGCCTATAAAGGTGCATTATACCGAACCTGCAAAGGTAACCACTTTGGGCCTCGATCTCATGGTATCGAATGCATCGGTGATTCATGAACTCGTATACGGGCGTATGCACTACGATTCCGGTTATGGTGTATCCGGGGCGCGATACCCTGAGCCCAAGGAATCTTTTCCTCCTGCCCTTGATCTTATTGTCTGAATAATCTAGAGTATTTCTCATGATTGGCATCGTTTCCGATCCAGTATTCATGGACCATGATACAGGCTGCTATCATCCGGAGAGTTCACTGCGGATTCAGTATATCCACACCCTTTTTTATCAGAAAAATCCCGGAATCAAGATGATAGATCCGGTGATCGCACGTGTTGATGATATCGCTCTCAATCATGACATGTCATATGTGAGGAAGATAGCTGGATGCTGCCGTACTCACGATCTGGTGAACCTGGATATGGATACCGTGTGTTGTGAGGATTCCTACAATATCGCCCTGCTTGCAGCAGGCTCATTGATCAGGCTCACTGAGATGGCACTGAATCAGGAGATAGATGCCGGATTTGCCTTTGTAAGGCCTCCGGGACATCATGCACTCAAAGCAAGGGCAATGGGTTTCTGCATCTTCAACAATGTTGCAATAGCTGCTCGTAACGCTCTTAAATATCAAGGAATAAAGAGGGTCATGATAGTCGACTTCGATGTCCATCATGGAAACGGTACGCAAGACAGCTTTTATAACGACAAGAGCGTGCTTTATTTCTCAACGCATCAATATCCTTTTTATCCCGGCACCGGGGGGGTATCGGACACAGGAAGAGGTAAAGGCCTGGGGTATACAGTCAACTGTCCATTGAGCGCAGGTAAACGCGACGGGCATTTCATAGCTGTTTACAGGTATATTCTGGCTCCTGTCGTTCAGGCATACGAGCCGGAACTAATACTTGTTTCCGCTGGTTTTGATGCCCATGCAATGGATCCCATCGGCGGGATGGATCTGAGTTCGAAGGGGTTTGGTGCCATAGCAGGAATTATTCGGGATGCAGCATGTCACGTATCTGCACCCATTATCTTTGCGCTCGAAGGCGGATATAATCTCAATGCATTGAAAGACTCGGTCGCATGTGTTGTTGATATAATGAAAGGACAGGCATCCCCTGAGATACAACCTGTTTCAGGACAGGAACTGGATACCATGATCGAGACCCACGGCAGATTCTGGCCGCTGGTTCGTCAATAACAGGTATAAAGTTTCATTTTCTCGATGCCGAAGAATGCAATATGCTTGAGCCAAGGCCCATAGAGTCGGTAGAAGTAAAAGAATATCGCGCAGGCGAGCTGATTGTCCGCGAAGGAGCATCGAATAAATTCTTTTATGCAATCCTTCAGGGAGAAGTACAGATATATCAGCTCGACAAACCGATACGTATCCTTTCCGATCACGACGTGTTCGGCCTGGAGAACTACTACAGAGGTATTCCGTACAGTACCACGGCAAAGGCGACAAAGACATCCCGCATTGCGACATATGAGTCCGAATACATAGAGGACATCATCTATTCAAAACCCGGGCTTGTTACCATGCTTCTGCGATCAGCCTTTATTCAGCTCGAACAGACAACCGCGGTGGCCGAGTCGAATATCCCGTACAGCGAGACGATAAATCTTGACCTCAGGGAATATGAAGACGGCCAGACAATAATTGAAGACGGAACATACGGGACAGAGATATACAAGCTTTTCCAGACAGAAGGCGGGCTGGAGGTTGTCAAGAAAGGTGTTCGGATAGGGCTTATTACAAAACCGGGGGAATACTTCGGAGAGATGAGCTTTATTCTCAATGAACCCCGTGGCGCAACGATACGATCGGTTGGAAAGAGCGTGGTGGAAGTATTCCCGGTACAGGAAGGCGGCCTTGAACGGTTGATCCTGGAAAACCCGGAGATCGGCAACAGGATAATAACCACCCTTGCCGAACGTCTCAAGCAGGCTAACCTGTTGATCGTGAAATAATCAAGATTTCTTGCGCTTTTTGTTCAGAACCTCGCGTATCGCCGGGATTGCTTCGAGTGTCTTTTCTCTTCCCTCGGCAATGGTGCTTTCACCCTTGGTGAACTCCATGGATCTCACTTCGATGACAAGGGGCTCTATCAGGATATCCGGCTTTTCATACAGGAGCATGAGTCTGTTCTTCTGATACTGCTGAATGTTTGTTGCATTCATCAGGACCTCGAAGATATTCAGGGTGTCGGCCTTGTCCTTTCTGAAGAAACTGGTTTCTATAATTGAGGCTATCTTGTCTTTGCTCTGGCCGATCTGTTCGGTAAAGGCACTGAGAAGATCGCTGTCAAGGATACTCTCGGCCTGGTTGCTGTTTGGTATGTTCAGTATCTTTTTTACCGACCTTATGCTCTCGGAAGTCTTGTGTCCCCGGATGGATTTCAGCAGACGGTCGATAAACCATCCTGACAGGTCTTCGTCTTGTTTCATCTCTTTTTTCTGAGCCGTCACGATGGCCTTCTTTGTTCCTGCATCCGATATGGAAGGCATTCTTGAGTGCAGATTGCATGCAATGGAAATATCCGGACTAAGAGATTTCAGGATGTCTATGGGGAGAGGATCTGAGACTCCACCGTCGGTCAGGAGCCGGTCCATGTGCACAACGGGCTTGAAAATGCCGGGCATGGATATGCTTGCCATCACAGCATCTGTAAGAGGACCTGAATCGATCGGCACGGTCTCTCCTGTAAGCAGGTCGGTGGCTACAGCGACATAGCGCACCGGGAGGTCCTCTATGAGGATATCCCCGAGGAGGTTTTTAAGGAATTTTCGTGCGCGCGCGCCGGCGAAGAGCCCTGAAATGGGAAAGACCGGGTCGGCATAGATTTTCAGTGCTTCGGTGAACGAGAGATTCGAGATAATGCCCTTGAAAGATTCAAGTACGCCTGCAGCATAAAAGGCGCCTACAGCTGCTCCGGCACTTGATCCGACAATGAGATCAATCGGGATATTGTGTTCGTCTAAAACATTCAGGACCCCGATATGGGCGCCACCCATTGCCCCTCCGCTGTCAAGCGCGATGCCTATGGACGGTCTTTTTGCGGTCATAATATACTGAGTACACAAATACTCGATGATATTCAATCGGAAGATTCCCCGTGCAGCTTGCTCAACGGTACTTTATCGATAATGTCTGTGAGGGTCTGATATCCTTACGGGGTAAAGAAAAGATGATGAGATACCGAATAATTCTTAATGGATATCTTCTGGATCGGGCATACTTCTCCACCGGATGACATGGATCTTATAATAGTCGATTCACTGGATCTGGTCCCGGATAATGCCCTTGTGTTCATCGGCGACAAAAGCTGTATCTCGTGGAGCGATATCACGGGGCAGAGGGCATACCTTGTCTCGGATCTTCCTATATCATCTCCCCTGCCGGAGCAGGTCATAGGGGTCATACCCAGAGACCCTGAGGTGATAGCTGCGATATCGACACTGTATTCCGAGATGAGAGAATCCTATGATATCGGAGACAAGCTGATAAAGTCGCTTAATGATAAAGAACGTGCCATTGCAGAAAAACAGAAGACCATCATTAGGGATAGCAAGCGTTATAATGCCATCATCAGCAATGCTACGGATATCATCTTCATGCTCGGTCCGACAGGGAAGATCATCTTCTGCAATAAAACCCTTGAAAGATATTTTGAAGGGGAATCACTGCCACTGATAGGTAAATCCTTTATCGAGGCCGTGATGGACGATGATAGAGGGCCTTTGGGTGAGATGCTGAAAAAAGGGTTCAAAAGCGGCCTTCCGGCCAAGATCGAGGTAAGGCTCAATCCTGTGAAAGGAAAGGCCGGAATATTCTCCCTTATGTCGACTCCTCTTGTTGAAGATGGGCGTATCTACGCGCTCTCGGTGATAGGAAGGGATATTACCGATATCCGTACCATGCAGCACAGGCTGAGCATACAGGCAAATGACCTGACCCTGATGATCAACGGTCTGGCTCATGAGCTGAGAAATCCGCTCATGGTCATAGGGGCGTATATCAGGAGGATCGAAAAAGAGGATGTCGATAATAAAAGTTCCAAAAGGATCAGGGCATTATCCGGGATTAATTCATCCATTAAACGCATTGAGGATATGATTGTCCAAATCGAGCAGTATGAGGCCATGGTAAACATGAAACCCTGTTACACAAAGATTTGCCTTGGACGTCTTGTCAGGGAAGCAGCTTACGCTTATGAACCTTTCGTGTCCATTGTTGTCGATGCCGACGACGACATTACAGCATTCAGCGATTATGAACATTTACGCAAGGCATTCCTGAGGATACTGGAAAATGCCATAGAGACAGGCACCGAAAGGGTTCATGTCTCCATTTCCAGAGAGAATACCTACGCATATATCTCTGTGAGGGATTATGGACCTGGAATCAAGGAAGAACTGGAAACCATTTTTGCCCCATTCTATTCGACAGATCCCATGAAAACTGGTCTCGGTCTAACCGAGACCAGGATAGCAATGGCAAAGATCAACTCATCCGTGGAGATAGTACCTCATGCCAATCCTGGAGCCATTGTCGCCTTGAAGATATTGTTGGATCGAAGAAATTCTTTAAGATAACTGCGATTGCATGATATATATAATCCCTGATATTCTTTTCTAAAAAAAGAAGGGGCATATGAGCGATCCCGAATGTATCCATAACGGAATATATATTATCGGTGGGCCTGGTATTTCCCATTTTCAGGATGCCGCGGTTTTTGTTGTACAGTGCGGCGATGAACTGGTAATGATCGATTCCGGTGCAGGGAAAAGCGCTTTGATGCTGCAGGAAAACATTTGCCGGTTAGGTCTTGATCCGGCAAGAATAACCGTCCTTATACTCACGCACTGCCATGTGGATCATATCGGTTCGGCAAAGTATTTTCACGATACCTTTGGTTGCGTTGTTGTTGCGCATGACCTGGATGCCCGTGCCATAGAGACAGGAGATGAAGTCCTGACTGCCGCCTCATGGTACAACACCAGGCTACCCAGGATTCATGTTGACAGAAGACTTGCCGGTGAAGAAGAGGTTCTTTCTTTCGGCAGTGATGAGCTCCATTGTCTCCATACCCCCGGCCATACACCCGGGTCCATCTGTGTGTATCTGGATAGAACCGGCAAGAGGATTCTCTTCGGCCAGGATATCCATGGCCCGTTCAGCCCGCAATTTCTTTCGGACATAGATATGTGGAGGGATTCCATGGAAAAACTCCTGGCATTAGATGCCGATATACTGTGCGAAGGACATTTCGGGGTATTCTTGGGCCGGGAAAAGGTGCATGGATATATTCAAGGCTACCTGGATCAGTATGCTTGACATGTGCCCAGGTTTGCCTTGACTTTCTTGTGGATCTAAGATATCGACCGTCGGATTACCCCTTGGAAAAAGACACGGGATATCAATTGAATAGCAAAAATATTGTATGAGAAGAGGAGGGCAGGGTCATGGCAAAATCTTATAATATCGCTGTCATCCCGGGAGATGGCACCGGGCCCGAGGTTGTTAAAGAAGGCATCAAAGTTCTTGGTGCAGCGGCTCACTGTGAAGGGATCACCCTCAATTATACAACCTTTGATTTTGGAGGGGAGCGATATCTGAAGACAGGGGAGATCCTTCCTGAGAGCGCCATTGATGAACTCAGGCAGTTTGATGCCATATATCTCGGCGCAATCGGGCATCCTGATGTAAAACCCGGGATCCTTGAAAAAGGCATTCTCTTAAGGACCCGTTTTGAGCTGGACCAGTATATCAACCTGCGGCCGGTGAAACTATATCCCAATGTGGAAACCCCTCTTAAGGATAAAGGGCCTGAGCACATAGATTATGTTGTGGTAAGGGAAAACACCGGGGGTCTTTATACCGGTGCCGGCGGATTCACCATGAAGGGCACCCCTCATGAAGTTGCCCTCCAGTCCATGATTTATTCACGGTTTCAGGTTGAACGCTGTCTTAAATATGCCTTTGAGTATACCCGCAAGAGGAACAAGAGAAATACGCTTGGACTTGTCGGCAAGACCAATGTGCTGACCTATGTGTATGATCTCTGGGAGAGGGTTTTCCATGAGATAGGGGCACACGACTACGCAGAGATCAAGCGGGAATACTATAATGTGGATGCTACCTGCATGTGGATGGTGAAGAGCCCGGAATGGTTTGACGTCCTGGTTACCGGAAACATGTTCGGCGATATCATTACCGATCTCGGGGCGATCACCCAGGGTGGCATGGGCCTGGCTGCAGGAGGCAATATCAATCCGGAAGGTGTTTCCATGTTCGAACCTATCGGAGGGTCTGCACCGAAGTATACCGGGAAGAATGTAATCAATCCGCTGGCAGCTATCAGCGCTGCCCAGATGATGATGGATTTCCTGGGTGAGGAAGCGGCTGCTGCGAGGATCGAACGAGGGATAGTTGAGGTTCTTGCCCGTGATATAAAATCCCTGGCAGCAGGTCAGATGGGACTTTCCACTACAGAGACGGGAGACAGGGTTGCTCAGTATGCATCCGAGTAGTCTGTAAAAAAGTCAGATATGATATTCATACCTGTCGCCGGATGGATTACAATATCCCTTGTGATGCTTGCCCTGCTGAATTTTGTTCTGAAACAGATAAGCAGAGACTATGTCAAGGGTCTTCACAAGGATTATAAGGCCTTTACAGATGCCTACAGGCGGTTCATGCAGCATATGATACGCCGTCACAGATATTTCGGCGTTGCCGCTCTGGCGAGCTTTCTTGTCCATGCCGGCCTGATACTGTTCTTCTCGTTCGGGATAGCCCTTACCGGTCTGATAACAGGCGTTCTTTTGTCAGCGGTTGTTTCGCTGGGTGGCTACGGATACTACGTCAATAAGGATATCAGATCATGGTGGGTCGCTGTTCACCGCGGATGCGCCTTCGCCCTTATGTTGTCTGCGCTTGTTCATGTATTCAGCAAGGTATACGTGTAGTCTTTTCTAGTCAGTCATGATCCTGGATACACATGTTACCTTTGCGTGGAGGTTTATCCGGAAGGCATTGACTTCCTGGGCTATAACATGTGGATCATAGGTCCTTGAGAACAGTTTATCGGTAGCGAGGTCAATGTCTCCGCCTGAGTCTTTCAATGCACCGGTGATCATATCTTTCCAGGCGAGGGCAGCAGGAATGGCTCCGTTTATAAAGGTGCCTGAATCTTCACCCGTAAGGCTGGAGCCGTGCGGCATGAGGATGATTCTTGGTTTGATGTCCATGATCTTTTTAGCTGAATCGTAATATGCCTGAAAGTCTGCAAGGAATTCCGGTATGATCTCTGCGTTTAATTGAATTACGCCGAGCGCCTCCCCGGGGATGAGGGCATCCATGGGTTCAAGGAAAAAAGATATGGAATCGCGAGTGTGTCCTGGCGTTTCAATAACCGTTGCTCGGATGCCGCTGCCGAGTTCAAGAACATCGCCATCCTTCAGCAAGACTGTTACCTCGGGGGGGACAAAGGCTGACTCCGGTGACTTGTCCTGAAACATATCCCGTGCAATATCACTCAGCATGGTCATGGTCTTTATCGCGGAATCGCTGTGCATGATCTCCCTTGCCCTTGGATGTGCCGCGGTTGTCATGGTCGGGAAGCTCTTTTTCATATAACCGTATGCCCCTGTATGGTCATAGTGCGAGTGCGTGAAGATCATTTGCTCCAGACAAGGGACATCGAGTATGCTGATCAGGTCTTTCATATAATATGGACCCATGGGGCTCACGCCGGCGTCGAACATGACAGGCGAGGATGTGTTGACCAGAAAGGACGGATATGCTGCATTTCCCAGCATATATAGATGATCTGTGATCTTGCCCGGTGTTGTTATCTTCATTGAGAGATCACGTATATCAGATAAAAAAGGTGCTTGTGAAGTGCTTAAATATCAGGAAATGACGGTTATTGACATGATAGGATATATGTGATCTACATGTAGTTTACCGAGAAATTGGGAGGGGAAAAGTATATGGAAGAAGGGGATTTACAGCTTATTCGGAAACTTATTCCAAAGGACAAGGAGCTGAAGAGGCTTTGGGATGAACACCTTGATTTTGAAGAAAAGCTCGATCAGTTGAATAAACGCAGATACCTCAGTACTGAAGAAGATATGAGGCGAAAGGAGATTCAGAAACTCAAGCTTTCCGGTAAAGACATGATAGAAGAGATCCTTCGAAAATACAGGGGGGTCTAGAACACTGTTTCATATAATATGAGGAATACAATGAAGAAGATTTCAGGCGCAAATGCATTCATTGAAGCATTGCGGTGTGAAGGGGTCAAACATGTCTTTGGATATCCCGGCGGTGCTGTCCTGGACATCTTTGATGCCATCATGGATGCCGAGGACATAGAGTTTATCCTGTCGCGGCATGAACAAGGCGCAGTACACGCAGCGGATGGATATGCCCGTGCATCTGGCAAGGTCGGTGTGTGTCTGGTCACCTCAGGGCCTGGTGCGACCAATACCGTTACCGGGATTGCCACTGCATATATGGACTCGATACCCATGGTGGTTTTCACCGGACAGGTGCCGACACATCTCATCGGGAACGATGCCTTCCAGGAAGCCGATATTGTCGGCATCACCAGACCATGCACGAAACACAATTATCTGGTTAAGAATATCTCCGACCTTGCGCGGGTGGTAAAGGAGGCCTTTTATATTGCCCGTACCGGAAGATCAGGCCCGGTTCTTGTCGATCTGCCTAAAGATGTAATGAAGGATACGATCTTCTTCAAGTATCCGGACAATGTGGTAATGGACAGTTATTGCCCCACGTACAAGGGCCATCCGGGCCAGATCAAACGAATCGTGAACCTGATCCTCAAGAGCAGAAAACCGGTTATCTATGCAGGTGGCGGAGTTGTGCATGCCAATGCATCCAAAGTGCTTGTTGATTTCGCGCGCAGCATGAATCTGCCGGTTACCACCACCTTGATGGGCCTCGGTGCATTTCCTTCGGATGATCCTCTTTCACTGGGCATGCTCGGTATGCACGGAACCTATGCAGCCAACATGGCTGTGACACACACAGATTGTCTCGTGGCGATCGGTTCCAGGTTTGATGACAGGGTGACCGGCAAGATAGATGAGTTCGCTCCCAAGGCCAAGATCATACATATCGATATCGATCCCACATCCATTTCCAAGAACGTGAAGGTTGATCTTCCGGTAGTGGGAGACTCCAGGATGGTTCTTCAGGGCATGCTTTCCCAGGTAAAGGATGCCGGCGATGAGGTCAAGGTTCTCCTCAAAGGCATCAAGCCATGGCTGAAACGTATTGATGCCTGGAAGAAGGAACAGCCTCTTAGATATTCTAAGGGAAAGGCCATAAAACCTCAATATGTAGTTGAGATGATAGACCGGCTTACCCCGGATGACACTATAATCTCCACCGAGGTGGGGCAGAATCAGATGTGGACGGCACAGTTCTACAAATTCAATGAGCCGAGGCTCTTTCTGACCTCCGGCGGGCTGGGGACCATGGGTTACGGTTTCCCTGCAGCCATAGGCGCTCAGGTAGCCTTTCCCGGCCGGACGGTAATCGATATCGCCGGCGACGGATCGATTCAGATGAACATCCAGGAACTTGCAACAGTGGTCCAGTACAGGCTGCCGGTCAAGGTCATGATCCTCAACAACGGGTATCTCGGCATGGTGCGACAGTGGCAGGCCCTTTTCTATAACAAGAGATATTCTCATACCTCGCTTGAGATATCCCCCGATTATATCAAGCTTGCCGAGGCATATGGCGCAGAAGGGATCAGGGTAACAGAACCCTCTGAAGTGGAAGGTGCCATAAAACAGGCCCTTGCCATCGAGGGACCGGTTTTTGTGGACTTTATTGTTGAGTCCGAGGAAGATGTATATCCTATGGTGCCTGCAGGGGCACCGATCAATAATATGCTGCTTGTGTGAGGGGTTCTGATGAGACATGCAATTTCCGTATTGGTTGATAATGAGGCCGGTGTCCTCTCAAGGGTGATTGGGCTATTCTCCGGAAGAGGCTTCAATATCGAATCTCTCTCTGTTGCGCCTACACTGGACCCTGCAAAGTCCATGATGGTGATTACCACATCGGGCAATGAGCAGGTGCTTGAGCAGATCAAGAAACAGTTGAACAAGCTCATCAACGTCATCAAGGTTGTGGATTTTGTGGGCAAGGAATTTGTGGAAAGGGAAATGATACTGATAAAGGTAAAGGCAAAGGAGGAGACCAGGGCCGAGGTATTGCGTATTGCGGATATCTTCAGGGCGAAGGTGGTCGATGTGTCTTCGAGCTCGTATACCCTCGCTTTGACAGGTGATAAGAGGAAACTGGAAGGATTTATCGAAATATTACACCCAATAGGGATTATCGATTTCATAAGGACTGGAACGGTTATCATGGAAAGGGAAATGCACGGAAGGAGGAAATTGAAGGTATGAAGGTTTATTATGACAAGGATGCAGATCTGTCATTGATCAAGTCAAAAAAGGTTGCAATCATGGGTTATGGCTCTCAGGGTTTTGCCCATTCGAATAACCTGAAGGAATCCGGGGTCGATGTCGTTGTCGGGCTCCGCGAGGGGAGCGCATCTTGGCAAAAGGCAACCGGCGCTGGATTGAAAGTGATGAGTACATCAGAGGCTGCTGCATGGGCGGATATAGTGATGATCCTTATCCCTGACGAACTGCAGGCTCAGGTATACAAAAAAGAGATCGAACCCAGTCTTGCCGAGGGGAAATACCTTGTGTTCGCCCACGGCTTCAACATTCACTACGGTCAGATAACACCTCCTGAAGGTGTGGGCTGTTTTATGGTTGCACCCAAGTCTCCCGGACACATGGTGCGTTATGAGTATACACAGGGCAGAGGTGTGCCCATGCTTATTGCCATAGAAGCGGATGCATCCGGCAACACGAAGGATCTTGCCCTTTCATATGCCTGTGCCATCGGCGGGGGTAAGGCAGGTATCCTGGAAACGACATTTGCCGAGGAGACCGAGACCGATCTTTTCGGCGAGCAGGCTGTCTTGTGCGGCGGGGTGACATCTTTGATCACCGCTGGTTTCGAGACGCTCGTAGAGGCGGGATATGCCCCGGAGATGGCCTATTTCGAATGTCTCCATGAACTCAAACTCATCGTTGATCTCATCTATGAGGGCGGGATCTCGAATATGCGGTATTCCATCAGCAATACGGCGCAGTACGGGGATATCACCAGGGGGCCGGCAATTATCGATGAAGATGTCAAACTGGTCATGAAGGAAATCCTGTGTCAGATTCAGGATGGAAGATTTGCAAAGGAATGGATACTGGAGAACCAGGCAGGAAGGCCTACCTTTAATGCACTTACGAGAAAAGGGGAGGCCCATCAGATCGAAAAGGTCGGAGAAAAACTCAGGGATATGATGCCCTGGATAGCCAAGGACCGGAAAGTCAACAAGAAGGAAAACTAGTGAAGATCAGAAAAGAGGGCTTTCCCTTTATCGTTGCAACCGGGGTGCTGGCACTTTTTCTGTCAAGGACCAGGCTGTTTTTTCTTGGACTTGTCCCGGCAGCCTTTGTTGCATGGTTTTTCCGTGACCCTCAAAGGGATGTACCTGAAGGTGATGATATGATCCTTTCCCCTGCAGACGGAACGATACAGGATATCGTCGAATGCACAGAAGACAGGATAGGCCAGTGCACGAAGATCTCGATATTCATGTCCGTGTTCAACGTTCATGTGAACCGTGCCATGGTAAGCGGTACGATGATTGAGAAACGCTACCGACCGGGGAAATTTCACATGGCGAATATGGGAAAGAAAACCGAAGATAATGAACGCATGATCCACTATATAAAGAACGACAGGGGTATCTTCAGGGTGGATCAGGTGGCCGGTCTCATTGCGAGGAGGATTTCCTGCTGGCCGGATACAGGGGATACGCTTCTGGCCGGGCAGAAGATAGGCCTGATACGGTTCGGCTCTCTCCTGGAGTGTTATCTGCCCAAAGGGGTCAATGTCCTCGTGCGGGTGGGAGACAAGCCGGTGGCCGGCGAGACGATTCTTGGAAGGATGGTATGATGAAAAGACAAGAGAACAAGAAAGAAAGACCCAGGAGATCAGTGCCGTTTCTGCCGAACTTTATTACCACCATGAGCCTGTTCTGCGGTTTCTATTCCATCTTGTTTTCCCTCAGAGAGAATTACTACTGGGCAGCCATTCTCATTCTTATCGCAGGGTTCATCGATGGTATAGACGGAAGGGTGGCCCGTGCCACCAATTCCACATCCGAGTTCGGGAAGGAATATGACTCGCTTTCCGATGTGATAGCATTCGGTGTATCCCCTGCCATCATGGCGTATCTCTGGCAACTCAATCAGTACGGACGTTTCGGTTTCATTGCAAGCTTTCTCTTTGTTGCGTGCGGTGCGTTAAGACTCGCCCGTTTCAACAGCGATACAACGAATCTGTCCTCGTTTACCGGGTTGCCGATTCCCATTGCCGCTGCTGCGGTCTCGAGCGTTGTACTCCTGTCTGCCAAAGTTGTCGGTCCTGTACCTGCTCTGGCAGTACTGGGAGGGATGTATGTGCTTTCTTTTATGATGGTAAGTACCATCCGGTTCCCGAGCTTCAAACATATCGCCTATATAAAGGCGCATCCCTTTCAACTTCTGGTTGCAGGGCTGCTGCTTCTTGTGGTAGTTGCACTGGCGCCGGAGCTTATGATCTTCCTGCTTACCATGGGCTTTATTGCCGGCGGGATAATCTCGAATGGAGTTATATATATAAGAGGTTTTATAAAGGACAAGAGGCAGGAAAAAGGTGCGGAACATGAAGGCGTCACAAGAAAGGATAATACTGTTTGATACTACTCTGCGCGACGGCGAACAGTCTCCGGGCGCAAGTATGGATGTTCACGAAAAGGTTCTGGTAGCTAAGCAGCTGGAGATTCTAGGGGTCGACAAGATAGAGGCCGGCTTTCCCGTATCATCTCCCGGTGATTTCGATGCTGTCAATGCTGTTGCCCAAGAGATTCAGAAGGCTGTTGTAGTCGGATTGTGCAGAACTCGTCAAGACGATATAAAGACAGCATGGGACGCTGTCAAGGATGCGGCAAGGCCGGGTCTTCATACCTTCATCGCGACCTCGGATATACACCTCAAACATAAACTGCGCATGTCAAAGGAAGAGGTCTTGAAATCCGTTGTCGAATCAGTGGGTATATGCCATGAGCTTTCCCCGAGTGTTGAATTTTCTGCTGAGGATGCAACCAGGTCCAGCTGGGATTTTCTGGTGGATGTCTTTAGCGCAGCGATTCAGGCCGGGGCAGACACCATAAACGTACCCGATACCGTGGGATATACAAATCCGCAGGAATTTTTCAACCTGGTGAGCTATCTCAAGAAAAAGGTCAAAGGCATTGATGATGTTACGGTGAGTGTACATTGTCATAATGACCTCGGGCTTGCAACCTCCAACTCCATTTCTGCATGCCTGGCAGGGGCCAGGCAGATCGAATGCACCATCAACGGTATAGGAGAGAGGGCAGGCAATACCTCTTTAGAAGAGGTGGTGATGATATTCAATGTAAGGAAAGATCTTTACAATCTCTATACCGGGATCGATACGACCCAGATCTTTCCAACCAGCCGCCTGGTTTCTCATATTACCGGGATTCCGGTGCAGCCGAACAAGGCGATAGTAGGTGCGAACGCGTTTGCCCATGAGGCGGGCATTCATCAGGACGGTTACCTTAAAGAGAGGTCCACCTATGAGATCATGACCCCTGAGGCCGTCGGCATAGGAAAGTCTCATCTTGTGCTGGGAAAGCACTCGGGAAAACATGCCCTTAACGAACGTCTCGAGTCTCTCGGGTATCACCTGAACGAGAATGAGCTTGTGCGGGTCTTTAACCGGTTCAAGGAGATCTCTGACAGGAAGAAAGAGATCTTTGATGCCGATATCGAGGCTATTGTAATTGAAGAGATATACCGGGTACCGGATAAATACGAACTCAAGCATATCAATGTCAATTCAGGTACCGTGGTGGTTCCTACGGCTACCGTGCAGATTGTGGTGGATGGCGAAACCATTCAGGAGGCCGGGTTTGGCAACGGTCCGGTGGATGCACTTTATAAAACCATTATCAAGATGACAGGTTTCACAGCCGAACTCAAACGCTTCTCCGTCAGTTCAATCACAGGCGGGACCGACGCCCAGGGAGAGGTGACAGTGGAATTGATGGATCAGGACATGGTTTCTGTGGGCCAGGGCTCTGATCCGGATATCCTTGTTGCATCGGCAAGGGCGCTGGTGAATGCCATGAACAGGATGGAATTCATGAAGGCCAAGAAAACCATAGACCCCCCGAAACTCTAACAGGAGGAAAAGCACTTTGGGCATGACGATTGCTGAAAAGATACTCCAGGCTCATACCGATACGCCGGAGTTCAAACAAGGAGACATTATCAGGGTCAATGTCGATGTGGCCCTTGCAAACGATATTACCGCACCCATTGCCATACATGAATTCAACAAGAGCGCTCTGGACAGAATAGCAGACAGGAGCAAGGTGGTCTTTGTGCTCGATCACTTCACACCCAACAAGGATATTGCCTCGGCAAATCAATGCAAGATGGTGCGCGATTTTGCACATGAACATGATATAGTCAATTTATTCGACGGCGGAGAAGTCGGCGTGGAGCACGCCCTGCTGCCTGAAAAGGGGCTGGTGCTGCCGGGAGATTTTATTATCGGTGCGGACAGTCACACATGTACATACGGTGCCATGGGCGCCTTTGCAACTGGCGTGGGAAGCACCGACCTTGCAGCTGCCATAATCACCGGGCAGGCGTGGATAAAGGTGCCTTCAACCATGAAATTCACCTTTGTCGGCGAACTTCAGCCCTGGGTAGGAGGAAAGGATCTCATCCTGTACCTGATCGGTGATATCGGTGTGGACGGAGGTCTGTATCATGTTCTCGAGATTGACGGCCCTGCTGTTTCCTCTCTTGACCTGAGCAACCGTCTGACCATGTCGAATATGGCAATAGAGGCAGGGGCAAAGGCCGGGATCATTCGAGCGGATGATAAGACCGATGCCTATGTCAGATTACGTGCGAAAAGGCCATATACCCTGTATGAAAGTGATCCCGATGCGCAGTATGTGTCATTTAAAGAGTATGATTGTGCCAATATCGAACCTCAGGTGGCATTTCCCCACCTTCCAGAGAATACCAGGGGGATCAGTGAGGTAGGAGAGGTCCGGATCGATCAGGTTGTGATCGGGTCCTGCACAAACGGCAGGATCGAGGACCTGAGGATTGCAGCGGAGATTATGAAGGGGAACAGGGTGGCAAGGGGAATGCGATGTATTGTGCTGCCGGCTACACCCGAGATCTTTATCGCTGCCGAGAATGAAGGGCTGATCAAGGTATTCCTGGAATCCGGTGCTATTGTGGGTCCTCCTACCTGCGGTCCGTGCCTTGGAGGGCATATGGGTATCCTTGCCCGGGGAGAGAAGGCCCTTGCAACGACCAACCGGAATTTTGTCGGCCGTATGGGGGATACACAGAGCGAGGTTTATCTTTGCGGTCCGGCAATAGCAGCCGCGTCTGCTCTTACAGGCAGGATCTCTTCCCCGCAGGAGGTTATGTAATGATCTTTAAAGGAAATGTATTTCTGTTCGGTGATGATATAGATACCGATGCCATTATCCCTGCACGTTACCTGAACACCTCGGACCCTGATGAACTGAAGATGCACGCTATGGAAGACGCAGACCCGGAGTTTCCGTCAAAGGTGCAAAAGGGTGATGTGATCGTTGCCGGTAAGAATTTCGGATGCGGTTCTTCCAGAGAGCATGCCCCGATTGCCATCAAGGCATCAGGCGTGAGTTGCGTGATTGCCTCGAGCTTTGCAAGGATCTTTTTCCGTAACAGTTTCAACATGGGGCTGCCCATATTTGAATCGGATGAGGCATCAAAAGAGATACGAGAAGGCGACGAGATAGAGGTGGATGCTTCAAGCGGGGAGATCAGAGACATTACTACCGGCAAGAGCTATGTTGCCAGGCCCATCCCCCCTTTCATGCAGGACCTGATTGCAGATGGAGGCCTTATAGAACATATCAGAAAGACCGGAAAGATATAGAAGATGACATCCGGTTACACTGTTGCTATTGCAGGTGCTGCCTGTACTGCCGGTACCGAACTGGTAAAGATTCTTGAAGAAAGGGCTTTCCCTGTAGACAAGCTGATACCCTTGGACATAAGAAAGTTTCTTGGCCACGATGTCGAGTTCAACGATGAGCATATACCGGTGCGGGTGATCGAGGAATCCTCTTTCAAGGGGGTGGACATCGCCTTTTTCGTTTCAGGCGATGATATAAGCAGGGAATTTGCATCGGCAGCGGTCAGTTACGGCAGCGTAGTCATTGACAGCTCATCTGTATTCCGGATGGATGAGAATGTCCCTCTGATAATACCTGAGATCAATCCGAACAAGATCTTCCAGCACAAGGGGATCATTGCAAATCCCGGGTGTCTGACTATTCAGATGGTTCTACCGCTCTTTGCTGTTCATCTCAAGGCACGGATCAAGCGTATCATCATCTCGACATACCAGGCTGTATCCGACCGCGGACAAAAGGCAATGGACGAACTTACTGATCAGATACGCAATCTTTACAGCTTCCATGAAGTCATACCCGAAGTATATCCTCATCAGATTGCATTCAATGCACTGCCTCATGTAGACAAGTTCTGCGACAACGGTTATACGGACCAGGAAATGAGCCTGATCAACGAGACAAAGAAGATCTTCGAAGATGATACCGTGCTTATCAGTGCCACTTCTGTACAGATCCCGGTCTTTTATTCCCACTCCCAGTCGGTTAATATCGAAACTGCACGGAGGATCACGCCTGATGAGGTGCGTGGATTGCTCAGGGAGACCCCCGGAGTCGTGGTGGAAGATGACCCTTTGCAGAATGTGTACCCCTTACCGATATATGCAACAGGAAGGGATGAATGTTTCGTGGGGAGAATACGCCGGGATCTGTCCGTCAACAACGGTATAGCCATGTGGATCGTTTCCGATAATATCAGAAAGGGCACTGCTCTCAATGCAGTACAGATAGCGGAACGACTGATATCTCACTGAAATCGTATGAATACGGCGAGAATGGAGCGATGAAAGTTACTCTCGGTCAGTATTTGCCGTTATCCTCGGTGGTACACGCAGCTGATCCGCGGGTGAAGATATTTCTTATGGCCCTGGGCATAGGCACGGCCTTTCAGGTCGATACCTTTTACGGACTGGGAATCTTTTCTTTGTCCTGTATGCTGCTGACTGCCTTTTCAAAGGTTCCTCCAAGGAAACTTTTTGCAGGGCTGACTCCTTTTCTCTGGCTGTTTCTATTCACCGCGCTGCTCCATGTGTTCATGACGCCCGGAGATCCCATCTCAGAGGTGCCCTATGCAACCCGGCAGGGACTCGAGAGCGGAATCCGCGTGGGTTTTCAGCTGATATTCGCCATCTGGCTGTCCACACTCATGACGCTGACAACCTCTCCTTTGGACATGGTATGGGCACTGGAATGGTTTATGACGCCTTTGAAATATCTCAAGGTTCCCATCGATGAGATCGCACTGCTCGTGATGCTTGCAATACGTTTTATACCGCTGCTTTTCGAAGAGACCGACCGCATTATAAAGGCACAGAAATCACGTGGCGTGGACATTGAATCAGGGGGGATGATCAGGAAGGTCAAGGCCCTTATCCCCATACTTGTGCCGCTTCTGTACGGTGTATTCAGAAGGGCTGACGATCTTGCCATAGCCCTGACACTAAGGGGATATTCCCCGGGAATCAAAAGGACAAGGATGAAACAGATCAGAGCGGCATCTTCCGACTATATTGCACTTGTCGGGATAAGTGTCCTTATGGTGTGTCTCATCAGTTTGTAAGACTGCAATACCGACATTGACATTTACCGGCCTCCATGGTTTGATACCGATAATAATATATTTGTTATGCGCGGTTATGCCAGGGTGGGGTATGGTAAGGAAGAGATCATGAGAAAAATCATTTATTTGGGAATCGTTATTGTTTTTGTTCTGGCGGTTCTTCTCAGAATGAACAAGATTACCTTAATGGCGGAGCAGGATGCTGTCGGCATCGAACAGTATTATAAGACAAACGGTATTCCGGTAGAGGTGGCGCAGATTCAGCGGGGAGAGTTCCTCGTGTATTGCCGGGTCAATGCTCTGGTCATGGGGCTCAAGCAGACAGAGATATTCACGCCCATCGCAGCAAAGATACTCAAGGTGCATCATCAAGTAGGCGATGCGGTCAAAGCGGATGAGGTGATCATCAGTCTGGACAAGGAAGATCCCCGGAGTTCGGCGAGGTACCGCCAGCTTAAGGCAATATATGAGACAACCCTGAAGAATTATAACAGGATGCTTGAGTTGCAGGGATCAGGTGCTGTATCCGTGAGCCAGTTCGATGAGATAAAGATGAAGCTCGATGTAGACAGGGCAAACCTTGAGAGCGTGGTGAAGTCGGTCTCCCTTTCCAGCCCTATGGACGGAGTGCTCGTTGATATCAATGCGCGGGAAGGTGAACTCATTTCACCCATGAAGACGGTTGCCACTGTTGCAAGGGTAGATCGAGTCAGGCTTATTGCTGATGTGAGCGAATCCGATGTTGTTCGTATCATGCCGATGCAGAAGATCATGGTAAACGGCATGAACGGCAAAGGCCAGAGTCTGGGCCGTGTAACCAAGGTTTCTCTGAATGCGAACCCCAAGACCGGGCTTTTTCATATCGAGATGGAGGCGGACAACAGCAATGGGCAGTTGCGGATCGGTACATATACCACGGCCAGGATAGAGGTTCTCAATGATCCGGATGCCCTCTATGCGGATCTTCGTGCCCTTCAGACAGACCCTGACGGGAATAACTATGTATATGTCGTTGTCAACGATCATGTAACGAAAAGGATGGTAGAGAGATCCGGGTTGAATGATGATTATGTACGCATAAGCTCCGGTGTTACCAAAGATGACAAAGTCGTGGTGAGCGGTTTTAAACGTCTCGGCGACAATATCAGAGTCGTATATTAATCTGTTATGCTTGCAATGGAAACTGCATGAATCTGATCAGAATCTTTATTAACAGGCCGGTAACCACGATCATGCTGGTCTGCGTGTTTGTGGTCCTGGGGATTATTTCCTACCAGCGGATATACGTTGATCTCTTCCCTGATGTCACCCTGCCCATAGTTCTGGTTACCCAGGTATACGAAGGTGCCGCCCCCGAGGAGATAGAAACCCAGGTAGTCAAGAAGGTCGAGGATGCGGTATCAAATATCAGCGATATCAAACACATATCTTCCAGCGTGTATGAGAACTTTGGTCTGACCATCATCGAATTCAATTACGGGGTGAATGTAGATATAAAGGCCCTGGAGGTAAAGGACAAGGTCGAGGCAATAACCCATGATCTCCCCGACGATGCGGACAAGCCCCTTATCGAGAAGTTCGACCCGTTCGGTGAACCGACCCTGAGCATTGCCCTGTTCAGCGACACCATGCCTATCCATGATATCTACGAGTATGCAGATAAGGTTCTCAAGGACAAATTCTCTCAGGTATCAGGCGTTGCGAGCGTGGATGTTGTAGGCGGAAGGGAAAGGCAGATAAATGTGCGTGTTGATCTGCCCAAGCTCATGAACTACCGGCTGTCTATCCTGGATGTTATCAGTGCAATAAGAATGAAAAACCTCGACGTGCCTGCAGGCTCGATGGACCGGGGCAAGTTCAAGATAGGCGTGCGGCTCAAGGGGCAGTTCGAAACTGTTGAAGAGATTGCGGATATGTACTTCGCAGTGGAAGACGTTGGCGTTATCCAGCTCAAGGATATTGCAACCATAGAAGACGGGTTCAAGGATATCGCCTCTGTGGCACGGTTCAAGGGTCAAGAGGCTGTGATCCTCAATATCTTCAAGCAGACAGACAGTAATGTGGTCAATACCGCCGATTCCGCATACAAAAGGCTTGAAGAGGTTAGGAACGAGCTTCCTCCAGGGCTCAGTATCGAGCTCGCAAAGGATGCTACTGATTTTATCCGGGAATCAATAAGCGATGCGCTGTCGAACATATTCCTGGGTGTGCTTCTCACAACGCTTGTACTGTTCCTTTTTCTCGGCGACATACGCATGGCCCTTGTAGCTGCGGTGGTCATTCCCTCTTCCATTGTCTCTTCGTTTCTTGTAATGCAGTTGTTCGGTTTTACCCTGAATATCATTACCCTCATGGCCCTGGGGGTTTCGATCGGTGCACTTGTCGCAAATGCAATTGTCATTATCGAGAATATCCACAAGCATATTCTCCAGCATGATGATTCCAGAGAAGGTGCTGCAAAGGGGACATGGGAGGTCGCTGTCGCGGTAATGGCTGCAGCAGGTACCAATATCGTAGTATTCATCCCTATTGCATTCATGAAAGGGATATTCGGGCAGGTATTCTATCCTTTCGGCATCACGGTGGTTGCTGCCACCGTATTTTCCATCCTGGCATCCTTTTCTCTTACACCCATGCTTTCGTCGTTTGCCATGAGAAACGCCAAAGACGCAGAACAGGGATGGGGCTTCATCGGAAGACATCTCATGTTCTTTTCCCGTTGGATAGATACCCTCAGAGGGGAATATCTGCTCCTGCTCGAGACCTGTATGAAATGGAAAAAGATGACCATCGTGTTTACCCTTGTGATGCTTGCAGGCTCCATCTATCTCATGAAATATGTCGGCGGGGAGCCTTTCCCTTCTTCGGACAGCTCCGAGATCAGTATCGTTGCAGAATTGCCCCAGGACATATCCATTACTGCAAGCTCTCAGGTTCTCTCACGGATAGATGCGATTGTATCCAAGATCCCTGAACTCAAGGACTATACCTCGACCATCGGAGGCAAGAACAAAGGCATCTACGATCTGAAGGTCCACATACGCCTGGTTGATGTAGGCATGCGTTTCAGGAGCGACAAGATAGTGGCCCAGAGTCTTGTTGAGGAACTCTGCGCCATACCTGACCTTGAATTCAGCGTAACCGCAGGCAGATCGCACGGAAATGAAGGGGACATGGATGTCGATATCTACGGTACCGAGTATTCCGAACTCGTGAAGCTTTCAGAGCAGGTAAAACAGATAATGAACGATACGGGAAACTATCAGAGCATAATCAGTTCGTACAAGAACCCGAGAAAAGAGATGCGGTTCATCTCGGATGATTTCAAGACATACGTGTACGGGGGGAACAATTTAAGACTGGGTACTGTGCTGCGTGCATCAATAGACGGGGATGACTCCTCCGTGCTCAGGGACAGGGGGGAGGAATACGACATCCATGTATCCCTGGACGAGAAGTATACCGATTCCATCAATCTGCTGGGGGCAATCCTTGTACCGCTAACAAAGGATGACATACTCAATCCCATCAACAAGGTGGGCATGTTTATCCCTTCTAACGCAGAGGCGAATATCGAGAGAAAGGACAAGCAGAGGAAGATAACACTTAGATGTTTCTTCAGCAGGCTTTCCCTGACAGAGAATATGGCTATCCTGCAGGAAAAGTTTGATGAGCTCGACCTCAAACAAGGATACAAGATCGAATTCGCAGGAGACGTTGAGCTTAATAAGGAGGCGAGTGAGGCCACGTCCCAGGCATTCATCATTGCCTCTGTTCTCACGTTCATGCTGCTTGCGGCCATCCTGAACTCGATAGTGCATCCGTTTACCATTCTCCTGAGTATTCCTCTTGGCCTTGCCGGGGTATTATACTCTCTGTTTTTCTCCGGTATAACCATGAATATGCTGGCCATGATGTCCATTGTCATGCTTGTCGGCATCGTGGTCAACGGTGCAATCCTGATCATCGACGATGCCATGAATTCCATAAAGGAAGGCATTGAGACAATTCCTGCAATCAGGCAGGCGTGCTCTGATAAATTCAGGCCCATACTGATGACCAATATAGCCATTATCTGCGGACTGCTGCCCCAGGCCCTCGGAGGTTCCGGTGCCAGCTTCAGGATGGCCCTGGCAGTTCCCACCATCGGAGGCATTATTGTATCAACACTTTTCACCATGATATTCATCCCGGTCATCTTCTATTATATGGAGAGGCTCAGGCGATCAGCAATGATATTAAAGAGATTATCAAGAGCGAAATGATATTGGCTGATTAAGTATTTAGCCCGCATTTTGAATCAGAGATGGAACAGGCAATGTGGGAGCGGCTTTCAGCCGCGATTTTCCGGAAAATGTAAAGGGGTTTTATCGCGGCTGAAAGCCGCTCCCACAGAACAAGTCATATGCATTGATTCAGATGATACCTCGAAAGCTTGCTTCGAGGTAGATCATTGCACATCATAGACTTGTTCACCTGCAGAATGTGGGTTCAAGGAATGATTTCCGATGGAATCATGCGAGGTGTAGACATGTCAGTGAGCCTTCCGGGAAGAAAGACTAAGATTGTATGCACTATCGGCCCTGCCAGCAGGAACAAGCCGATCCTTTCGAAGATGATAATCTCGGGCATGAATGTGGCGCGGCTCAATTTCAGTCACGCAGATCTTGCCGAGCACGAGGAGAACATCCACAGAATAAAAGGGCTTTCTGCCTCACTGGGCATACCAGTATCCATCCTTGCAGACCTGCCGGGCCCCAAGATCAGGATAGGCAGGCTTGAAGGCGGGTCATGTGTCCTTGAGAAAGGCAAGACCGTTGTCCTTACCATACACGATGAAATCGGTTCATCATCCCTTATACCTGTTGCCTTTGGCGGTTTTATTGAAAATCTGCACAAGGGAAGCAGGGTGTTTCTCAATGACGGGTTTATTCAGTTGAAGGTGCTTCACAAAACTGCTGAACAGGCTGTGTGCAGGGTAATCATGGGTGGAAAGCTGCTCTCGAACAAGGGCATGAATCTCCCGGATGCAAGGCTTAACATAAATCCGGTTACAGACAAGGATCTTGAGTTTGTCAGGTTCGGTCTAGAAGTCGGGGTCGACATGTTCAGCGTATCCTTTGTGAAAAGCCCCGACGATATCATGAAGGTAAAACGTTTTGCCTCGTCTCTTGGAAAAGAGGCATTTGTAGTGGCAAAGATCGAGCGCAAGGAGGCCCTGGAACAGATAGATGCAATACTTGATGCTGCCGATGCTCTGATGATTGCAAGGGGCGATCTGGGGGTTGAGATCCCCATAGAGAAGGTTCCCGTTGTCCAGAAGCAGCTCACTCTTAAGGCAAATTACCGAGCAAGACCGGTTATTACGGCAACCCAGATGCTGGAATCCATGACCGCAAATACCAGGCCCACCAGGGCAGAGGTAACCGATGTGGCCAATGCCATACTCGACGGCACAGATGCTGTTATGCTTTCAGAGGAAACAGCCATCGGCAGTTATCCGGTAGAGTCTCTACGTATGCTTGTAAAGATTGCACAGATGACCGAGAAGAACAGGGGGGGTGTTGCCGCCGGTATGAGTATTCCCAGTGCAATCAGGCATGAGCTTGAACGAAGCGGTGCATCAATAGGGGATGCACTTTCTCTGAATGTGGTCAATACTCTCCATATGCTGAATATACGCTTTATCCTGGTGCCGACGCAGACCGGGGCAACAGCAAGAAGGATATCCCGGTTCAAGGGGGGGGCATGGATAATTGCCCTGTGTTCGAATGAAGCTGCGTTGAGATCCTTGAATCTTTCATACGGGATACTCCCGGTTATGGCAGATCCTGATGGTTCGGATGAGCAATTTATAGGGTATCTGAAAGAGCAGGGCCTTGCAAGGCCTGAAGACACCCTGCTTATGGTAAGTGCCCTGCCTTTCGGGGGGGTAGGAAAGGAGAATTCCCTGAAGATAATAAAGCTTGACTGATCCTGGATGGACCCCTTAAGAGTCGAAATTGCAGGAAACGAAAAAGTAAACCACAGACTCACTCAGCTCGGTACTGTAATTGTAACGATATAATGCAGCAAAGGAAGTCCCCATCTCATGCCGGGTGAAATGGCCCGTGAATTCAAAGGCAATTTTCTCACTGAATGGGTATGATAATTCAACGAGAGGATGTATCCTCGCCTGAATACTGTCCATAACGTAGTTCTCTATCTTGTCTTTTTCAATATTGTACCCGGTTATCGGCTCTGCGGAGGGTAAGCTCCTGATAATTCCGCTGTATTTCAGCAGGATATCAAAAAAGGAGGTATCGTTGATTCTATTCAGACCCGAGAGGTTGTGCAATCCATTCATGATAGCACTTCTATATGGTTGGCCGGTCCGGGTGTTGTTTTGTAAAACCTTAAAATCCTGGGCAATAATACTTTCAGGATAATCCTGTGAGGTTTCGGCTCTTAGCGGACATATCAGCAGGATCAGCAGCAGTATAAAGAATCCGAAGAGAAACTGAATCCTGTAATTACATATGATCGCCATCCGATATCCCTCCTGCTTTGTGTAAGCAATGAGCAGGCCAATTAATGCATGGAGAATATCAGTAGCTTATAGCTGGGATTATAAGGGAGGCATTACAAGAATGTGTTTAGGAATACATTTGTGGTATAACCGTAAGGGCTAGCAGATCGATCAAAGATCAAATAGGGAGGAATCAATGGCATATTCAACGATCGAGTATGAAGTACATGAAAAGGGTATCGGGGTATTATCTTTGAACCGGCCGGATAAATACAATGCGGTCAACAGTGTGATGACCGAGGAATTGTATGATTTCTGGGGTCAGCGGCAGTATGATCTCGATACGCAGGTCATTATTCTAAAGGGTAATGGGGAAAAGGGTTTCTGTGCAGGGCTCGATATGACCGAGACCATGGAACGCAGCGCCGAATTAAGCCTTGACGAGTTCTACAATTTCCAGGCGCGCCTAGGCAGGCTGAATCTTGCCATGAGGCAGGTGTCCCAGCCGATTATCTGTGCGGTTCATGGAGCTGCGGCAGGCCTTGGTTTCAGCTTTGCTCTCGCATCCGATCTTCGTGTTGTCAGCTCAGATGCCAGATTCTCGGCGGCATATATCAATATTGGTCTTGGCGGAGCGGATATGTCGTGCAGTTATTTTCTTCCCAGGCTGATCGGCGCCGGCAGGGCCTATGAATTCATGCTGACCGGCAATTTCATGTCGGCACAGGAGGCAATGGATCTGGGTCTGGCAAGTCGGATGGTCGAAAAGGACAAGGTCTTTGATACGGCCCTCGAGTTGGCAAAGATAATGATCACAAAGAATCCCATGGGACTGAAGCTTACAAAGGAAGCGATAAACATGAGTCTTCATGCCGGGAGTCTTGAGCATGCCCTTAACATGGAAGACAGAAACCAGGTGCTCCTTGTAGCGCGAGGCATGCTGGGAGCGAAGGCAAGTAAGCATTTTTAATGATCATAACCTTGAATATTCTTGATAAGACAGGATAAGGGACAATAAAATAGATGTTGATGCCCTGCTGATTCCGGCAAGGTGCTACATTCGGATGATACGCAAGCTGCTTGCAGCTCTCTTCTTAGTCCTCTCCCTCCGGGGAGAGGATAAAGGTGAGGGGGGGACAGTAAATAGAGTCTTTGATACCTCGCAAGCTTGCGGCTCGGTATTTCATTATTCAAGGTTTGTATTATTGTCTGTATTTCTATATACTAAAATGAGTATAAAGGATTCTCATTGAATATACACAATGGAGGGATTGCCGTGTCTGATGGATTGGACATTCTCATTGTCGACGATGAAGAAAATGTGTGCGAAGTGATAGCCGAACAGATCAAAGAGTACTTTACCTGGGGAGAGGTTATAACCTTTACCGATGTTGACAAGGCGATCTCTTACTGTCTGGGTCGGGACAACGGTATTATGATATTCATACTCGACGTCTTTGTGGGGCATGATAATGGTTTCTATTTCCTGGATGCCATTGCTGAGAAATATCCTTTTGCGTATCAGGACACGATAATGATAACAGGAAAGGCCGGTGACGATGTTGTGGATATGTGCGTGGCTGCAGAGGTCAACTATCTCCTTGAGAAGCCGATTCGTCCGTATGCATTGCAGCTGGCAGTCCGGGCAATCGTAACGAAATATCTGAAGTTTGCAAAGAAACTTCTTCAGGATCCTGACTTTGCCGAGAGCGTTGAAAAGATCTGAGGCCCAGTCCCTGGGTCTTACCCCTGCTCCTGGGCGTCGCACAATCCCTGCCAGAGATCGTAATCGGACACCTTGGTTATGGTTATTGCCATCTCGTGAGCCTTGGAGTCCAATCTGATAACCTCTCCCCAGAGGGTCAGGTGAGGGTTGTTGAAGCTGACCACAATCTGTCTGCCGACGATGGTATGAGCCTTTTCCGGGGTGAACCTTTTACCCCTGTCCCTGGGAAGATTGGTCATCTGGAGGCAAAAACCTCCCCAGCTGATATCTTTTGTCTCGGCAATGATTTTTATGGTTTCATCTTTAATACCCGGGCTCAAGGCCTCCATGGTGGAATCATTAATATGGATGTTGATCATGCCCTTAATCTTTTTGCTCTTTCTCGGATATTCCCTTTTGATGGAGTCCATTTACCCGCCCTGTGTAAAGTGATTTTTCTTATTATAACAATTTTTATGATTTAATCAAATTTCATAGTGAATAATATTTATTTGCACAACTCATCTGTTCAGGCAGCTGATTCTGGTGTGCATATTCCACCTTGTATGATCTCTCTTGACTCTTGAAGCCCTGATTCTTAATATTTGATTATGGAGCGTTTCAACGAAAGAGGCATGTTGATAATTCCGAACCCGGTCCGGGAGAGTTCAGCATCCGCTAAGATCCTCGTTGCAGGCAGGCTGTTCTGTCCGAACGGGCATGATCTGATCAGTCCCAGGGCATTGTTTGACGGGCATCCTGGTATTCTGATCAAGGCGGCAAAGGGATCGAGACGGGGGTGTATAGCTCTGAGTCCTGTTTATGGATCGACATCCAGGATCGTTCTTGATATCGATCTTGTCAAAGGAGAGATCATGGACTTGTATTGTCCCGCCTGCGACATCTTGCTGCCGATCCATTCTCCCTGCAGCTGCGGTGCAAATCTTGTGGCATTATTCACGTCGAAGCATCCGGATTTTACCGATTGCATTGCCATCTGCAACAGGGTGGGATGCATCAACTCCCACATACTGATCAATGACGAGGTTATCTCCCTGTCAATGATTGATACCTTCTGACGCACATAAGGAAGGTGCCATTTCTCTGCAGAAAGTATCTCTGCAGAATGTATCTGCTCACCCGGAATACAGATGAAAATATCATTTGCCGCATAGACAGGGATGTATTTGCGAGTGTTAAATGAAGGATCGGATGTTCAGTGATAACAAATCTTGAAGCAATAGCTTGAAAGCCGCGGTTTCTTGTGTCAGAATAAAACCATAAGCAAGCAGGAGAGTCTCATGGAGCTGATTATTATACTGTCGGTCTTTATCTGTATAGTGGCGTTGATCTGGTACCTCTCAAAGAGGGCACATGGGAAAGACGATGCCGTTGTAGTCGAAAACATAAGGAGATCGGCTATGAACGGGGATGTATACGCTCAGTTCAAACTTGCCAATATTTATTTCGAAGGCAGGGGTGTGGAACAGGACGATGTAGAGGCTGCCGGATGGTTTCTCAAGGCAGCCCAGCAGGATCATGTGGAGGCACAGTTTATCCTCGGCACCCTGTATGAAAAAGGTGACGGTGTCGGCAGGGATGATGCCCAGGCATATCAGTGGTTTTCCAATGCGGCCAGTCAGGGTCATAACAGATCGATAATAATGTTGGAATCGGACAAGTGGCAGGAATATATCAGGAAGCACAATTCAGGCAGGGATGGAAGGGGAGATCAGATCGACCCGGACAGGGAAGAGATTACCTCGGAACATGTGGAGAAATATACGCAGAAGGCCGGCCAGGGTGATGTTGACGCACAGTATAACCTTGCAATCATGTACTATCATGGCGAGGGTGTAGAGCGTAACCTGGAGGAGGCATTATACTGGTTTCACAAGGCAGCCGAGCAGGATGATACCGAAGCGCAATATAATCTGGGGTTTATGTACGGAAGAGGAGAGGGCATTAGAAGGGATCAGGAACAGTCCATGCAATGGTTCATGAAAGCTGCGCAGCAGGGACATGCCGGGGCACAGGAGATCGTCGGGAAGATGTTGAAGAAGCCATGACAGCTTCGTGCCGTGCCGTGTGCTGTCAACCGTAACGGGGAAGTCCTTCTCGGCGCTATGACATGATATCTTCTGTCTGATGTCCGTACTGGTTTTAACGAACAGGATTATGTGGCTGATAAGGCAACGTTGATGTTGTAGGCAATTGTCTGGCAGGCGTTGCGGATAGTTACTTGCCGGTTTTTTTCTGCAGACCTGAAAGCCCTATGAGCCCCAGTCCCACCAGTACCATTGTTGCCGGCTCCGGTATGGCGATAACAGCTGTCTGTACCGTGTTGGTGAGGTTGTCGAAGTCCATTATCTCTGCTGATAGGGCAGGTGATAAATATCCAAGTGATATTAGTGCACCAATCAGCCCAATGATTTTTTTCATCTTTTTAAATTCTCCTCCTGACACATTACGATAATTTCATATCAGTCTTACATAACACCTTTTAGCTGCGAAATACCAAGATGTCGCCTTTAAACATAAATGACATGCCTTGTCAAATGTAATCTTGATCTCTTGACAATATTATTAAGCATTTACAGCACATGACTGCTTAGGCCCTGGATATTTGATATAGTGCGAAGAGAATGTAGAGAAATAGATCTGAGGGTC
>DSAD01000257.1 GCA_011372875.1 Deltaproteobacteria bacterium
CTCATTGACAAATCTTTGATACTATTCCTCGATGAATGCTTGGTTGTCCTTGTTATTGACAGACAGAGCCAGGGTCTGTATTATGCACGCTCAGAAAGGGGATGGAGTCCCCCAATTAGATAACCGCCTGTATGGCTGATGACTCCTGCCGGGGGCATGATCGGCAGGATGGACATATCATAAAAAACCGCTTCCTGTATCGAATAAACCCCCTGGAATGATTCCCATAAAAGGATGGTTTATGAAGAAACCCGCTCATTTTCAATCCAAAGAAAAACAACCGGAGTCCTTCGTTAAGGGATAGTGTGAACAGCCGTTGTCGGTTCTCATCGAACAGGGCATGGAGACTCTCAAGAGTGCCGGAGCGGAATTCGGTTATGACGCCGGCAAGACTTCTCTGCTGCATCAGCGGCTGAGGGAAGGAAGATTTCATCTTGCCGTGCCCGGCCAGTTCAAAAGAGGCAAAAGCACACTCTTGAATGCGCTTTTGGGAGAAACGCTTCTTCCGACCTCGGTTATTCCGCTGAGAGCTATCCCGACCTTCATCAGATCAGGTTCAATGAAGCTCAAGGTTACCCATGCATCTTCCGGCAGCCAGGAGGAGATCCTGTGCGAGTCCAGGATCGAACTGATCTCTGCTCTCGAACAGTATGTTTCAGAAGAGAAAAACCCGAGGAATCGCCTCTTGTAGGCAGCCATTGATCAGGCACCATTTTCTTAACACAATTCAGATGCAAGATGTGGGTTAAACCCCGGCAGACTTGATTTCGCTGAACCGGGGTCCTATTATTCTGAAAATCCTATGGAAAGACATAACAGACTCAAAGAAGAGATAAGCCCCTACCTTCTCCAGCATGCCGCGAATCCGGTCGCGTGGCGGCCATGGAATGAAGAGGCATTTACCGAGGCACAAGATCTCGACAAGGCAGTGTTTCTCTCCATCGGATACTCCTCCTGCCACTGGTGTCATGTCATGGCCCGTGAATGCTTTGAAGATGACGAGGTGGCCCGGCTCATGAACGATGCTTTCATCTGCGTCAAGGTGGACCGCGAGGAGCTACCCCATATCGATGCCACCTATATGACGGCCTGTCAGATGATGACTGGCAACGCGGGCTGGCCGCTCACCATCATCATGACACCTGATAAACAGCCGTTCTTTGCCGCCACCTATCTCCCCAAACATTCAAGGCAGGGCCTTATCGGCCTGATGGAACTCATCCCGATCATCGACAATACATGGAAGACGAATCAGAAGGACCTCATACATTCCGCCCGCCGGATATCCGCGGCCGTAGCAGATGCCCTTAAAAGTGAACCCGGCAGTATCCCGGATAAAAGCCTTGTCCAACACGGCTTTGAAGGACTCGCTGCCGGATTCAGCCCGACGTACGGAGGATTCGGTGACGCCCCCAAGTTTCCGGCACCGCATAACATCATGTTTCTGCTGAGATACCACAGACGTTTCAGAGACAGCCGCGCACTGAACATGGCGACAAGATCACTGGATGCCATGCGCATGGGAGGAATCTTCGACCATGTAGGCTTCGGATTTCACCGTTACTCGACAGATGCGAAATGGCTCGTTCCTCACTTTGAAAAGATGCTCTATGACCAGGCCCTTGCCGCAATCGCCTATACCGAAGCATACCTGGCCACAGGGCGGGGCAGCTACCAGAGAACAGCCAGGGAGATCCTGACATATGTCCTGAGGGAAATGGTCTCGGCCGAGGGCCTGTTCTTTTCGTCCCAGGACGCCGACACCGAGGGAAGTGAGGGGAAATTTTATGTATGGACGGACCAAGAACTGAGATCCATACTGAACAAGGAGGATTATCTCTTTGCGACAAAGGCCTATTCCCTGCAAAAGCAGGGTAATCTCTCCACAGCATTCGCCCACGACAAGATCATCCTTCACATGAACACACCCCCTGAAAGGACAGCCGAGCATCTGGGCATGGACGATACCACCTTGTCCAAAAGGCTTGAACAGATACGAGCGGCCCTGTTCGAGAAACGCAGCATGAGAGCAAGGCCGTTTACTGACGAGTCAACACTGACTGACATCAACGGCCTCATGATCGCCGCACTTGCCAGGGCAGGACAGACATTCTCAAGCAGGGAATATCTTGAAGCAGCAGCCAAAGCCGCTGATTGTATCCTGGAGAACATTAAGGACTCAAAAGGCAGGCTGCTCCATGTCTATCGCCCCGGCAGACCAGGCGCAGAGGCGAGCGCGAAAGACTATGCCTTCCTTATCTGGGGTCTGATCGAGCTTTATGAGGCGGTGTTCGATCTGAAATACCTTAATTGCGCTTCGGCATTAGCCCGCGAATGTATCGAATATTATTGGGACAATAAAGACGGGGGCATCTTCCTTACGTCTTGTGAGAGTGACGTGGTCATCGCCAGGATAAAGGATTCGCACGACGGGGCACTGCCATCGAGCAATTCGGTATTCCTGCTGGACCTGATCCTGCTTGCAAGGATTACCGGCGATACGGACCTCGAACAAAAGGCTTATGACACGGCAAAAGCATTCTCTAAGACAATGGCAACGTCTCCTTCCTCCCATATCTTCATGTTGATGGGTCTTGATCTTTTACTGGGACCTGCCTGCGAGGTAGTGCTTTCGAGCAGCACCGACACAGGCGGTATCGAAGAGAAGCTGCTGGCCCTGCGTTCACGTTTCCTTCCGCATGTCGTTGTCGTGCATCGCCCGGACGAGGCAACTAAGGGGCTGCCGGAGCATATTAAAGACAAATCTCCTCAAGACAATAAAACCACTGCATATGTCTGCTCGAATCGATCGTGTCTCGCCCCGACAACAGATACCGCCGAGATGATAAGGCTTGTCATGAAAAAAGGCCGGGCCACACAGGAACTAGAATGAACCTCTTCTTTACTACATTTACCGCAATAGGCACCCTGTTCATAATCGGGCTTGTAGGTTTTACGGTTCTGAGCAGACGGATCCTCATTGGCAATGCATTAGGGCCGCTTTCCGTGCTGGCCATCGATATAGCCCTGCCCTGCCTGCTCTTCAGCAGGTTTCTCCCTGCATAGAGTGCCCTGATACAGAAGAGATTGCCGTTTTTCGACATCCGGGAAATACATGGAGTAATGGAGTTCGTGAAGAAGAGACTGGAGTGTTGGTTTGAAAAGACTGGAGTAATGGAGTGCTGGAGTAAAGGTAAAAACCTGTTCAACCTAATACTTAAAACCTGAAACCTTATACCCTGTACCCTAAACCTAAAACCTCATACCTTGAGTCTGACAAGAAAGATCTGGACATTTTCTTAAGCCTCCCTTAATCTTGAACCCTATGATAGCAAGCGTTAAATCGGCGTCCCTGTGGGGAACCGATGCGCTTGGGGTTGTTGTTGAGGCACATGTTCAAGGAGGTCTACCGACATTCGGCATCGTGGGGCTGCCCGACAGCTCGGTAAAGGAGAGCAGGGAACGGGTACGTTCGGCCATCATCAATTCCGGACTAGAGTTCCCCCCCAAACGCATCACAGTCAATCTGGCCCCGGCAGATGTTAAGAAGGAAGGGGGCATATTCGACCTGCCCATCTGCGTTGCCGTCCTGGCTGCGCTCGGTGTAGTCTCAAAAGATAATCTTTCAAGATTCCTCTTTGTAGGAGAGCTGGGCCTCGATGGAAGGGTTCGTCCGGTACGTGGCGTCATATCCTCTGCATCTCTTGCAAAACGCTCCGGGCTGGACGGAATCGTGTGCCCGGTGGAAAACGTCAACGAGGCATGTCTTGCCGGGAGCGCTGTATGGCCGGTGAGAAACCTTATTGAGGTTGTAGGCATCCTTCGCGACGGCATGCCGCCGCCCGTACAGATGGATATCGAGATCTGCGCTCCTTCGGTTACCGGCCCGGACCTGGGCGAGATAACCGGCCAGTTTGTCCCCAAGAGGGCCCTTGAAATCGCAGCTGCAGGCTCGCACAACATGCTGATGATCGGGCCTCCGGGCGCAGGCAAATCCATGCTCGCAAAACGGCTGCCCTCGATCCTGCCGCCTCTTACGCGTGAAGAGGTCCTTGCATGTACGAGCATCTATTCGGCTGCCGGCCGGTTGAGACGGAACTCCATTGTCACGGCCAGGCCCTTCAGGTCTCCTCATCATACCATCTCGGACGCAGGCCTTATCGGTGGAGGAACCATTCCCACACCAGGCGAGGTCTCGCTTTCTCACAACGGCGTACTGTTCCTTGACGAGCTCCCCGAGTTCAGAAGGAGCGCGCTCGAAGCTCTGAGGCAGCCGATCGAGGACTTCTGCGTGACCGTTTCCAGGGCAAATACGGCAATAACCTTTCCGGCTCAATTCCAGTTCATAGCGGCAATGAATCCATGTCCGTGCGGATATCTTGGACATTCCAGAAGAGAGTGCCGCTGTACACCCTCACAGATAGCGAGATACAAGACAAGGGTCTCCGGCCCTCTTATGGACAGGATAGACATACACATATGGGTAGACCCGGTAGATGCATCAAGCATACTCAACCAGAACACCACAGCATCATCCTTGAGCGTCTCCCAACGGGTGGCACACGCCAGAACAGCTCAGTACAACAGGGGGCAAGCCAATGCACGCATTCCCGACAGCAGACTCGACGACATCTGCCTTCTTGACGGCGCGTCAAAAGGCTTGCTCATTTCCGCAATGGAAAAATACAGTCTGAGCATGAGAGGATACAAACGCGTGATCAAGGTTGCCAGGACCATAGCGGATCTTGAAGGAAGCGAAACCATAAAGGCTTCCCATGTCGCCGAGGCACTCCAGTATCGCCCGGAGCTTTCCGTTTCCATCAGCTGATGGGGCATCTTCAAGAAGAAAACATCTCACCATTTTTATTAATACTCGTCACATTGTATGACGATAGGATATGTATGCATTGTTGGCACAGTCAAGAAATGACTATACCGGCTTGCGGGAGAGCATTTTGAAAAGGGGATCCGAGAAATTCAGTATCAATGATCACCTAGTGGCCGTAGCCGTGGTCATTTCTCTCTTTATCTGGATCGCTCAGTCCATCATCGATACGAACTACCACAAAGAAACGCACCTTATCCAGGAACTGTTCTTCCCTTACCTTCCGCATCTCTGGCCCCGCCTGCTCTTTGTTTCCGCGATTATCGCTTTCGGGATATTTTCACAGCACATGGTAAAAAGAAGCAGGCTGGCCGAGGATGCGCTCAGAGAAAGTGAGACAAGATACAGAAACTTTGTAGAGATACTCAAAGACATAGTCTTCACCATCGATACCGAAGGCAGATTCACCTACCTGAATCCGCAGATAGAAAAAGTAACCGGTTACAGGATTGAAGAACTCCTGGGCAGAAGATTCACCGATATCTTAAGCCCCTCCTATCAAAAGACCACCCTGAACAAATTCACAAGAGCGATGGCCGGTGAGAATATCCCCATATACGAAGTCGATATGCTGTCCAAGGCAGGAGAGCCTGTTTCAATGGAGCTGAACGTCAGGACCATAAGAGACGATGAAGGCACGCCGATCGGCAGGATCGGTGTGGCACGAGATATAACCGGCAGGAAAAAGGTGGAACAGGCCCTCAAGGAAAGCGAGGAAAAATTCAGGGTACTTGCCGAGTCATCACCTACCGCCATCATGCTTTATCAGGACAATGTGTGGATATATGCAAATCCTGCAGCCGAGAAGATCTGCGGCTACAGCGAGAACGAACTCAAGAAGATGCATTTCTGGGATATCGTCCACCCTGATTACAGAAAACTTGTCCAGCAGCGGGGAGAAAGTCGCCAGAAGGGGCTTGCCACCGAGCAGCGTTATGAGTTTAAGATATTGACCAAACAAGGTATTGAAACCTGGGTGGATCTTTCAGGTGCACAGACCATGTTCGAAGGCCGGCCGGCATCATTTCCGTCATCGACATCAATGACAAAAAGCTTGCGGAACAGACGATCCGCGAGAGTGAAGAGAAATACCGCACCATCTTGGAAAGTATAGAAGAAGGATATTTTGAACTGGACCTCAAGGGAAACTTCACCTTTTTCAATGATTCGCTGTGCAGGATATTTGCATGCCCGAAAGATCAGATGTCGGGCAGGAATTATCAGACATTTATAAGAGATGAAAACAGAAGAAAGATCCGCAGGATAGCACTAAACGTTTACAAGACCGGAAAGCCACAAAAGATTATAAACTGTGATATCATCCGGGGAGATGCAAAAAATTCAAGCCTGGAGATATCCCTGTCTCTCCTGCGCGACGCATCAGACAACCCTGCAGGATTCCGGGGTATTGCCCGGGACAACACCGAAAAAAAGCGTCTGGAGGCGCAGCTCCTTCAGGCCCAGAAGATGGAAGCCATCGGAACCCTTGCAGGGGGGATAGCGCACGATTTCAACAACCTTCTCATGGCTGTTCAGGGCAACACCTCGCTTATCAAGATGGATCTTGCCTCTGAATCTCCTCATATAAAACGGCTGGAACATATAGAGAGGTGCGTTGCGAGCGGGTCGGAGCTGACAAAACAGCTTCTGGGTTTTGCCAGGGGAGGCAAATACGAGGTAAGGCCCGTGGATCTCAACGAACTCATACGAAAATCCTCAGACATGTTCGGAAATACGAAAAAAGAGATACAGATCCACACTAAACTGAACAAGGATCTCTGGAATGTGGAAGCGGATCATGGACAGATAGAACAGGTCATGCTGAACCTGTATGTCAATGCATGGCAGGCCATGCCTGCAGGCGGCGAACTATACCTGGAGACAAGCAATGTCAGCCTTGACGAACAATATGTCCGGACATACGAGGCAAATCCAGGCAGATATGTGAAGGTTTCAGTGACAGACACAGGCAAAGGAATAAGTCGATCTGTCCTGCAGAGGATCTTCGACCCCTTCTTCACAACCAAGGACAAGTCCAGGGGATCGGGCCTGGGTCTGGCATCCGCCTATGGAATCATCCGTAATCACGGAGGCATCATCAATGTCTACAGTGAGGAAGGCAAAGGAACCACCTTCTCTATCTACCTGCCTGCATCCGACAGACATATCGTCAAGGAAGACAGCGTCATACCACAAACCCTGACAGGAAACGAAACCGTGCTTCTCATAGATGATGAGGAAATGATCATCGATATCGGGACGGAGATCCTGAAGAAACTCGGATACACCGTATATACGGCCGAAAGCGGAGAACAGGCCCTAAAGATCTATGCAGAAAAAAACGATGCCATAGATATCGTCATCCTTGATATGATCATGCCCGGCATCAGCGGGGCGGAGACCTATGAAGGCCTCAGAGAGATCAACAATGATGTAAAGGTCCTGCTCTCAAGCGGATACAGTCTCAACGGTCATTCGGAAAAGATCCTCGAAAAGGGCTGCAACGGATTTATCCAGAAGCCCTTCAACATAACGGATCTTTCCATAAAGATCCGTGAAGTACTGAATTGAACCCACATTCTGCAGTTGAGCAAACCCATAACAGTTACGGTCCTGTGGCTTTGTTCCGTGAGATCGGCATCCAGACACGAAGGTATTTTTCCAGGTTGTCTTGTCATCGCGGCTAAAGCCGCTCCAGCAGGGTTCATTTCTTGACAGCAGACGCGCTCCAAAGATACTACAAGAACAGTTCGCTAACCGAAGCCTCCTCATATATCCGCTTGATCGCCTCGGCAAGGAGTGGCGCAACGCTCAGCACAGTTATCTTTTTGCACATGGTGGCATCGCCCTTTAATGGTATGGTATCGGTGACGACAATCTCATCAAGGGGAGACTTGTCTATCCTGCTGATAGCCGGGCCTGAAAGAACTGCATGGGTACAGCACGCAGCGATCTTCCTGGCCCCTGCTTCCCGAAGCGCGACAGCACCGTTGGTCAGGGTACCGGCGGTATCCACCATGTCATCCACTATCAGGCAGCTCTTGCCGGTAACGTCTCCGATTATATGCATGACATCGGATTCGTTCGCCCGTTCCCGTTTCTTGTCGATTATTGCGAGATCGGCCTTGAGGGGTTTTGCATATGCCCTGGCCCTCTCTACACCGCCTGCGTCAGGGGAGACTATGCAGAGGTTGTTCAAGAATCTTTCCTTAACATAATTCAGCACAACCGGCTTGGAATAGAGATTGTCCACAGGGATGTCAAAAAAACCCTGTATCTGGCCGGCGTGAAGATCCATGGTAAGAACACGGTCCGCACCGGAAACGGCAAGCAGGTTTGCTACCAGTTTTGCGGTAATGGGTGTGCGAGGAGAGGCCTTCCTGTCCTGCCTGGCATAGCCGAAATAAGGAATGACCGCGGTGATTCTCTTTGCAGAAGCCCTTTTCATGGCATCGAGCATGATAAGGAGTTCCATCAAATGTTCGTTAGCAGGAGAACACGTGGACTGGACGATGAAGATGTCCTTGCCGCGGATACTCTGATGGACATCGACCGATGTCTCTCCATCAGAGAATTTTTTCACATCTCCACTGCCAATCGATATACCCAGGATTGAACAGATACTTTCCGCTAACGGCCTGTTGGCATTGCCGGTAAATACACAGATGTTCGACTCCATATATGCCTTCTCCTGAAAAAAGATTATGGCTGGGACGGGTGGACTCGAACCACCATAACGAGATCCAAAATCTCGTGTCCTGCCATTAGACGACATCCCAGCAATTGAGTTACCTCAATTATTGGGGAGGCACTATAGTGAAATTATACCTCGTTGGCAATCTTTTGTTCGTAGATCTGCAGAATAGACTGTTCGATCTTGTCTCTTGTCTCCATGTTGAGGGGATGAGCCGTATCCCTGAATGTACCGTCCTTCCTCTTCCTGGAAGGCATCGCTACAAACAAACCAGTGGTTCCACTGATTACCCTGAGATCCCGGATAACGAAACAATCATCAAAAACAACAGATGCGTACGCCTTGAGTTTATCGTTATCCCTGACCGGAAACACCTTAACTTCTGTTATCTCCATACCTTTCCCCCGTCAATCCTGTTGTGGGTATGTACCGGTACCCGACATGCCGCTTTATGCGGTCCATTGCATTACATAAATGATCCGTGTCTTTAAATACGCCAAAGACCGATGAACCACTTCCTGACATAAGAACCCCCAGTGCCCCGGCGTTATGCAACTCTTCTTTGATCAATCCAAGTTCGGGGCAAATACCAAACGCTGCAGTTTCAAGATCGTTCTCTAACCACTGCTCCGGCGATATTATATCATTTCCTATATCGTGTATTGTAAATCTATCTTTTTCAGGAGTCAATGGAGACTTTAGTGCTGAATACACTTTTGCCGTGGAAATGCTAAACGGCGGCACTACCAGAAGATATGCCCTTTCTTCAAGGGATACCTCCTTAACGATCTCATCACCCCTGGAACCCATCAGAGCGGGTCGACCGAGAACGAAAAAAGGGCAATCTGCGCCGATCCTGCCTGCCATTGTCATCAGGTAATCCCTGGAAAGGCCGGCATGATAAAGGTCGTTCATTCCCATCAGGACACTGGTTGCATCGCTGCTTCCTCCACCCAGGCCGGCCCCTACCGGGATCCTTTTGTCCACCTCAATGCTTATGCCCGAATCGATCCCGGTGCTTTTAAAAAAAAGGCTGGCTGCCTTGTAGACAAGATTATCACCATCCGCACAGTCGCATCCTGGCGCATTGACAGCAATCCCGTGATCAGTTGCCTCAAGCAGGATCTCGTCAAACAGGGAAAGGGGAACCATAATGGTTCTCAATTCATGGTACCCGTCCATTCTCTTATGGAGGACCTTGAGATAAATGTTTATCTTTGCCGGGGCGTGCACCTTCATTGAGCGTCGACAGCAATGTACATGGGTCTCGAGTCTCTGTGAACGAGCATCAATACAGCCTGGCCTTTCCTGACACCCTTCATGGCTTTGAGATATTCCTCGATATTATCGACCCTGCTTCCTCCTGCCTCCTTGATGATATCCATCTTCTCCAACCTGCTCTTTGCGGCGCTTCCATTCGGATCGATATCTATCACGAGAATGCCTCCTGCGTCTTCAAGGTTGAACTGTCTTTTTACATCAGGGGTCAGATCTTTCAGAACAATCCCGAACCTGTCTTTGATCTCTTCCGACTCATCGGGGATCTGTCCAAGACTTGCTATATTTTCCTCGATACGCTTCTTCAGTCTCGTCTCAAGAGAAAGCTTTCTGGATTCCCGCCAGACTACTATTTCCACCTTTGAATCGGGCTTCAGGCTTCCGATATACCGGGTGAGCCCGTGTGGATCATCAATGTCTTGTGAATTGATCCTGAGAATAATATCACCCGGTTTCACCCCTGCCCTGTCCGCAGGGTCACCTGAATAGATCATGGTCACCATGGCCCCTGCAGGATTATCCAGACCGACTGCGCGGGCTATCTCCGGGGTAACCTCCTGAATGGCTACACCAAGCCATCCCCTGGTCACCTCGCCTTTGTCTTTGAGTTCAGGCAGTATATCCTTGACCATATTGATGGGAATGGCAAAACCTATGCCATTTCCCGAAGAGACAATTGCTGTATTGATACCGACAACCTGTCCGTCCATGTTCATGAGGGGCCCGCCGGAATTCCCAGGATTAATGGCTGCGTCTGTCTGGATAAAGCTGTCGTATGGCCCGGCACCGATCACCCTGGCCTTTGCCGATACGATACCCTGCGTCAGTGTATGCCCGAAACCGAAGGGATTGCCTATGGCAAATACCCAGTCCCCTATCTCAAGCATATCCGAATCACCGAGCACGGATACGGGAAAATCCTTTCTATCCGATTCTATCTTGATCAGCGCAATATCCGTATTATCATCTTTTCCGACAAGAGCGGCTTTATATTCCTCGTTATCCGACAGGGAAACAAAGATCTCATCGGCCTCCCTGATGACATGGTTGTTGGTAAGAACATACCCGTCACGGGAAATGATAAATCCTGACCCCAGACTCTTCTGTTTCAGGTCCTTCTCGGGAAGTTTGTCGAAGAATTTCTGAAAGAATTCATTGAACCAGTCATTCTCACCTCCCGGCCCTTCGAAATGTCTGTAGAGTTCTCTTGCCGGGATCTTATTCGCGGTCCTGACATTCACAACCGTGGGAGAGGTGGATTTGGCCAGAGTGCTCAGAGAGGGCATGACAACATGCACGGTGGAGGTGCTTGCGCCGTCTCTCCAGAAAGGCAGAGCCTCGCTGTGTGGGGAAAGACTCAAGGATGTCGAGATAAACATCCCGACAAGTGCCGAACACACAGCAACCATAACAAGCAAGCCTACCAAGGAAATCTTCCTTTTCATTCCTCACCTCTTTCTGCTTCGACATAGCAGATTCTCAATTCATAAAGGAAACCTTCGATCAGTCTCTCCTCTTCAGGACTCAGATTACCCCTGGTCTTGGTCTGAAGCAGCGACAGGATATCGATATTCTGCCTGGCCAGATCGAGATCTCTGCTGATCCGACCGGTCTCGGGATCAGGCACGGCGCCTAAACTGATCATGGCAGCAGAAGCAAAACTCATGATCAGGGTAGAGAAATCTATCTTCAACTCATCCTTGTGCACAAGAATATCTTCGCTTGTTCCGGGATTATCCTTATGCATGCTTGATGAACCGGGGTAATCCTGATTGGTTTCACCTCTTTTATCGCTAAAGGTATATCCTTTAATTTCGTCACCCATACTGTAATCCGCTGATATTATGTATTGGAAATATCTCATCTTTTATAAAGGATATCTTTGAGTCAAGGTATCTATTCACATCCTTCTTCAATAGGGGTGCTATACTGTAGGGTGAATCCCGAAGCTCTTCCACACTGTTTCCATGACCTGTCACTGCACCGCCTACAAGACCGAGGTAGGGATCGTAAGGCTGCAGACCGTTGAGCTCCGCCCATGCAAGGGTCCAGCCTCGAACCACGTCGGGAACACTATATCCGCCACCGCCCAGGGCAAGAAGCTTGGGGCAACTTGCCCGGATCTCTGCTATCACTTCACAGTAACCATTATTCGTCATCCTCATATTGGTCAGAGGATCCTTCTTCAAGGTATCGAGCCCGATCTGCGCAACAACGCACTGGGGTTTGTATGCTTTGGCCAGGGGTGTATAGATCTCCTTGAAGACTTTTATATATGCCTCGTCATCGGTATATTCCGACAGGGGGACATTGACCGTATACCCCAGGCCCTTTCCTGAGCCCATCTCGCTTTCGAACCCGCCCCAGGGATACAGGGTTTCCCCGCTCTGATGAAACGATATAAAAAGCACATCATCCCTTTCATAAAAGGCATCCTGAACACCATTGCCGTGATGCGCATCGATGTCAACATAGAGAATCCTTTCATATCCGCTGTTCAATAAACGCTGGATGGCTATAACGATATCATTGATATAACAGAACCCTTCGGCATGTCCGCGACCTCCGTGATGAAGCCCGCCTACCGGACTGAAGACCACATCCGCCTTGCCGCTTGAGATGAGATGCGCACACTGGAGTGTCGCGCCTAAGACCAGCAGAGAAAATTCATAAACGCCTTTGAACACGGGATTGTCGGATGTACCAAGACCATATCCAAGCATGGTGAAATCGAAAGAACCTTTGTCGGCAGCCTTAAGGGCTTCAATGTACTCTTTCGAATGATACTCGAGCAATGCATCTTCGCTGGCCGGTTCCGGCTCGATAATGGAAATCCAGGGCCTATCGAAAAGGCCGTACCGATAGCATAATTCATATACCATGGTCGCCTTATAGGGCTTGAACGGATGTTGATCTCCCAAGCTGTAGGTATCATATTTGGGCGTATACATGAAAACTGAATTCACCCCTGGCTCCTTCTATGCTTGATATTGAATCTCTCAAAAACAGTACTATATCAAAAGATAGAACGACAAAGAAGACTAATCTTCATATGTAATCACGCAACCCCCACTAAATAACAGCCGACCTGACGGGATATTGATAAATGTTTATCTTCAAACCCTTTTCCTCCGATAAAGTTAGCATCTACAGACACCAATACGAACAGGGAGCAAAGATGATTCCACTCGACATTTCCACATACCAGGCTGTAAACCATTTGAGTCTTCAAGAAACCTCAGCATGGGCCGCTGTTGGAAAGCGGGACAACTGATGAAGATCCTGATTGCCGAAGACTCTGCGACAACAAGGGTAATCCTCGAAGAGCTTCTTGAAGAATGGGGCTACACATTTATTTCAGCAACTAACGGCAATGAAGCCCTTGAAGTCCTGAGTTCCGATGACGCACCGAATCTTGCGATACTGGACTGGATTATGCCCGGCATTGAAGGCATTGATGTATGCAGGCAGATTCGCAGAAAGAAAAAGGCCTTTCCCCTGTATTTTATCCTCCTGACGGCAAAGGTGAAAAATGAGGAGATAATCGAAGGGCTCGAGGCAGGCGCTGACGATTATATTATAAAGCCGTTTGAAAAAGGTGAACTCAGGGCACGCATCAAGGCAGGGCAGAGGGTTGTAGGGCTTCAGCTGGAACTCGCCAAACGCATAAAAGAACTTCAGGCCGCACAGACTCATATCAAGACACTTCAGGGCATAATACCTATCTGCGCTCACTGTCATAAGATCAGGGATGACCAGGAGATCTGGCAGAAGATCGAGGCATACATCGAAAAACACTCGGGTGCCAGATTCAGCCATGGCATATGCCCCGAATGTGTAAAGAAATACTATCCGGAACTAAGGACCAGCTGAGATAGTTGCCGGCACATAATCGTTAATGAAATACCTCGCCGCAAGCTTTAGAGGTATCAACGACTCTTTTTTCTCTTCCCCCCTCACCTTTATTCTCTCCCCCTCATGCAAGGACTAAGATGCACGCTGCAAGCTTACGGGGTAAAAGCTAATCAATCTGTGGCAGGACACCCCCCCTGGCGTAGAAATCGCTGCATCCCGCATGACCTCAATGCCGGACAGGGAAACCTTCTCTATCATAATACACTGTACTGACACTACTCAAGAAACAAAGTGGATAGACTGAACGCCCCTTGATATGATATCATGTTTCAACATCCATGAAAGGAGATGCTTCATGAATCATGGGTTTGACATTTTAAACAATCTCATTGTACTGGAAAACGGTAAACTTACGGTATTGCGATCCATCGAGGACATCGAGACCCTTCTTGAAAAACTGACAAAGATACAGGATACCTTCCGCGAAAAACATACTCCGAAAGGAAACAAGGTAAAGGGTGATATCGATTATCTGATCCGGCTGATCACAAACATGGCATCTTTTGTATATGAAAGTGAACTGTACAAGGAACATTAAAAAAGGACGATATAAATGAACGGCAAAGGCATTTCCATGATCACGTCACAGAAGGCACCTGCTGCCACCGGCCCTTATTCTCAGGCCGTTACAGCTGGCGATTTCCTTTTTGTATCCGGGCAGATCCCCCTTAATCCCGCAAGTGCAACGATTATCTCAGGAGGAATAAAAGAGCAGACGTCACAGGCACTTCAGAATATCCAGGCAATACTTGAGCAGGCCGGGGCAGGTTTTGACCGGGTAGTGAAAGTGGAAATATTTCTCAAAAACATGAATGACTTTTCAGCCATGAATGACGTCTATGCATCATTCTTTTCCCGCCACGAAATGCCTGCGAGAAGCGCCGTCGAGGTCTCAAGACTCCCCAGAGATGTGTTGATCGAGATTTCCTGCATTGCATACCTGGGAAAATGAGAGATAAAAATATCCTTAAAACACGACTGTACGTCAGACAGAAACCAGGGATATTTCAGGTAGCAAGGCAAAGATGCAATCTCTGATATTTTTACGCTGTGGTTTATCAATAATAATGTTACCATAGTGCGAGATCTTAATGGTGTATCATGGGAAAGAATGAAAACGGCGGAGAGCTGAAATCATCCATATATGAATCATCGACACAAATCCTGTGGAACCTCCTTCTCATAACTTCAGGCAGCATCATCTGTGCGATTGCAGTAAATGCGATCCTCATACCGCAGAACTTTTTCAGCGCCGGGTTTACCGGCATTGCACTGTTTGCGCACTATCTCTTCCCTTCAATCCCGGTGGGCACGATATACCTGCTCCTGAATATCCCTATGTTCATAATCGGATGGTCTCTTGTGGGAAGACGCTTCTTTTATTACAGTATAGCCGGCATGGCAATCTTTACCTTTGCCCTCTATACGATCAATCTAACCATTCCCATCCATGACAAGATCCTGTCTGCGCTGTTGGCCGGGATCGTAAACGGTGTAGGCAGCGGCATCGTTCTACGGTCCATGGGTTCTGCCGGTGGCACCGACATACTGTGCGTTATCCTGCAGAAGATCTTTTCCATAAAGGTGGGGACATCAACCCTGATTTTCAACGGAATACTCCTTGGTATCGCAGGCATAACCATATCCATCGAAGGGGCACTGTATACCCTGGTCTTCCTCTATGTAAACACCCAGGTTTTGAACCTGGTTGTCCTGGGCCTGTCCAAACGCAAGGCCGTGTTCATCATATCCGACAAATGGGAAAATATCTCTGAAGAGATCCTCAAGAAAGACAAAAGAGGAGTAACCATTATAGAGGGCATAGGGGGATACAGGAAGGAAAACAAACGGATCATCTACAGCATCATCGCATTTCAGGATCTTCCTGTGCTGAAAAAGATGATCTCCGATATCGACCCCGGGGCCTTTGTCGTTGTCATGGATACCCTGGAGGTAATGGGGGCACGAATAGGCAATCAGCCTCAGTGGTAAGTGCCCGGCACCCCATGAATATTGACCGGGCGTTATCGGTACATATTCTTTTCGCGCTCGACAACATCAACGATCTCGTTGATGATATTCGGCAGCTTCCTGGTTACCCGCTGCCAGGAAACTGTTCTCGGGGTCTCATAAAGCTCGGTGCGTATCTTCTGGGTTGTCTTCTCGATCACAGGAAGCAGGCCTGCATCGATGAACTCTTTGAATTCCTCATGGGCGCTGACATAAGAACTGAAGCGATGTGTCATGAATGAAGGGGCAAGAAGAAGGTCTCCGGCAAAAAGGATGACATTTTTAAAGACATCGTCCACCATTGCCTCTTCCTTGTTAGTATCATAGATAAGGCCGTTGAATGCGGCATTGTCCGAGTACATCTTTATCAGGTCGTCCGCCACGCTCAGGTATGTCGTTGTAAGATCCCTGATGAAATGTTCCGAGATAACAAGGCCCTCTTCTATGACCAGCGCGCTCAGAAGGGTGGTTACGATGTCGATACCCATCTTATAGAGCCCCTTGCTCTGATCATCGACAGATACCGGCTGATGTTTGTGGTCAAAGGGCTCCTGGCTTATCTCGACCTGGGCGGAACTGGTTGCCTTCCGGTATACCTCAATAAGGGTAAAGATCTCAACACCCCAGTTCGTGGCAAACTGCATACGTCTGAGGAGTTCGCCGTCAAAGATCACCTCACCGGAAAGCTGATAGTTGAACGTCAGAAGAAAATCCACCAGACGCAGAACCTTCTCTTCCTGCGTATCGGTGAACTTCCGCTTCAGGGCTATCAGCAGCGGGTCCAGAAGAAGCCTCTTTACCCTCCCGTAAAACTGCTGATCCTTTATTCTTGCATAATAGGCCTTGCTGAACTGGTACCCCAGGACCTGAACCGGATAGAACAACCTGTTGAGCTGCGCAGAACTGAATGTCCTTATGTCGGCATCCACCAACCCGATAGTCTGGGCACCCATGGCCAGGGCAATACCGAAAGACATGAACATGTTCCTGCCCTTGCCCGGTTCCTCAAGTCCGAAACCTGCATCCGAGAGGGCCTGATAAATCGATGTGAAACCCGGACCGTCATTGTGCTGAATCAGATAATTCTGCACCTTGTATTTGTTGAGAATGGTGGCAAGCTCACAGGCTTCATCAGTGCTTGCACGGTCAAGTCCGAAGATGATCTGCGAGAGATACGAGATCTCGCTGAGCTGGCTGACGATATTCTCGAAAACAGGTCGGTTGTCTGGGTCTGTGAACTCTGAAGCCAGCAGAGGGATAATCAGCACGGCCTTCTTCCATCTGGAATACTGCAGCAGTTCCTGTTCCATATTGGGATTATCTTCATTCAAAAGATATAAGGTGCTGATTTTGGTGTGTTTCTGTGCGAAATTTGACATTGTTTTCTCCTCCTTCTCTATCTACCGGCGACCCTGTCATCATTAAACCGATATACGACATTATTTACCGGACCATATAATACAACCTGAAAGAACATCATTGTAAACCAGTGCCGCACCCATGGTCAATCGGATATACAGGCGATAAAGCATCCACTTGATACTGTTATCTATTCTATTCTCCAGATATGATAAAATGTTCTGACAATATCATTGACAGAACCATACATGCCGCACATTGATAGACACTGCATCAGTTCATCTTCGGGCAATTACAGGCTCACCGATCTGAGACGATCATCCTTGGCATGAATATCCGTGCTATGCGAGAAAACCGAAATACCAGCTTATTATCTGCGCACCCCAGAGTACATACAGAAGCCCACCAAGTGCCAGAAACGGGCCAAAGGGAATTGCAGCCTGCATGGTTTTCTTCTGGACAAACGCCCAGGGCAGGCCGAAAATCGTTCCGACAAGAGACCCCATGAATATAGTGAAAAGGACCCCTTCCCATCCGACAAATACACCTATCATGCCAAGCAGCTTGACATCACCACCGCCCATCCCCTGCTTACCTGTAAGGAAATAGTATCCGTAGATCACGGCGGTAAGAAGACCTGCACCGAGCGCAAGGCCCAAGAAGGCCTCCCGGTATGATACAGGGAGCCAATATACGAGTACAAGCCCGATAATGCCCCCTCCGACAGAAAGACCATCGGGTATTATCTGATAATCTATATCAATAAAGGTGATGATCAGGAGAACACATGCCCAGAGATAATAGATACCGAATGTTATAGTCAGACCGAAGCGATAGAGCATGCCAAGGGCCAGCAGGGCACTGAGTGCTTCAACCAGCGGATACCTGGGCGATATCCTTTCCGCACAGCTCCTGCACCTGCCGCGCAGGAAGAGATAGCTCAGTATCGGTATGTTATCCCATGGCCTGATCTTGGTACCGCAGCCCGGACAGTGAGAACTCGGCCATACAACGGACTCTTCACGGGGAATCCGGTAAATGCATACATTCAGGAAACTCCCGATGAAAAGACCCAGGACTCCTGCGAAAACAGGCCATATCACCCGATCAGATCTCCCCTTCTGTAACGCATGATCTCGCCTAACAAAGTCGTTGTCACATCTCCCACGATCTCTTTAAGCGGATCATCATCCGCGAGAAACGAGCCTGCATCATCGAGCTTCGACCTCATGACATCCAGGTCATTCACCATCGTCCCTATTGTCTTGAGTGTGTTGCCCGGATCAAGGAGCGCCTTCGAATAGGTTCCCAGCATATCGATAGCCTGTTCGCTCATGGTAAGAACCTCAACTTTCAGAGGATTTACATTGTTTATCTGCGGCATGGCTTGAACGGGCGACGCCTCTTTTGTGTCGGCTTTCTGAACATCTCTGAGCATGTCCTCAAACCCTGAGGATATGCTGCCGGACTTTGCTTCAGGGGCCTTCGGGACAACAGCACCGATTATCATGTTAGGATCTATCTTCATCTTCTCCTCCTGACAGATATGCAAGCAAGTATAGTGCCATGGCTATCCCGCTATTCACCTGGCCGCATTTGCAAACCGCAGGGAGGAAATTTCTTCCCGTGGCATGGAAAATTCCTCCTTTTTCATATATGAGGAACCATCCGCTCGATTGTTGCAGCCCTGTCTTTTACAATCTTGTCTATATCCTGTCCCAGAAGTTCCCTGACATATTTACGGATCATACGGGAAGTCTCCTCCACTACCATCTCAGGGTCGTTATGGGCACCGCCTGTGGGTTCTTGTATAAGGCAATCCACTATCCCTTCCTTGTATAGATCTCTCCCGGTGCCTCTCAAGGTATCTGCTGCAATCTCCTTGTTCGCAGCATCGCCATATATGATCGAGGAGTATCCTTCAGGACTTATGGATGAGTAGAAGGCGTTTTCGAGCATTATGATCCTGTCGCCGAAACCGAGCGCCAACGCACCGCCCGAACCTGCCTCGCCTATTATACACACTACAACCGGGGTCCGAAGACATGCAATCACAGAGATACACTGCGCAATGGAAAAGGCCTGCCCCTTGTATTCCGCCTCGGGCAAGGGATAGGCCCCAGGGGTGTCTACAAAGGTGATGACAGGCCTTTTGAATTTTTCCGCCATTCTCAGCAGACGCATAGCCTTGTAATGCCCTGAAGGGCTTGCCATGCCATAATGATGCTTGACATAGTCTTTGTGGTTGCCTGAACGTTTCATGTGGCCGATGACCATGACAGGGATGTCGTCCAGAAATGCAAAACCGCCTTTTACCGCTGCATCGTCTTCATATATCCTGTCTCCATGGATCTCGAGGAAATCGGTAAATACGGCTTTGATGTAGTCGTCGAACACGGGCCTTTCGACGTGCCTTGCTAGCTCGACACTGCTCCAGCGTGAGATGCCCGAATAAATTTCTTCTCTGAACTGTTCGACCTTCCTTGTGATCTCTTCAGTGTCTACCTCTTCCAGCCGGGAGATACTCTTCTGAAGCTCTTTGAGGGCACTGTCTATTTCATCGAATCTGTCATCTCTCTTCATTGCAGTTCTACTCCGGCGTTCCCGACAAGAGAAGCGATCCTGGCCAGAAAATCTCTGGACGGCCTTACCAGATATTCCTTTCCCGCATCAATATTCACAACCAGTTCTTCGGTCTGTATCTCAAAGGTTATCCGGCAGGCCCCTTTCGAGTCCAGGACGGCATCTTTGAGCAACCTGATCTCATCAGGCTCCATCTTCACCGGCAGCCTAAGCAGTAGCCTTTTCGCCAGTATGGCTTCTGCATTGTCGAGGGGATGGATCTCCTCGGCAAAGAGTTCCACCTGCTCGGCTTCGATCTCTGCGTTCTTATCATCCGCATTCATTCCCACTCTGGCCTTTACAATAATGGGGATTTCATCTGTTATAAGATCCTGATACTCGCTGAAGAACTGCGGGAAAAAGATTATCGGGACAGACCCCTCAAGATCCTCAAGAACGGCTCGCGCCATAGCTGCACCCCTTTTCGTCCTGGTCACGTTCAGATTATTGAGCACCCCTGCAATGATTACAATACCATGATTGTCTGCCAGGGTCTGCGTTGTGGCGGTGGAATACTTTTCAATAACAGATTCATACTTCTTGAGAGGATGTCCGGAGATGTAGAAACCCACTCCATCCTTCTCCATCTTCAGCTTCTCTTCTTCCGACCAGTCCGGGATATCCGGCATTTCCATCTTGTCGTGGGCATTGTCCTGCGAAAACTCATCGAGGCTGAACAGGGTCTCCTGACCTGTAAGCTTGTCCTTTGCCTTTCTCTGCGCATCTTCCAGGAGTACGTCCAGCACCTCAAAGAGCGCCCTTCTGTTCGGGTAGAGGCTGTCAAACGCACCTACTTTTATGAGCGATTCCACTACCCGCCTGTTCACCTTAGACAGGGCCAGGCGCTGCAGGAAAGATCCGAGATCAGTGAAAGGCCCGTTCTTGCTCCTTTCGGCAATGATCACTTCCACTGCTGCCCTGCCGACATTCTTTATGGCTGCAAGCCCGAACCGTATGCCTTCATCAGATGAGACAAACTCCCAGCTGCTCTCGTTGATATCAGGGGAAAGTATCGCCACCCCTTTGGACTTGCACTCTGCAATATGTTTGGTAACCTTATCGGTCTGGCTCAGATCAAGGGTGAAATTCGCAGCCATGAAGGCCTTGAAATAATGCGCCTTCAGAAATGCCGTCTGGTAGGCAACAAGGGCATATGCCGCGGCGTGGGACTTGTTGAACCCGTATTCGGCAAATTTCTCCATAAGGTCGAAGATCTCCGCAGCAGTCTGCCGGGTGACACTGTTTTTTATCGCACCTTCAACAAAGGTCTCCCGGTGCTTCGCCATCTCTTCGGCTTTCTTCTTGCCCATGGCCCGTCTCAAAAGATCGGCCTTGCCGAGGGAATATCCACCCAGCTTCTGGGCTATCTGCATTACCTGCTCCTGATAAACGATAATCCCGTAGGTCTCGTTAAGAAGATCTTCAAGCAGTTCATGCGGGTAGTCTATCTTCTCCCTGCCGTGCCTGCGTTCCACATACGATGGTATGAGACTCATGGGACCAGGACGGTAAAGGGCGACAGCGGCGATGATGTCCTCGAATTTCTCCGGCCGAAGCGAGCGAAGCATCTGCTTCATACCTGAACTCTCCAGCTGAAAAACGCTCGATGTGTCCCCGTCGCTGATGAGGTGATAGGTGAGTTCATCATCCAGAGGGATATTCGTGATGTCCAGCGCTATTCCCTGGGAGGAAAGTATATCAAGGGCCTTCTGAATGACAGTAAGTGTTTTCAACCCCAGCATATCAAGCTTGATCAGGCCGACCCTTTCGACCCGTAACATGTCGTACTGGCTGATGAGCATGCCTTTTTTATCCATATACACAGGTATATGATCCACCAGAGGCCTGTTATCCGATATCACTACTCCGCCTGCATGGACTGATGCATGGCGGCTCAGGCCTTCAAGGGCCCTGGCGATATCGATGAGCCTTGCCACCATTACATCCTTGTCTATCAGTTCCTTGAGTTTCGGCTCCACACTGATAGCCTCTTTCAGCGTCATCTTCGGATCATTGGGGATGAGCTTTGCGATCCTGTCCACATCACCATAGCTCATTCCCAGAACCCTTCCCACATCGCGGATAACCGCCTTTGCCTTCATATTTCCGAATGTGGTGATCTGGCATACGTTTTCAGGCCCGTATTTATTCTTTACATATTCGATGACTTCATCACGCCTGCTCTGGCAGAAATCCACATCGATATCCGGCATGCTCCTGCGTTCCGGATTCAGAAAACGCTCAAAGAGGAGATTCCAGCGGATGGGATCGATATCCGTGATACCAAGGGCATATGCCACAAGAGAACCTGCAGCACTCCCACGCCCGGGGCCCACGGGAATATTGTTTTGTTTGGCGTACTGGATATAATCCGAGACGATCAGGAAATACCCGGAAAAACCCATGGATATGATGATCTGAAGTTCTTCCTTGAGCCGCTCGGCATACTCATCCCGTATCTTCTCGCCCATTCTCAGACTGAGCCCTGCCCAGGATCTTTCTTCGATGACGTCTTCAAGGGTTTTCTCCTTGTCGATGGGGTATACCGGAAAGTAATAAACGCCTTTAGGCAGTTCAAGGTTGCATCGGCTCGCCACCTCTTGTGTTGCCTTAAGCGCATCCGGGGCCCAGGCAAACTGCTCGGCCATCTCTTCGGGGCTCTTCAGGTAGAGCTGATCCGTCTCGAAGGTCATACGATCTTTGTCATGAATCATGCTCTGCGTCTGTATACAAAGAAGTGCCTCGTGGGCCTTTGCATCCTCCTTGCGCAGATAATGGCAGTCATTTGTCGCAACAAGAGGCAGATCGTATCTTTTCGACAGATCGACGAGCAGGGTATTTACCCTGTTCTGGTCTTCGATTCCGTTATTCTGAAGCTCCAGGTAGAATCTCCCGTCAAAGGTTGCACGGTAAAATTCCATGGCATTGAGCGCATTCGATTCATTGCCGCGAAGAAGCCAGTAGGGGATTTCACCCTGCAGACAGGCGCTCATGGCAACGAGCCCTTCGCTGTACTGGGCAAGAAGATTCCTGTCTACCCTCGGTTTGTAGTAAAAACCCTTTATATGGGCGGCGGAGACAAGCTTTATCAGATTCTTATAGCCCAGCTCATTCTGAGCGAGCACAACGAGATGATAGTTCTTCGGCAGTCCGGCAACAGGCTCCTTTATTGTCATATCTTTCGGAGCTACATATAATTCGCACCCTATTATCGGCTTTATACCTGCATCTAGAGCCTTATCATAAAATTCCACGGCACCGTAAAGGACACCATGGTCTGTTATAACCGCTGAATCCAGACCAAAGGCCTTGGAGGTACTGATGAGATCGGCGATCTTGATAGCTCCGTCCAGAAGACTGTATTGAGTGTGACAGTGCAGGTGCGTAAAAGACATTGTCTGCCTTAGGACTCCAGTTTATAGTTGGGCGCCTCTTTTACGATGATGACATCATGCACATGGGATTCTTTCAGCCCTGCAGCAGTAATCTTGACCATCCTGGAACTGATCTGCAGTTCTTTGATATCCCGGCATCCGGTATATCCCATCCCTGCCCTCAAGCCTCCTATGAGCTGATACACATTCTCTGAAATCGGACCTCTGTAGGGAACCCTGCCCACAATTCCTTCAGGAACAAACTTTTCAGACTCGGTAACATCCTGCTGGAAATACCTGTCCTTGGACCCCATTTTCATTGCTTCGAGAGACCCCATTCCCCTGTACGCCTTGTATGTCCTGCCCTGATAGATGATCCTTTCTCCAGGGGCCTCGTCCGTACCGGCAAAAAGCGACCCTATCATGACAGAAGATGCACCCGCCGCTATGGCCTTGGTTACATCTCCGGAGAATTTGACCCCGCCGTCTGCAATGATCGGGATACCGTGTTTGTTCGCCTCGGCCGCACAGTTCATGATCGCTGTAATCTGTGGCATGCCGACCCCGGCAACTACCCGTGTCGTACAAATCGAACCCGGACCTACGCCTACCTTTATGCCGTCGGCCCCTGCACTGATGAGGTCTGCGGTAGCCTCCTGAGTGACCACATTACCGGCAATCACCTGTGCTGAGGGATACAGAGTCTTTATTTGCTTTACCGACTCGAGGACAATCTTGGTGTGACCGTGGGCTGTATCCACGACAATAACATCCACGCCGGCCTTAATCAGTGCATGCACCCTTGCCTCGTTATCCGGCATTATGCCGACGGCCGCACCCACAAGGAGCCTGCCTCTGGAATCTTTTGCAGAAGAAGGATACGTCTGTGCCTTCTCGATGTCCTTGATGGTAATCAGTCCCTTGAGGTTGTAATCCTCGTCCACAACAGGAAGCTTTTCTATCTTGTACTCATGCAGAAGCTTCTTGGCTTCTTCGAGACTGATCTCGCCCTGAACCGTAATCAGGTTCTCCTTTGTCATGGCCTGGGATATGGGTTTGTTCATATCGGTCTCGAAGCGCAGATCCCTATTCGTCAATATCCCCACAAGACGGCTGTCAACCGTGATGGGAACCCCTGAAATCCGGTAGTGCATCATGAGGGCCAATGCCTCTCCGATCACCTGCTCCGGCCTCATGGTAATGGGATCTACGATCATTCCGCTTTCGGACTTCTTTACCTTGTCGACCTCCACTGCCTGAGCATCCGCAGGCATGTTCTTGTGGATGATACCGATGCCGCCTTCCCGTGCCATTGCAATGGCTGTCCTGGCCTCGGTTACGGTGTCCATTGCAGCACTCAGAAGAGGCATGCTCAATCGTATTTCCCTGGTCAGTTTCGTGCTGATATCAACCATGGCCGGGGTGACATTTGACATGGCCGGAAGGAGCAATACATCGTCAAAGGTCAGGGCTTCCTGTACTGTCTTGTTCATATATTCACAACTCCTTATTTGATACTGTATTCCAACCTCAGGTAACCCCCCGAAAGGGTCCCTGAATTGCTTCGGATCTGTATCGGCATATATGTCTGCACAAGCCGTCTCAAGTCTTCCAGGATCCCTCCCGGTTTCTTCGGCCTTATAATTCTGGGCTTTTCTTCCAGGCCGGCTCGCACCCTTGCATCTTCAATCGCTTCATTGAGCCCTCCCAGTTTGTCTATCAGGCCAATGGCAAGCGCCTGCCTGCCTGTATAGACCCTTCCGTCGGCATATTCTTCTATTTCTTCGCCTGACAGACCCCTGTTAACAGACACGGCCTCCATGAACTGCTCGTGAACATCTTTGGCCAGCGCCTCAAAATATTGCCGCTCCTTTTGCGACATCTGCCGAAACGGTGTACCTGCATCCTTCAAGGTACCGCCGGTAATGCTGTAGGCACTCACTCCCAGCTTACCGAGTCCGTCACTCACATCGATAAACTCGAGAATCACGCCTATCGAACCGGTAAGGGTGCCCGGCAGGGCATAAATGGTGTCTGCGGCACAGGCAATGTAGTATGCGCCTGAAGCACTTATGGAGGCCATCGAGGCGACTACGGGCTTGATCTTTTTCAACCCGAGGAGGGCTTCATAGACCTCCTGTGACGGCCCTACACTGCCTCCCGGACTGTTGAGTCTTACAATAACAGCCTTTATGCGGTGGTTCTCCTCAAATCCCTTGATAACTTCCAGATAATCAAGCGAACCCAGGATCGGCCCGTCAATCTCAAGCATACCTATTGCAGGGGTCATATTTTCCCTGATGGCCCGTATGCCTGCAATGATGCAGATAAAGACAATGATGATAATAACCAGTCGCTTAGTATTTTTCTTCATAGCCAATTGTGGTAAAGGTTAATGTTCGCCTGCATCAATGATTATATAACCATACATATATAAGCAAGTATAAAACAAGAACACCTATGCTGTCCATCCGGAACGGGGCTTTTCTCTTTGCCCTTACCAGAGTGCCGGCAAGGAAAATCCCGGACATGAGAATACCCGCACCCAGTGTCACTGTCTGGGCAGGTGTGACTGCAGCATACACGCTCTTGGCATACATGAGATCCGCAAATGCTATTATGGTAAGGTTCATAAGGTTTGAGCCGAAGATATTTCCGGTCGCCATAGAGATATTGCCAAGACCGAGAAGCCTCATGGTAACCACCAATTCAGGCAGAGAAGTCGCTGCGGCCATGAAAAGAGAGCCTACAAAGGTCGATGTCAGGTACGTATTCCGGGCAATATCATCGCACGCGTCAGCAAGAAGGACTCCTGCACCCACAACCAGCACCCCTGAAACGCAGATCAAGATAATATTTACCTTGAGACTCCTGCCCGGCTTTCTTTCATGGACAGCCTGAAGATCCTGTTCTTCGAACCCCTGCCTGGAGTATATCCACATCCCGAGCAGATAAAATGCAAGTATGAATATATCACCCCATAACGCACAGGATTTCTGTGAAAATGAACACATGCCAATGAGCATTACAAGAAATGCGCTCAGGCTTATGCTCAGGTATGCGGAAAAATTCGACCGCCATTTCCATCCGTTCCCAGCCACCCTGGAGCCAAACAGGACAATGGCAAGAGACAAGATGGCGATATTGAAAAGATTGGAGCCGAAGATATTTCCAACCCCGAGATCGGGGTTGGATTTATATGCAACGGCTGAGATTGTACCGATAAGCTCGGGCAGGGATGTTATAATGCCCAGAATCAGGGCACCGATAAAGCCTTTGCTCAATCCGGTAATATCTGCGGTCTCATCTGCCAGATCACTGAGATATCTTCCTGCAAAGAAAATAACCAGCGAAGCTAGAACAAAACGAAACCACATGTACCCGGACTATCTCTTCAACTTGTTGTCTTGCAACTCTTTGAGAAGATCTCCGAGATTGGTTCCGACCTTTTCCGATCCCTTCTCCGGGGTCACAGCAGGCTTATTGTCTCTGGATTCCTCCATGGACTTTATTGAAAGACCGATCTTTTTATTCTCAGGGCTGATACGAAGGACCATGGCCTCCACTTCCTGGCCCACGGAAAGGACCTCGGCCAGAGAGTCTATCTTATCGCTGCTTACCTCAGAGATGTGAATCATGCCCTCGACACCCTGTCTTATCTCTACAAACGCCCCGAAATCCGTCAGGGATGTCACCTTGCCATGAATAATGCTCCCAACCGGATGCTCGTTGGCAACCTGGGTCCATGGATCGGGACTGAGATGCTTTACACCGAGAGAAAACTTCTCGCTGTCCGGGTCAATGGTGAGTACCTTTGCCTCAATCACATCACCCTTTTTATAGGTATCACGAGGATTCTTAACCTTGGGATCCCAGGAAAGATCCGAGACATGAACAAGGCCATCAACATCGATATTCTCATCTACGCTGACGAACAGACCGAAGTCGGTAACGTTCTTTACAGTTGCATTCACAACCGTACCCTGCGGATAATATTCCTCTATGAGCTCCCAGGGATTGGGGGACGTCTGTTTGAGTCCCAGGGATATCCTTCTGTTGTTCTGGTCTACCCCCAGAACGACAACTTCCACCTCCTGTCCTTCTTCCAATATGGAGGAGGGATGCCTCACCCTTTTGGTCCAGAACATCTCGGAGATATGCACAAGGCCTTCAACCCCTTCTTCCAATTCTACAAAGGCGCCATAGTTCGTGATGGAAGTAATCTTGCCCGAGATCTTCTTGCCGATGGGATAACGGTATTCCAGACCTTCCCAGGGATCGGGGATCAGTTGTTTCATTCCCAGCGATATCTTCTCGGTGGCCGGATCGAAATCGAGAACCTTTACTCTTATTTCCTGGTCTGTCGAGACCTTGTCCTTCGGATCTTTGAGCTTTCCCCACGACATGTCGGTAATGTGCAACAGACCGTCTATGCCGCCGATATCCACAAAAGCCCCGTAGGCCATGATATTCTTGACCTTGCCCGTAATTACATCATCCTTGGCAAGAGTTTCCAGTATCTTCTTTTTGTCTTCATCCTTCTGGCGTTCCAGGACCTCGCGATGACTTACCACAACATTATTCTTTTTCCGGTTGAACTTGATGATGGAAACATCGATAACATCGCCGATCATCTTTTCCAGTTCATTCTCTGATACCGGGCTCAGTGTTGCCTGAGAACTCGGCAGAAAGGCCGGAATACCGATATCAACGGTGAGACCACCCTTTATCCTTTCAACAACTTTCCCGGGCAGGTAGCTACTATCCTGATATGCTTTGAATATATCGTCCCAGATCTTGATGCGACGAGCTTTTTCCTTGCTTAATCTGATAATTCCCTTGGCAGGGTTGATGCTTTCGACAAGCACCTCCACCTCATCTCCGACAGATATACCGATAACGCCGTTATGATCGATAAATTCTCGAATGGGTGCCTGACCCTCATTCTTTCTTCCGATATCGATCATGATGTGTTCCGCGCCTATCTGAACTACTGTTCCTGTCACCAATGAACCCGAGGTGACCCGCTTGTCCAGAGTCTCTTCGTACAAGGCTTCAAGATCCTTGTCCGAACCGGCCATTTCGATTTCCATCTCGTTTTGATCCTGCTGAGAATTTTCCTCCGTGCTTGTGTTTTCCTTTTCTTGATCAGTTTTGGTTTCTTCTGTACTGAACATTTTACAAACCCCCTATCCGTCGTTCCTTATTCCTCAATAAGTTGGGAACCTATACAATATAGATGCCAAAAATACAAGACTTTAATAAGGCACGGCAAACCGGTTTAATTTCCATAACATATACTAACAATGACTGGGGGGGGTCTAACCTATGTTCCCACATAAACCCAATCAGGAGCAACGTGATTTCAAAGATTAATCAAGAGGGTTCTTTTTGGTCTTCATTGCTGAGGGATCCTTTAACGCCTTGTCTAGATCATTGAAGATGCGGGCCTTGTCCGTGCTCTTGCCAAGTGATTTCTCGATCTCCTTCATCCGGTTTTGCTGCCTGTTTTGAAACTGCGAGATCTCATCCTTTATCCGGGAGTCATCTTCCACCTTCGGCAGATCTTCAATCCTCATGTGGTCTGCAATACTGTACCGAATCTCGGCACCTGTTTTGATGACGCTGATTATGAATCTTTCTTCAAGTTTCCTCGACAGCAGGGACAGCTCCTCTTCCGAAATCTTCAGAAGAGAAGAAAGCCCACCAAGGGTCGGCGGCCTTCCATACAGATGCTCACAAACCCGAATACCGCAGACGAATACATGAGCCTGAGAGTAGAGATCCTTTACCTTCATGGAATAAATCTATCTCAAAGGATGAGAATATGCAATAATGATTCAAGAATAGGCTTGACATCTCCGATATAACAAAACAAATAATGCCTTGATAGGAGGGCCTGGTTTGAAAAAGACATTCTGCGCTTTCATCGGTCTTTTTTTACTTGTCTGTGCATATACCCCGTTGATGGCTGATGACACTGTCCATATCGTCAGAAAAGGCGACACACTCTGGGACATTTCATCTCAATATCTTGAAACACCGTGGAAATGGCCACTCGTCTGGGCAAACAACGAAGACATCACCAATCCACATCTGATTTATCCCAATGACAGGGTCATCATCTCAAAACAGGGTGAGAAGGTCATCATTACCGTTGTTCGTACTCAGGAGGAAACTGAACCTGCTCAGGCCCCGGAGACCTACACCCCCGAAGAGATCGCACAGGAAGAAGAGAAATCCATCGTCATATCACCCAAATTCTCCACGTTCATTTACAGCCCCAACATCCTGACAGGCTCCGGGTCGGTTATCAAAAAACACGGCCTGGGAGACATGGCAACCAGAAACGAGATGATCCTGATCAAATCATTATCAGGGTTGTCTCCCAACAGCGGCATAACCATCGTATCGAAGGTCTCGGATGTCAAGAATGACAATAAGATTATCGGTTATCTGTATAAGGCTGTCGCCATAGCCAAGGTGGAAGATTTCACCAGAAATATTGCAAAAGCCACCATTACCTATTCGAGCCAGGAAATCAAGCCCGGCGATATCGTGTTTGACGATCTGCGACCCATAGAGCCCATGACTGTAAAGATCTCTGAACCTTCCATGAACAATATCGGTCATATCATCGACTTTTATGGAGGAATCAGCAGCAGCAGCGACCTGGACATCTCATTTGCAGATGTGGGCAGAAACAGCGGGATTGAAGAGGGTACCCTGTTGTCGATCTACGAAGAGACCACCATAGATGGAGAAGACGCGGTATTCCGTGATTATCGGGGCATGATCCTTGTATTGCAGTCGCTGGACACCTCGTGCATGGGACTTATCATCGAGTCAAATGCCCAGATAAGAAGGGGCTTCCTTGTAATAGGTGCTTGGTAGGCCTGAAAGGATCAATGATCAAGAAACACTACAATTAGAAACCGTCAGGGGGGATGCTTACAGGGCGACCCCCTGGAATGACAACAATATATTCAGCCCCTTTTCATCCGCCCTGGTAAAGCTTACCGCAATACCGCAATCCGTTTTTCTTATAACCCTGCCTTGAGCCCAGATGATCTTCCCGAACTCTTCGGCATCAAGGCTTGCAATGATATAACCTGTGAGATCCTGCAGCGGGGTATCGGTACTGATATACATACCGCCCTTGCTTATATTGTTCACCCGGCCCATCTTATAGGCATATCCATCATCCCTGAAGGCAACCTTCATATCTACCCTTGCCCGCTTATGCAATCTTTGCTCTTCCATGACCCAGAACACCTCCCGCCTGCATGAAAAATCTGCTGCAACTTCCCGTCAAAGAGATTATATTCCAATGCCTACTATAGTATACAGGAATATCAAGGATCACTTCAAGCATATAAAAAATTGGTTTCATCAATTGGCAAGAACACCACGTTGACACCTAAAGTTCAATACGTTATAGATTGATTTATGAAGGTGTTATTCAATGCCGGGGAAATTGCCCGGAAGGTGAAAGAGCTCGGTGATGAAATCACTGCTGCCTACGAAGGATGCAACCTCTACATCATCGGCATACTCAAAGGCGGTTTCATATTTATGTCGGACCTGGTCAGACAGGTCCGCATGCCGGTCAGGATCGGTTTTGTAAGGCTTTCGAGCTATGGGAATTCAGACAGCCCACAGGGCAATGTCAGGATTCTGGACGATGTTGAAGACGCGGTACAGGGCAGACATGTTCTTATTGTGGATGATATAATGGATACCGGCCAGAGTCTTCTGGCATTCAAGAAACATCTGGAAAGCAAGGGCCCAATCTCAGTAAAGATATGCACCATGATAAACAAGACACAGAGACGCATCGCCCCCATGGAACCTGACTTTTACGGCTTCCAAGTCTCTGAAGGATTTATTGTCGGATATGGTCTTGATTACGCTGAAGATTACCGGGCGTTACCAGAAATATGCATAATAGAACCGGGTAACGGGGAAGGAAATGCCTGATGGTAGTCACATGTCCGAATTGCCACAGCAAATTCAAGCTGAACAAAGAATCCATCGTCAAAGACTACATAAAGATGAGATGCAGCATATGTTCTCACATCTTCACCTTTCAGCCTGAAGGCGAACCAAGCCTGGAACAGGAATTCGACAGCCTTATCAGCTCTTCCGATGAAACACTCTCCCAGGATTTTGATAACGAAGAAATCTCTGAGGGATTCAGTGCCGAGATAACCGAAACAACTGAAGACGAAGAATCCCACGGGGTCAGTATCGAAAAGGATACTGATCAGCAACCCGAATCAGTTATCCGGGAAATAGACTCCATACTCGGGACTGGTGAAGAAATAGGGTCAGAAACGGACCATGATGTTACGAGAACCGAACGACCCAAGTTTTCCTTTGCCATGGCCTTCAGCGTTATTATAATCATTGCAATCTTTGTCGCAGTCGCCCTGTGGATCGTAAGAGACCAGATCCCTTTTCTTCAGAAAACAGACAACGAGTTTCAGCAGGCTGTTCTTGAACGGGGTCCATTTTTCAGCATCGACGAAGACAGCGTCACGTATGAAATGCTTAGCAACAATCAGGAAGGAACCGTCCTCGTAGTCAAGGGGGTTATCAGAAAACTCACGACCAAACCTCTGGATTCCGTTATGGTTCAGGCCCGGATATACGACAAGGACGACAAGCTTATCGATTCGCGAAGTGCATATGCCGGCATTATCCCGGACTCGTCGGAATTAATGCGGCAGAAAAGCAAGGACATCAATATCCTGCTTACTGCAGAGCCCAGATCCATAGGGGCATTAGAGAGTTCTCCCGACATACCTTTTGCCGTGGCATTCTTTGGCAGACCTGCCCTCGACGGGGCATCATTCCAGGTTGAGGTAAAGGAATTTCATTGGAGATAAACCAGAAAGCATCCACGTTCCGGCTGGGGCATTCAGCCTTTATTCCTGCGCTTTACTCTCTGATGAAAACCAGGCTGACGGCTTGACATCATGCGCATAATGGGACTTGACTTCGGAACAAAAAGGATCGGCGTAGCCATCAGTGATCCAGGGGGCTCCATGGCACATCCCCTCGATACCGTCGAGGTACGCGGCGATGGATCTCATATGGAACAGCTACAGACCATAGCACGTGAATACGGGATCTCAAAGGTTGTGATAGGTCTTCCCTATAATATGGATGGCAGCATAGGCCCCAGCGGTGAAAAGGTCCTTGCCTGGTCCGAACAGATCAAAGGCATTCTTGGTCTGCCGGTTGTTCTCTGGGATGAAAGACTTACGACATCAGAGGCTCACGAGTTTCTCATTGGATTGAATATAAAGGGTAAAAAGAGAAAGCACATTGTGGATAAGATTGCCGCCGGCATTATCCTGAAAGATTATCTGGAATCGTCGCACCCATGAAATCGGTTGCCTATGTCGTCTTTCTTGTCATCACCTGCATATCCATACTTATGCTTATCCATACCTATGCATTTATATCGACAGCATCCATACCCCTGAATCCGGTCATAATCGAGATCAAGCCGGGAACAAGCGCATGGGAGATATCCCGGACACTGGAAGACACGGGAATTGTAACCGATTCCTTCATGTTCATGGCCCTTTCGCTTGCAACCAGAAAGGCATCTCATCTTCAGGCCGGAACATATGTATTCGAGGGCAGACATTTTCCCATGGATATCATCCATATCCTGTTTAAGGGACGGACGCTTAGATACCGTATTACGATCCCTGAAGGATCTGATCTCTTTGCTGTCGGAGACATTATCGCTGCCACAGGGCTGCTTACAAAGGAGGACTTCATCCGGAGCGCATCGGATACCGGCTCACCCGAGTTCTTCGGACTGGATTCGCAGTCCATGGAAGGATTCTTATACCCTGACACCTACTACCTCTCTCCCAACATGACAGCACTCGAGATGATGGCAAAGATGGTGGAACGATTTAACCAGATCTTCACCCCGGAGATGCAGCAGCAGGCAGATGCTCTGGGAATGACCAGGACCGAGATCGTAACCCTTGCATCGATTATAGAGAAAGAGGCTGTCTTGAATGAAGAAAAACCGATAATATCATCGGTTTTTCACAACAGACTCAAGAAAAGGATGCTCCTTCAGTCCGACCCTACCGCAATCTATGGGATTGATAATTTCCACAGGAAAATCAGCCGTAAAGACCTGCAAAGAGATACACCGTACAACACCTACAAATATCCCGGTCTTCCGCCCGGGCCCATCTGTAATCCGGACAAATATTCGATAATTGCCGCGCTTAATCCTGAAAAAACCGATTACTTTTATTTCGTGGCGAAGGGTAACGGACTACACCACTTTTCAACCTCTCTCAAAGAGCACAACAGGGCTATAATCAGCAACAGAAAGGCCGGGAGATAGTACCCGATTCATCTAAAGTTAATCCCGGCACCTTACGATATATGAAGGCATGGAACACTTGCGCGCAGCGATCATCGACGACGAAGACGGGGTTCTGGATCTTATCGAGCTGATTCTGAAGGAAGAAGGTCTGAAAGTATCCCGCTTCAATAAAGCAGAGGATCTTCAGGCAGCACTGAATACACAGACCTTCGACATTATCATTTCCGATCTGGTTCTGCCCGGGATATCAGGACTCGATCTGCTCGACATACTCAATAAGGATTCCATTGATATACCATTCGTTCTGATCACAGGATATGCATCCCTTGACTCTGCGATTGATGCAGTCAACCGCGGGGCCTTCTACTATATCAAAAAACCCTTCAATATAGAGGAGATCCGTTTTGTGATTCAACGGCTCAAGCAAAGACGTGACACCTTAAGGGAGATTGCTTCACTAAAGAACAAGGTACTCTCGCTCCAGAACCAACTTGAGACAGAGGTAAAGAAAACGCTTGAGAACATACCGGTGATAACCCAATCCAACCCGTTTCAGGGCGGCTACGATGTAAACAAGGTATTTACTGCGATTGAATACCTCGGAAGACTGAAAACAGACGGTCTCATATCGGACAAGGAGTTCGGGGAATACAAGGGCAGGATTCTCAAAAGGATTATATAATGCAAGACAAGGTCTTAATAGTTGATGATGATCCTGGGATAAGAAACACGATTTCAGAACTCGTGGGCGAACTCGGATATGAGAGCGAAACAGCCGCAGACGGCCTCGATGCAATCGCCATGCTCGATTCAGGACCCTATCTTTGTGTATTCACCGACATCATGATGCCGAACATGACAGGACTGGAACTGATCCAGAAAATAAAGGCCAGGGAAATATCCCTGCCCATCATCGTAATCACCGGATATGCATCGCTGGAGATAGCTATCGATGCAATGAAATATGGTGCATCGGACTTTATATCAAAGCCGTTCAAGGTCAAGCAGATCGAACTGCTGCTCAACAAGGTGAAACGTGAGAAAAGCCTTCTTGAAGAGAATAAACGCTTCTCCGACACCCTTCATCTTCACCGTCTCATCGACAATCTAGTCGGCCAGCTGGAAGACAAGAAAGAGGAAATCATATCCCTGCAGGCCATATCGGGAAAGATCGTCAGTCTTAAAGGTATACGCGACCTGGTTGGTGCCATCATCGATGTATCCAAACAGCTCATGGATGATGCCGAGGTGGAATTCTTTCCAGTCAGCAGAAAAACCAACACGCTCATCGATACCAAAGGAGACAAGGAAATACCTCTTGACCCGGGACTTCTCAGCGGTTCGATTGTCAGGAAACAAAATGACGGCCCGTCCTTAATAAATAAATTCGAAACCATATTTCCGCTAACCATCGAGGGCCAGGTATTCGGAGCTCTGGACATCAGATCAGAGACCATCTTAGATGACGACAAGGAAGGCAAGATCCAGTATCTGCTCGACCGCTGCGCAGAACGCATGGAAAACGTTGCGCTCTATGAAGGCCTTTATGAGAATATGCTCTCGACACTCAATTCCATGGCAAAGATACTCGATGCCAGAGATCCTCATACCTCCCAGCATTCCACACGGGTAACCATGCTCTCCGCAGCAATGGGCAATGCCCTGGGCCTGAATGAGGATGAACGTGATGTCCTGTATATTGCGGCATCGCTTCACGACATCGGCAAGGTGGGCATCCCCGACAATATCCTCCTGAAACCTCAAGGGCTTACAGAGGAAGAGTTCGCCATTATAAAAAAACATCCGGATATCGGCGCGGACATCCTCAAGCAGATTCCTCCAATGGCACGCGAATCAGAAATCATTCGACACCACCATGAGCACTACAACGGGAAAGGCTACCCTTCCGGGCTCAAAGCAGGTGATATACCCTATCTGTCCCGCATCATTTCCCTGGCAGACGCCTTTGACGCAATGACATCCGACAGGCCATACCGTAAGGGCATGTCGGTGGAGATGGCAATCGAAGAGATCCAGCGATGCAAAGGGATTCAGTTCGATCCTGATCTTTCAGACATCTTCATTCAGAGAATTGCCCGGCTATAGGCAGTCCTACTGTTCAGACGGCAGTTCAGCGCCAGTGTCCTTTACTGGTGGTTCCAAAGAGGAACTATCGGGTTGTTCTGCACCGTCCTTATCCATAATGGCCCGCAACTTCTGTTTCAGCTCCAGGTTTTCCCGTACAAGCTCTTTATTTTCACTCACAGCGACTGCCATCAGCCGGTTTTCTTTCTCCAGAAGCGATATCCTCTGGGAAAGGGCATCGATCTGATCCATGTTCTGCGCGGCACCGGCTGCCTGTTTCTGCTCAAGCATGTTCATCTCCGTCTCAAGCCCATCCACCGTATCGAGAAGTTTCTTGTTTTTATGTTCCAAGGTAGCAATATAGTTGATCGTTTCCTGAAGAAAGGCCTTATGATCCAACTGCTTGTCATTGTTCAGCCCCCAGAAATAGTACCCGAGAATAAGTCCTGCAACAAACAACATCGCTGCAACAACCAGAACAGTCATGGATTTCTTCTTTGTCTCCGCCATTTATCCATCCCCTTTATATCATATCATCATTAAAAGATATGGCATCCTGGTTGCGCAGTCAAGCCGAAGTTCAACAGGCAAAGGGAAAAGGTATTTCAGATTGCGATAAAACGGATCTCGAATTATAGAAAACAGGGTACAGGGTATAAGGTTGCGAAAAATCCTGATATGGAATAACAAAATGGATATGGACATATTGATCGTCAAGCTCGGTGCCCTGGGCGATGTGGTCAACACCCTGCCACTTGCCATCACCCTTAAGAAACAACTGGGGGCTCATATACACTGGGTAGTTGAACCGTTGAGCTATCCGCTCGTGGCCCACCACAGGTGTGTCGACAGTACCATTGTGTTCGACAAGCATAACTGGATACAGTCCCTGCCGGGTGTAATCCGGCAGATAAGAAAGCAGCGGTTCGATATCTGTCTCGATCTGCAAAGGATTATCAAATCAGGTTTGCTTTGCCTTGCATCAAGGAGCACACGTCGTATCGGGTTTGACCAGCACCGCTGCAAGGAGATGACCGGGATTTTTCCCTTTGATCGTATCCCTGCGTCCGACCCCGGAAGGCATATGCTGCTTCAGTACCTTGAATTTGCAGAGTATCTCGGAATACAAGACCATGCAATATGCTGGAATATACCGGTAGACGAACATGTTCCTTCCGGGCTTCCATCACAATATCTCGTATTGAATATAGGGGCCACCAAAGAGGCAAACAAATGGACACCCCAGGGGTTTGCATCGCTCGCGATGGCAATCTCTGGAAAGTATTCCGTCCCCTGCGTACTTACCGGCGTCAGTCAGGACAGGGCAATGGCGGACACGATTATAGATATTGCAGGAAAGCACGTTATCGATCTTGTGGGCAAGACATCCCTTCAGGATCTGATCAATGTCCTGAACGGTTCATTGGCAGTGGTAAGCTGCGACACAGGCCCTATGCATCTGGGAGTCGCCCTGGGCAGGGAGGTGATAGCACTGTTCGGCCCTGCAGACCCGTCAAGGACCGGGCCGTATCGGGGTCACGTCATCAAGAAACAACTTCATTGCTCTCCCTGCAATAAAAGGGCATGCAAGGATCCTGTTTGCATGACCTCGATTCGCAGTGAAGATGTGATGGAAAAGATAGACCTTGTCCTAAAAGCCCATGGGCTTCAGGCCCGCTCAGACACAACGGAATAGGATCAGGCCCTGGGGCATCTCCATGAATCTACATGATCACCTTCAGGGGTGCAATAAAGGATATCCCTTTTCTCAGAGCACCTCCATACATCCTGAAACAAGGTTACGGGGTCATCTCCGGTACAACCGGCATATGCTCTCAGGAATCTCATCCGCATGCCCAGGCTGATATACACCGGGATGCTCGTGTTGATCTGTACAAGATTTTTCAGTCTCTTTGCATACTGCAGGAAACGCCTTTGTTCTATACGGTCGGTATCAAGCAGATAAAATCGAGGGACTGCAGGATCGACCTTGATGTTACATGCCTTGAGATCGGCATGGTATATATTAAGGGCATGCATTGAACCGATCATCTCCCCAAATGCAGATACAACACCCATCTTGTCCCTGAAACAAAGGTCCTTGAACTCAGTACAGAAAAAGACATCGAGATCCGGATGATACAGCATTTTGGTAACAAGCACACTCGAGCGGTCTTCATACACACCTACAGCAGCGGGGTCTGCAACGCCTATGCCGTTAAAATAGAGGGTGAGCAGCCCTTTCCACGAACGCAGCGCATACTCGGAACACAACGGCCCTGGACGTTTGTATGTCTTGACACAATAGGAATCCACCTCGGAGAGTTGTGTCTTTTCCTGATATTTCAGGACATTTCTCCGCTCGGCAATATTCCTGACATGTCTGCCAAGCAAGGATTCAAGGTCAAGAGCATCCCCCATAAACACATATGCCCTGTAGTTTTCCCCTTTAATTTCGTGTGTAAAGATCCCCGGCTTCAGACACCGCTCCACCAGCTTCTTCACGTATCGACGCCTCGAATGCAGAGCCTTCGCGCGTATCTCTTGTGCAAGACCTTTTGATTCATAAAGGCTCCCGATTCTTTTCAGTGCGTCTTCAAGTTCGTCATCCCCGATATCATAAACAGCCAGAACCTGAGAGAAAAGGGCTATGACATGGCGAGGTCTGATCACCCTGCAGGGGTTTACTTCATAGACATCCAGCAGGTATGGCCTGTCAGAGTCGTCAAGCACGATATTGCCCAAATGCATGTCGGAAAAGAAAAACCCGTTCTTCAGGAGTTCAACAGTCATATCAAGCATGACTGAGGCCTGCTTCTGCCTTTCGAGATCATGCAGACCCCGGCACGGATGCACGGCCTTTGTAATAAGCGCGCTTGAGGCTGCAAGGCGTATATGATCAACAACTTCCGGGACGTTCAGGCCACAGCCCTTCAAGTGTCTGAGCATGTCCGCCTCATGCAGTGTCCTCGGCCGGAGAAGATTTCTCAGTTTTGCTACCGGGCCCTCAGGATCATATATCTTGACGAAATATTCAGGGGTGGTGCCCCTGTCCAGCCGGTATACTCTCCGTATGGACCTCTCCTGTATAAGACACCACTCGTGCTCAATATACCTCGATGAGATAAGATCTCTTATATGGGTATATTTCATGACCGCCTTTCATATACCTGTTCAGACTTTTCCTGTATCCTCACCCATGCAGGGTTTCTCCCTTTCAAGCAAGGTCCTGCAGGCATCCATGACCTCGTCCGCCCCCAAACTCCTCATGCAGTATATATCCTTGCATGACCGGTTAAGATAACACGGGGAACACTTCATCTCCTTTCTCACCACAATGCTGTGAGTGTTCTGCGGTCCTACATAGTACGGATCGGTAGGTCCGAACAGGGCAACCACCGGGATATCCGCAGCCGAAGCCATATGCATTACCCCGGAATCAATACCCACAAAAAGGGCAGCCTTTTTCAGCAGGGGATATAATTCCCGCAGTCCCAGGGCACCTGTCAGGTCGATAACATCGATCTCTTCCCGGCCGGAGCGCTCGGAAACATATCGAGCGATCAGGCCGTTGCACTCGTGGGTATCTCCCCCTCCCACGAGAACAGCCGAAAGACCGTGCTCGCGATACAGCGAGACAATGACCTCGGCATACTTCTGTTCGTCCCATGCCTTGGCAAGTCTCCTGCTGGAGGCGCCTGCAGAGACCACTACATACTTTTCAGGAAGACCGGACACAGAGCATTCCTGCTGTACGGCAAGCAGACCCACGTAATCGTTCTTGACAATGTTCATGCCGAGTCTTTCGAGCAGACGCGCATTGTTGATCCAGCAGTTGTGTCCTGCAACTGTCTCTTTTACATCCAGGGCAATGTCCCAGGGAAAATGGACAAACCCTGCCTTTATCCCTGCAGAGCTCAGCGCGGTAAGCAGCATGGCCTCCTGAGAACGGGCAAGGGATATGAGCATGTCGTAGCCGTTGCGGTGAAGCCTTCTTGCCAGGTCAAGTCTTCCTGCGTAGCTGTCGTCCCTGATGTATATGCGCTCAACATATGGTGAATCCTCAAGCAAACCCCTCAGGTAAGGTTTCACGACCGAATGGATACTTGCACCGGGACAGTTATCCTTTAGCGCCCTGAGCAACGGCAGGGAAAAGACCAGATCCCCGATCTGGTTGAGATGGATAACACAGATCTTTTCAATCTTCATGGCATTTCACTACAGAAAGAAGTTGTTGTCCTCAACCACTTCGAGATTATCCACACTCTCACCCGAAGATATAAAACGTTCTATCCACCAGTTGACATGATGGTAAAAACACACGACCACATTGCATTCCTGTCCGGCGTCGAAGTTCCTGATGGATTTATCAAGGGCGCCGTGGGTCTTATCGAACATATCGAGATTCTTATAGCCGTCACTGCCTGCTATCCTGCCCTTGGCAACACCACGGTATGCCGGACAGTGAAAGACCCCTGAAGGTGCAAGCACTGTTCGGAAAAACTGGCTGTGACACACATTCGGCTGCCTTTTGAGTTCATGAACCTTCCTGTCCATCATTGCATGAAGGTTGACACTCTCAAGTATTGCCACCTGAGCGTTGTGTTTTGCCTTGGCAAGGTTCTCCCGAATCCGCTGAATAATACTGTTTTCCCGCTCGGCATCCGTATCACTGAACAGAGACTCCTTTTTCGAACCGTCCAGCCTTAGGAGACAAGGCTTGAATGAGATATAATCGAAGTCATATTCTCCGGCAAGTTCCACTGCCTCGTTGATCTCTTCAATATTCGGACAGATCTCTTTTCCATTCATGAAAATCCCTTCCCAGACAATGACATATGAATATCCGAGAGATATCTTCGGATTATCCTGTTTGATCTGCCTGGCCTCGGTCAGTATCTTCTTCAATGTCACATTTTTCCCGGGGAGGTGAGCCTTATAAAAGGTTTCTTCCCGGGCAGCATCGATCGACAGCCTCAGCCAGTCTCCCTCCTGCAGGAGATCTGCCACCGCTGCAACCCGCTCGAGCCGGGAACCGTTCGTCACGATACCCACCTGAAGCGATCTGCCCCGGCAATAACGGACTACCTCTTCAAAGTCCGGGTGCACGGTAGGTTCACCTCCACCGATAAGAATTACCGAGAGAAGGCCTTTTTGCACAAGGGTGTCGATACTGTGCCTGATGGTATCAAGATTCAGGGCCTCACCAGTATTTATGATCCCCGAATCCACACAGTGCGGGCAACTGAAGTTGCAAGCAGATGTAAGATCAAGGTTTATTGATACCGGTCCCATTGAAGGAAGACCTTCCATCCGATTGCATCCCCTGCGTCCTCTCTCCCAGAGGATATATTTCTTGAGATTTTCAATAACCGATCTCTGCCTGAGTTTTGCACTGAAATCATGCTCTTTGTCTTTGAGTTGTTCCATGCCTACCC
>DSAD01000108.1 GCA_011372875.1 Deltaproteobacteria bacterium
ATATATACATGAAAAAGCAAGAGATGCAATGATGTGTGTGAGAGGTGGTCCTTGAGAGAAAAGACCTTCTCGTCAAATGCGTGAACATGAACACCTGTTGATGCAATCAGTTAGATGCTGCCCGAGTTGCTTGCTGCAAAGTAGTTCATTCTCCCGTAAGATTCAGTTCCTTGATACGAACCCGGCCAAGTGCAGGGGAGTCATCAATCATGAATGCATGTATGTCAGGACTGGACCTCAGAACATTGCAAAGCGCATTTTTGACAGGATATACTTGCGGAGTAGAGACATCGATCAGAGACTTTTCGCCGTACATCAGAGTGATAAAATGACCACAGACCACGTTCATCAGTTCACGCAGGGCATCTTCAATCATATCATCAGAGATATCCTCCGTATCATCCAGACCCATAATCCTGGCTGCAATGCGTGAAACAAGCGTGCGTTCCAGGATTAATCCAAGCTCGCCAGTGTGCCAACCCATGTATTCGATACGTACATTGATGGCGTCACCCTGCATGCCCGGCACATCGCCGGATTCCGAGAAACGAGGCGACATGGATGCCATTAAAGGCACGACATGCTGCATGGCCTGCAGGAGAAACTCGAACGGGCTTTTTTCTGTTCCTGTCAGCAGTATTTCGCAAAGCGCGCTGTTGATTTCCTCTTCCTTGAACGGTTTACGCAGATAAGCTTTGACATTGAGGCTTTTCAGATGATCTATCCGTATGGCACTACCTTCGGTGGATATGACAACGACAGGGATCATCTTTTTCGTGGGATCACAGCGCATCCTTTCCACTAATTCTTCGCCGTCCATATTTGGCATGTTGATATCGGTAATAACCAGACTGACAGGGTTTGAATCGAGAATGCTGAGAGCTTCAACACCGTCGGCTGCATCGAAGATCTTATCGATCGGCAATGACGATCGGGATAGAAACATTATCAGTGCAGCTTTTACAACATTGGAGTCGTCAACAAGCAAAATATTGTGTTTCATTTCAGCCATAAGAATATACCTTGTAGAGTTATCGGTTCCGGGGCGGATATTCTTGAATATTCAAAGCCATTGGAATGGTTCTGATAAAAAGGGATCACGAGCACCCTGACAGGGTTCTCGTGATCATGGAGTGTGTGTTGTTCCTTTGTTTTTATTTAAAGGCAGCCCCGGAATGAAGAGCATTTCATGTTGAGGGACTGCATTATGCAGCATTCTATGTCCTGTGATGTATCCTTGTGAATCCCCTGCTCATCCTGACATATTCCAGATAGAGCCTGCCTATGCAGAGGCTTATCCCAAGGATTAACAGGCCCAGCATGAATGCCGGCGCCGTATGGAAGGTTGTATCCAGCCACAGGCCGACATACAGGAAGATAAAGGAAGACAGGACAAGTATGAAACTCCACGCGCTCAACATGACTATCTGATTGATTCTATTGTTAGTCTTGCGTCTATCGATCCTTGGCATATCCTTACCCTCCTTTTCCCTTTAAATCAGGGGGTTCGCCTTTACGGCACTGTTCGGGTGATAATCTCAGCTTACGATATTTCTGAGTGCCTCGACTACCGGGGCAGTAAACAGGGAAACGAGCACTGCATACAGTGCAAAGGATCCTACTGCCTCTGAGAGGTAGATCTTTTCATACCTGTGCTTCAGCGAGATGATGGTAAGCCCGCCCATAATCAGACAGCCGAGATGGAAATAGGGGAAGCTTCCGCCGGCAGAAGTTGCGTGGGCTGCAAATGCAAATGATGCAGTGATCAACACTACAAAGAATGATACGCTCATGGTCTGTAATAATCTTTTCATTGTCAGGACCTCCTGTTTTCATTGTTTTTCTGTATTAGTATTAGGAAGAATCGTGCCAAGATTCCAAAATATATAAAACAATTTATATGTAGCTGATATATCAGGAGGTATTGAGATTGGTGGGGACGAGATTCATCGAGGCGGGCATGATACTCGGTCACAGCGTTCAATGAAATGTTCAGTCGGGTTCGATGAAACGTTTAATGAAGGGATCTTTTTCAGGGGGACTCCGGTACAGGGCAGTATAAATCTTTAACAAGCCTGTGTGTTCACTCACGCTCGAACACGATGTTGAATTTTTCCAGTTTCCGTTCAAAGGTAGGCCGGGAGATTCCCAGGACAGTACATATCTCTCCCTTGTTCATCCTGGTTTCCTTGATGGTCTGCCTTATGTGGCGCTCTTCTACCTCCTCGATGGTAAGTATCCTGCCGGAGTTGTCGCGCAAAGGTTCGTTGTCGGGGTTTTGTTGCCCTGAGTGGACCGGAGTATCATGCAGATCGGGAAAATCATCCCTGGTAAGCACCTGACCTTTGGTTACCACTGCTGCACGGACAAGAAGGTTTTCCAGTTCACGTATGTTGCCGGGCCAGGTATAGCGGGTAAAGACATTGAACATCTCGTCGGATACACCCGCGATATTCTTGTGAAGCTCCAGGTTGATCTTGGTTATGAGGTAGTCTATGAGGGGCTTCAGGTCTTCTTTGCGCTCCCGCAGGGGGGGGATGAAGATGTTCACGATGTTCAGCCGGTAGTATAGGTCGTCCCTGAATTGCCGGTCCCTGATCATGGCCATGAGGTCTTTGTTTGTGGCTGCTATGATCCGGGCATTCACCTTGATCCGATCCTTTCCGCCCACCCGCTCGAATTCCCTTTCCTGTAGGACCCTGAGCAGTTTTGCCTGAAGATTAAGGGACATCTCGCTTATCTCGTCAAGAAAAACGGTGCCTTGGCGTGCGAGCTCGAATTTGCCGGGTTTGCGTGTAACGGCCCCGGTAAAGGAACCTTTTTCATGGCCGAAGAGTTCGGATTCAAGCAGGGTCTCAACGATGGCAGAACAGTTTACAGCGATGTAGGGCTCATTTGCCGTGGTGTTGTTATGAATGACTCTGGCAATGAGTTCCTTGCCCGTACCGCTCTCTCCTTGGATAAGCACTGGGGTCTTGCTCTGACTTACAACGCCGATGGTTTTGAATATCTCTCTCATCCTGGGACCATCGCCGATGATGTCTCCGACCTTGAAATTCTTTGAGGAGTCCACCAGAAGGCCCTTGATCTTTTTCTCCATGTCCTGTGCATGCAGGGCCTTTTCAATGGCGATATCGAGTTCATTGACGTCAACGGGCTTGTGTATGTAGTCGAAGGCACCTTCCTTCATGGCCCTGATCGTCGATTCCATGTCGTGGTGCGCAGTGATCATGATCACCTTTGCATTTTCGTCCTCTTCCCGCAGTTCTTCGAGTATCCTGAATCCGTCGACATCGGGTAGCCTGATGTCGAGGATCACCACGTCCGGAGACCAACTCGTGAATTCGTTGAGGCCGTCTGTCCCGGTAGGTGCGGTGCGCACGGCATAACCCTCTTCGGTAAGGTAAAGTTCAAGGGTTTCCCGTATGGATTTGTCGTCATCGATCACAAGTATTTTTGACATAATAACTAGCCTTATATCATATAATTAATGTATGGACACCTGCAGATCTCTATCCGTGCTGTCCTATTATATAGGTGTTCTCGGCAGGGTGATCACAAATCTTGTGCCCTGGCCTTTGACGCTTATCACCTCAATATCACCGTTGTGCAGGTCTATGATTTTTCTTACCTGGGTCAGGCCCAGGCCTGTTCCGTAACTCTTCAGGGTGAAGAACGGATTGAACAGGTGGGGAAGGTCCTGTGCATCGATCCCGCAGCCATTGTCAGCGATCTCCATGACAAGGAAATCCTTTTCATTCTTCAGCGAGATCATGAGTCTTCCCCCGTGCTCCATGGCATCGGCGGCATTGTGAAAAAGGTTTATCAGTGCCTGGATAATCATGGATTGATCCAGGTATATCATCTCTGCTTTCTGCGGATACTCTTTTTGGATATCGATTTTCTTGTCATCAATGGAAGGTTCAACCATTACAAGTGCCTGTTCGATAACCGAGCGGATATCCGAGAGCTCCTTTTTCGGCGCTGAAGGCTTTGCATAAATAAGGACATCACTCACAAGCTTTTCAAGATGATCCACCTCCCGCTGAGCGATCTTGAACCTTTTGAGGTCGTTTCCCATAGGAGTCAGACGTTTCTCAAGGATCTGCAGGCTCATCTTTATAGAAGACAGAGGGTTCCGTACCTCATGGGCTATGCCAGCTGAAAGCTGGCCGATGGCGGCGAGTTTCTGGCTTTCATAGTATTTTTTCTCGAGTTCCTTGCGCTCGGTGATGTCCCTCTGGACAAGTACGAACCTGTCTGTGCCCTTTACCGGTGCCGGGGTAATGAGGAGACTGCGTTTCTGGCCGTTTCTGGCCGTGACTTCAAGCTCATAGGGTCTGAAGATTCCCTTTTGAGCGTCTTCCCATCGGGCCATGACATAATCGCGGTGCTCAGGGGCAACAGCTTCGGTGAAATGCCTTCCCTTTGACCCTACAACATTTCCCCTCAGCCTGGATCTGCTCACGTACTGGATTATCCCGTCGCTTGTAAGGTCGAAGATCCTTTCGGGGAGGTTGTCTATGATGCTCTCCAGATAATTCAACAGGTTTTCCACTTCTTCCCGAAGTCGGATATTCTCATCCAACTCATTCTGGAGGTTTTCTGCGTATTCCTGCATGCTCCTGGTGAGTTCGAGTTCTTTAGTCATATCGAGAAAGGTCTCGATGGCAGCCAGGATCTCGCCCGTTTCGTCATAGATTGGTGCTGCAAGAAAATGAAGATGGCGATTTTTTCCATTCATGCCGGGGAAAAAGTTCACCGCCTGGAATGCCCCGGGGATGGTGCTGGACATCTCTACCCTGCCTTCGCCATAATGTATATCAAAGCTGTCGAGATTGCGGTCAATGATAAGGTCGGCCATGGAAGGGCTTCTGGTTTTGTAGAAAGGCTTGTAATGATCACTCGTGCCAATCATATCTTTTGAACTGTAACCGGTAAGCTCGGTGCATGCATTATTCCACAGGATAACCTTATGATCCTTATCGATCACAAAGGTCGGGACAGGGGAACCCTCGATGATTCCGTCAATGGTCATCTTCTCCCTCAGGAGCTTGCCCTGCCATTCCTCACGTTCCTTGAGCCTTTTCAGCTCCTCTTTAAGCCGCAGTCGTTTTACATCGTAGCGCGCGATGGATATAGCGGCTATGAGCACGACACCTATGAGGCTCAGGGCGCCCAGGATGATATTCAGGGATGCCTTGCGGACAGGTCCAAGAACGTTGTCATAGGGTGTGACAAAGACTACCCACCACAGGGATATGCCCAGACGTATGGATTCATAGGCAAGGATAAACCTTTCCCCATGATCCTTCCGGTATATGATCATCTCGCTGTAGTGCTTGGGGTTATAGAAGAATGTCTTTATTGAGATGTTCTTCTGATGGGTCAGGGTCTGCAGATCTTTGCCGAGCATGTCTCGATCCGGATGGAAAACAACCCTTCCTGACTCGTCTAAGAGCCATAACTCATTGAGAAACGGCTGATCCTGCGGGGAAAGCCTGGCGGTTATGGATTTGAGTGAAAGAAAAGCTACCAGTGCTCCGTCATATCCATGGTCCGGGCGGAAGAGCGGCAGACCTATGCCGAGTGTCTTTCGAGGCTGGTTGCCCAGGCCTTCTGCTATGGAACGAGGGGGTAGTATCTCTCCGATGAATTGCTGATGCATCTTCTTAAGGGCATGGGTTAGGTTGGGGTCATGAAGCCTTTCCCCCATGATGCCGGAAAACATCCCTTCAGGATAACCATATCTGACAATGCCCTGGTCATCTATTTCCAGTATGGCATGAACAAGACCGCCGAGATCCTGAACAAGATTCCTGATATTTTCCTGTTTCTGTTTCTGTGTAAGTTCCATACTGGAATTCTGGAAGGCAAGGCAGCGCATTGCATTCTCGCTCTTGTCCACAGCCTCTTTGATCAGTGATGCGCCCTGATATGAAACTATCGCCTGCTGGGAACTGAAGATCTCGATGATGGCACGCTCGCGGGCATTGTACATGGTCATGGCAAGAATTATGATGAGGACAATAACGATAAGAGCTGTCAGCCAGATAGAGTATCTCAGGTAAAGTTCAGAGCGTTTTTTCTTTTTCATATAGTGCTCTGTGCCTCAACGGGTGTCTGTTCCGGGTTCAGGCTGCATGTCTTTGCATGAACAGATTGACCTCAAGCGTTCTTGTCTCCTTCTTCATGCTCTGCGTAAGCGATCAGCGCATAAATGCCAAAGGCAAACAGCAGGGAAATGAACAGGGTCACCAGTCCGCTGTTAATGCCGATCACCAGTTCGCAAAACAGCCATGCCACCAGATATGCTGCAATGGAGCCGATTTCCCTCATATCATATCCTTTTTGTCCAATTGATTGCTTTGCCGTGATGTCCTTGCGTGCGAGATCACGGAATTGTCTCCAACATATCATATTCTATCTGAAAAGTCACGATATGCCTGTTCATTTGCCATACTCTTAAGTCCATTGTCTTGTTTATCTTCTTGAAGAGAATTGATGCTCATGATACTTTTTGTTAAATCATCAAGATGATAATTGAACGTATCGTTCAAGGCCATCATGTTCGGGCATGCAGATAGATGCAGGTGTAAACGACAATAAAGCCATTATAAATAAGAGCATACATGAAATTATTGGCCGCTGGCGTATAGTGGCATGTCACTTGCTCTATCACGGGTGAGGACAGAGTCCTCAATCAAAAGCACGGAAAGAAATTAAGATTAAGAAAGGAGAAAATTATGTTTCCCAACACCAGTAAAATCTTGTTTGCATCTTTAGCCGCCATGGTTCTCTGGATCATGTCTTCGCCGTTGGCATTTGCCGCTGATGTCGATGTGATCCCTGTTCACGATCCGAATATCAAGGTGCTCTTTTCAATAGGCGCCATGATCGCCGCAGGCTTTGCTATCGGGCTAGGATGCATCGGGGCCGGAGCCGGTATAGGCCATGCAGCAGCAGGTGCCTCTGAGGCGGTCGGCAGAAATCCAGGAGCACAGGGCAAGATCATGATGACCATGATGGTCGGTATGGCCATGGCCGAATCCATTGCCATCTATGCACTGGTTGTATCATTAATCCTGCTGTATGTGAATCCTTATAAGGCTTTCATATTCGGCTGAGATGGATAACTAGATAAAATATCTTATGAAAGTAAACAAGTAAGGGGGAAAAAATGCCTGGATCAAACAATGGAAGCCGGATTCTTACGGTTGCAAGGTTATTTTTCCTGCTCATGGTAATCCCCTTATTATTAATCTCTTCCCTTATCGCCTTTAGCATTTATAATATCGGCGGTATGTCCAAAGCAGATACCATGTCTGCACTGGACAAGACTTCGCAACTGGAAATCAGTGTCCGGGCCGGTGATCTGGCCCAGACGATCGCGTCTTTTCTCAGCGAACGAAACAGAGATGTACTGATCGCCACCATCCTTGATACTTCAAAGGAAACATACAAAAGCTTCCTCGACACAAAGACAGACGCTGTCTGGGTCAGGAAAGACGAGGGCATTGTAAAGGAGCAGATGCCTTTGTATGTCGAGATGTCACTCATCGATGAGGCCGGTAACGAAATCATTAAGGTCGCCAATGGAAAGATCGTGCCTGAAGATCAACTGCTCAATGTTCTAGACCCTGCCAATACCACCTATAAGTCCGAGGATTATTTCTTAAGGGCAAAAGAGCTTAGAAAAGGTGAAGTCTATGTCTCTGAGGTGACCGGATGGTACGTTGACAAGGCTGATTTCTATCAGGGAAAGAGATTTAATGGGATTATCCGAATGGCAACTCCGCTGTTCGACAAGCAGGGTTTTACAGGGGTGGTCAGTCTTGCCCTTGATGCCAGACACCTGGCGAAGTTCACAGACAATATCATACCTACCGAGACCGCATATGTCATCGAAGCAGATGCATCCACAGGCAACTATGCGTACATGGTTGATAACGAAGGGTATGTGGTATCGCATCCGAACGACTATCATATAAGGGGCCTGTATCGTGACGGCAATCCGGTTCCACACATTACTGCGGAGAATCAAAACGACATGGTTGCCAAAGGCCAGGAGGTGTTGAACTTCTTTCATATGGGAGAGATCGTAGATCCCGCCCTGCCTGAGGTTGCTACAGAGGCCATCCGGGGCAAGTCCGGGATCAAGTCGTATTCCTTTGACGGACATACAAAAATGCTGGCCTATGCACCGATTCCCTTCTACTCGCCGAATCATCCGGCACCCGGAGGTTTCGGATGGGTAGGGATGGGCGTGGACGTGGAGAAGTACAACGAACAGGCCATGATAACGTCGGAACGGATAGACCGGGAAGCCCAGATATGGTTAGCCACCATTATCATTATCATTGTACTTGCCTTGGTGATTCTCTTTGCCATCGCAGCTATACTTTCCAGGGGCATCAACAGGTCTATCAAATCAGAGGTTCCGCCGGAAGCTCTGAGACCGCCGCAATATGATGAAGATGATTAGTCTCAATCTTTAGATCCCAAAAAGAGGCCCTGCAACGCAGGGCCTCTTTTCATTGTACACCCGGACCACCTGGACATCCTTCGTGGGAGATTGTTCTGTGACAAAAGCCCCGATTTTCATGGCTCCTTAAAGGTTTGTCTGTTTATACTTGTGCAGTTTATACTTGTGCTTGCATTCCCGGTTCTCTTCCGGTATAAGCCCTGTTGCAAAGATTTTCTCCCATGACGGTTTTTTTCTTTTATTGACAAGTGACCGTGCCGTTTCCAAAGAGATATCTTATAGGTTATTAACGTGCATCCTGGTTTCTTGATAAGGGAAGCGCGAATGCCGTGATTGTTGCGGCCCTTTCTTTTCCACGCGTCCGGCGGGTTGAGATTTGTAAAACCCCGGACCAGGAGAATCATGAAAGAACACGCACATGTACATGCGCCATATCCGCAGACCGGCCATTTTATTCAGCAGAGACAGTCCCTGCTTGACCAAGGCGTTTTCAGCGCTCTTATTCCGGAGCTTCAGCGCGCAGTAGCAGAACAAGGGTACATAACCCCAACTCCTATCCAGGAACAGTGCATTATGCACCTGCTTAAAGGAAGGGACCTGCTGGGTAGCGCACAGACCGGCACAGGCAAGACTGCCGCCTTTGCCCTGCCTTTGCTGCAGCGCCTTTCCGGCAGTTTCAGGCGACCATTGAAAGGCACCCCGAGGGCCCTTATCCTTGCTCCCACCAGGGAGCTTGCAGCGCAGATAGGTCAGAGCATTGAGACATACGGACGCTTTGTCCGTATCAGCCATACAGTGATCTTCGGCGGGGTGAATCAGGCCCAGCAGGTCAGGGCTTTAAGTCGCGGGATCGATATTCTCGTAGCCACGCCCGGACGTCTGCTCGATCTGATGCAGCAGGGATTCATTCACCTCAATCAGGTGGAGGTGTTTGTACTTGACGAGGGGGACCGGATGCTCGACATGGGCTTTATTCCTGACATCAAGCGTGTATTAACCCATATTCCGTCTGACAGGCAGACCCTGTTCTTCTCGGCCACCATGGCCCCGAGAATGGTTGAGCTTGCCCATACCATGGTCCGTAACCCGGTCAGGGTAAGCATAACACCCGAGCAACTCACGGTAGAGAGCATTGCACAGAAGGTTCTTTTTGTAGGGAAAAAGGACAAGGTTTCACTCCTGGTATCTCTGTTGAGTGACCCTCATATAAATAAGGCCATCATTTTTACCCAGATGAAACATGTTGCAAACCTTGTGGTTAAGAAGCTGGAAGCGGCGGGCATTCAGGGCGCAGCCATCCACGGCAACAAGAGCCAGTCCGCGAGAACCAGTGCGCTGGAAGGCTTCAGGCAGGGCCGTTTCAAGGTGCTGGTAGCCACAGATGTGGCTGCGCGGGGACTGGATGTCGACAACATCACCCATGTAATCAATTATGATCTCCCCGTGGAGGCTGAAACATATGTGCACCGTATAGGGCGCACGGCCAGGGCAGGAGCGAGTGGCGATGCGATATCGTTCTGCTGTGCAGAGGACCGTCCATATCTGCGGGAGATTGAACACCTGCTCGGCAAGCCCGTGCCTGCCGATATGCAGCATGCCTATCATAGCGACGATGCCTTCCGGTCTGTTCAGCACGCACCGAAGAATTTCGGCCGCAGCGCTGCCGTTACAGGGCAGGGCAGACGCCGACAGGCAAATATGACCCGTCCTGAAAGCAAAAGACGCAGCAGCGGCAGACGATGAGTTGAATGATCAGTTGCGGCAAGGGAAAAAAGAGGGAATGAACCCTGCTTTTATAATCCTTGTGAGGGCTATCTCAGTATGATCCCTACCGGGCAGTGATCAGAGCCCATGATGTCTTTTAAGATGAATGCGTCTTCAAGGCGGTCTCTGATGGATCCGGATATGCAGAAATAGTCTATGCGCCAGCCGATATTTCTGGAGCGAGAGTTGAAACGGTAAGACCACCAGGTGTAATTGCCCGGTTCCTTGTTGAATTCCCTGAACGTATCGATAAACCCGTTTTCGATATATCGCTCAAAACCGCTGCGTTCCTCGATGGTAAAGCCCGGGTTCCTTTCATTGGCCCTGGGGTTCTTCAGGTCGATCTCCTTGTGGGCTACATTCAGGTCCCCGCAGAATATAACGGGCTTGTTCTTTTCCAGAACCTTTACATATTCAAGGAAATCCCTGTCCCATGCCTGCCGGTATTCCAGCCTGACAAGCTCGTGCTGGGCATTCGGGGTATATACCGTAACCAGATAGAAGTCTTGGTACTCAAGGGTTATCACCCTTCCTTCCTTGTCATGGACCCCGGAACCGATCCCATAGGTTGCTGATACCGGTGGAGTCTTTGAGAAGACCGCTGTGCCGGAATACCCTTTTTTCTCTGCGCTGAACCAGAACTGGCTGTATTCGGGAAGATCAACCCTTATCTGCTCTTTAAGCACACGTGTTTCCTGAAGGCAGAGGATGTCGGGGTTCATTGCAAAGACCGAATCGTAAAACCCGTTTTTGATGACAGCCCTTATTCCATTTACATTCCATGATATCATTTTCATTGTTGATCTCCTGTATTTTCAGGTATTGTATAACACAAACAAACAAGGATAACAGGTTCTTTGAATTATGGGCTGAATCAGGTCGATCCTTGGTGCATCAGAAGTATCCTCATGAAAGACCTCCATACTGTAACGGGGCATCTGATAAACCCCGCTTGGTTATCTATAATAAGTGATTTTACCGAAACAAGGCATTGACCGGCTCACAAACATCGGTAATATTGGTCATGAGTAAGGGTGAAAGGATGTTTGATGGCAGATGTGGCCTTGCTGAAATGCGATGAATATTCAATCGACGTATTGAAGGAAAAGTTTCTCTGCGGGTTTGAGCTAATCGGATTTGATCCGGCGTGCTTTGCAAATGCCCGTGTCGCGTTGAAACCCAATCTGTTATCTGCTGTTTCTGCAGACAGTGCAGTGATTACGCATCCGATCTTTTTTCAGGCTGTGGCGGAAACCGTGATGGATTTTGGAGGGGACCCCTTGCTGGTCGAATCTCCTGCGGTTGCAAGCCTGAAAAGCGCCATGCATGAATCCGGGTATGACGTCATTATTCAAAGGCTTGGAATACCAGTAGCGGATACAAAGATTGCAAGGAGGATATCCTTCCTCGACGGCAGATTATTAAAGTATTTTGAGATATCTGCGGCATTGTATGACGTGGACATGTTGGTGAATATTCCCAAGTTCAAGACCCATAACCTCACCTACATTACCGCCGCAGTGAAGAATCTCTTCGGCTGCATACCGGGAATGAGGAAATCCCAGATGCATATGAGATTTCCGGACAAGGAGATGTTCTCGGAAATCATCGTAGACCTTTACGGTGCCCTTGTTTTTGGCTTTGATAAACCAATGAGAATGCTCCATGTGCTTGATGCGGTTGTCTCAATGGAAGGTGATGGTCCCGGATCATCAGGCTCTCCAAGAAAAACCGGGGCCGTGATTATCGGCGAAGATGCCATAGCGGTTGACTATGTTGCCACATTGTTTGCCGGGCTCGATATGAAAAAGGCATTAACGGTCCTGTACGGTTTCATGAGGGGTTTCGGGGTATCATCTCCTGATGAGATCCGGCTTAAAGGGGAAAAGATGCAGGATATGAGGATTTGCGGTTTTCAAACGCCAAAGACCACGGGCATGACAGCTTTTCTGCAGGTTCCTCTTTTAGGAAGAATTGCAAAGGATCTCTTTGTTGAAAAGCCGGTTCCCAGGGAGAACGCATGTACACTCTGTTATGAATGCATGCACATATGCCCGGCAGATGCCATTGATACGGCGGTTTCAGGCAGAATGACACCCCGGTTTGATTATCATCGATGCATCCGCTGCTTCTGCTGTATGGAGATATGCCCCGAAGCTGCAATCTCTTTGAAAGAAGGCGTTATGCAGTGGCTGTTGAGGGAAAAATGACATCTGTACGCTGAGCAGGTGAAAAGGACTATAAATGATCATACGAGCAACTGCAATTCAACAGGTAACGAGACTGGATTGCAGTTGTCATACTGCCCGGAGATGGGCTCTGACGGTTCCAAGTGCTTTATACAACGCAAACAGGAGGCTCACATGAAAACCGGATATGAACTGGAAAAGATATTTGCCGACATACGAGATCATAAGGAAATGGTTGCCTTTTTCGAAGAGATATTCACCCCTAAGGAGATCACGGACCTCAAGCTTCGCTGGCAGCTCCTGAAAGATCTTTATGCAGGGCATACCCAGAGAAATATTGCGGCAAGATACAAAATAAGCCTTTGCAAGATCACACGGGGTTCAAAGATCCTCAAACGAAAGGATTCCAAGACAAAACAGCTGCTCGATTTATATTATAATAAACAGGAATCTTAGCATATTTCAACGTCACCTGCTTTCATGACATGATTCAAGGGTATTGATGTATGGAAATCGGTCTCAGCCTGTATGTATGTAGACTTTTACCGTTCTGCTGCTATTTTAATCAATGAAGAGAAAGACCTGAAAAACCGGATGCTTTTATGGAGGAGTCCAATATGGCTGGAAAGATTGGCGAAAGATTTCAGACAGAGACACAGTATGACCGAAGGCAAATGCCGGCAGGATATATTGATCTGGATAAGAAACCGGAGATGTACAAGGAATATCCGCAGGCAAAGACAATAAAATTGATCAAACCCGAAAAATGCGGTGATATGAGCCTGTATGAAACGATACTCGGAAGAAAGAGCCTGAGGCGGTTTATAGATGTCCCTGTATCCCTGGATGCCATATCATGCATATTGTGGGCATCAAGCGGTATACAGAGGAAGGAGACGGGTTTTGAATTCAGGACCACGCCTTCGGCCGGTGGACTGTACCCCATTGAAACATATCTCGTTGTAAATAATGTAGAAGAACTGAATCAGGGTGTATACCACTACAATGTAAAGCTCAATCATCTCGAAGAGCTGAAGCTTGGAGATTTCCGCGAGGCAATAGCGCGGGCCGCTCTTGGTCAGGTCATGTGTGCGAGTGCCGCCGCAGTGGTTTTGTGGACAGCAATCTTCGAACGGTCTGTATGGAAATACAGACAGCGGGCATATCGCTATATTTATCTGGAGGCCGGACATATGGGCCAGAACCTGGCCCTGACTGCCACAAGCCTGGGGCTTGGATCATGCCAGGTCGCAGCCTTTTTCGATAATGAAGTAAACGAGATTGTAGGGATCAAAAATACCGATGAAAGTGTTCTTTATATGAGTGTAATAGGTCAGACCGGGATGTTTGTGTAACAAGACAGGTATATGGCATCGTGAAAGGAGACGATATGGTGCGGGGTTTAAGGTTGAACATGTCAGTGGAGGAATAAAACAGTCTTTCGATACCCCGTAGTTTGCTGCAGGGGGTTTCAATGCCCCATAACAGGCATTTCCATGGTACAATCCATATCTAAACCATACCGGTAAAAGATGGATTGAGTTAATATTTCCTGCCTATATTCCGATATATTCTACTGATAATATCTTCAGGATAAGAGGGTTATTCATTATGCATATAGCGCAATGTCCCATATTCGATCGAAAAATGAATGAAAAGGGAAAGAAGTAATGACTGACAAGCCGACATATGAAGAACTTGTGCAACAGGTGCATGATCTTGAAGTCAAACTTGAAAAGAACAAAAACCGCTTCAATGCCATTCAGCATTGTCTGCAGGAGTTTATTTATGAACATGACCTGAATGGAATAGTCACTGATATCAACCTGGAACGCATCACTCAGATTGGATACACAAGAAAAGAACTCGTCGGCACAAATGTGAAGAATTTCATTGTAAAAAGTTATCAGGGATATTTTGATGATTATATGGAGCGCGTTATCTCAAACGGCAGCGATGAAGGTCTTATGAATGTGATGTCCAAAGACGGGGAGAGTCATATCTTCGAGTATATGAACACCCTGGTCCGGGAAGAGGGGGTTCCAGCAGGAGTATTAGGGGTTGCGCGTGATATCACTGAACAGCTTCGTAACGAGCAGGACCTTGTAGATACCAATATGCGTTTCAGCTCTATCCTGCGATCCATAGAAGACGGCTACTATGAGGTAGATCTTGCAGGAAATATGACCTTTTTCAATAATCGCGTCAATGAACATCTCGGGTACACTCAAGAAGAAATGCAGGGTATTAACTACAGGGACTATATGGACGAGAAGAACGCGAAGATCGTGTTTGAGACATTTCATAATGTTTTCGTTAGCGGAAAATCGGTCAAGTCTGTTGAATGGGAACTTATGAAGAAAGACAGAACAAAGATATTCGTTGATGCATCGGTTAACCTGATGACAAAGAGAAACAATGAGCCGTGCGGTTTCCATGGGATTATCCGCGATGCAACGGATCGTAAACGCTCCGAACAGGAGCTTGCCTTTCTGGCATATCATGATGCACTTACCGGACTATATAACAGGAAGGCATTTATCGCGAGGCTTGAAGAGACACTCAAAGATGCCAGACGCTATGAAAAAAGAAGGGCGATACTGTTCATGGATCTGGACAAATTCAAAATGGTAAATGATATCTATGGACATGAGATCGGTGATAAGATTCTTATAGAGGTCTCCAAAAGGTTGAGGACGATCCTGCGCGATACGGATTATATCAGCCGCTTGGGAGGCGATGAGTTCACTGTGATTCTCGGAAATTCAACCGAGCTTCTTCCGGGAAAGGTCGCCCAGAGGATTATCGATAATCTTTGCAGGCCCTATGATATCTCAGGCATAGTCATAGATTTTGTGACCCCCAGTCTGGGTATCGGTGTCTATCCCGATGACGGACATGATGGGGAGACGCTTCTCAAGCACGCAGACCAAGCAATGTACAAGGCAAAGGAAACAGGAAACCGCTATGTCCTATACAGCGATGTTCATTGCCTTCCACCAACTTCCCTGGCAAGACAAGGGGCATGAGATATTAAAGTTAAGACTTTATTTTCTTTTCGTTCGAGAAAAAATACAGGCAGTGCTGTAGATCTTACAGCATCACATTTGTGATAATAACCGGATCTTTCACCTGCTGCTGAACAAGGTGCTATTTTTTCATATCAATGGCTACAACGGTCTTGTCTCTGCCGCTCATCTGGCAGCTTCCTTCGAAGATAACGCCTGATTCTATGATAAGCGAAGGCGTATTGATGTTGCCGAGAACCTTTGCACTTCCTTTTATCTCGATCTTCTGTGTGGCCTTGAGATTGCCGTGAACCTCTCCGCGTACTATGATAGTGTCTGCCTCGATCTCGGCATGAACCATGGCCCCTTCTCCAATGGCGAGAATCCCCTTGGTGATGACTTCTCCCTTGAACTTGCCGTCGATGCGAAGGGTTCCTTCAAATATCAGTTTGCCTTCAAACTCGGTGCCTTTTCCGAGTAAACCCACTATATTATCCATACCGGAATTAACTTTTTTCCCCATCATGCGTCTTCCTCCCGTGGCACATCTCTGCAAAGAGTTATCCGTGAACTGATATTGTGATACATCATTTTTTTCACTGTTGTCCACTATCGACTTCTTGAGTTCTATACTTGAGTCTGTCTTTGCGTTCAACCTTTGCGTGGTATGTCGTATCGTCTACCCGGATATGGAGTCCGTACATAGTATCCTGATGCAGTCATGCCGTTTCAGGATTTATTGCCATGAGGGCGTTGTTTCTTCAGGGTCTGATATGAATGCTGAATCTCTTTGAACCTTTTTTCGGCAAGCTCCCTGAATTCTTTTCCGAGATGCTGTACCTTATCCGGATGATATTGGTTTGCCATCTTTTTATACGCCCTGTGTATTTCTTCGTCAGACGCATCTTTGCCTATACCCAGGACAGCATATGGGTTGTCTGATCTCATGGTATTCGAGCTGCTGCCCCGGAGATCCTCTTCCCGGCCGGAGGAAAAGGTTTTCCCCTGGTAGGATTGCTGCTGCTGCCGTGAACTTCCGGAGTAACCCCAGGTCTTCTTGGCAGGTGCATACACGTAACGCCAGAGCAGGTACAAAATGATGATATCGTCCAGCCATCCCCAGCCGACAAGAAAATCCGGAAGCATGTCATATGGACTCAGCGCATATACTGCTGCCAGAAGTGTAAGTATGATCTTTTTCAGCATCCAGGTAGCATATCATAATGAATGGTACAGGCAATGTCTATTTAGAACATCCATAGTGAAAAGTATTCTTATGCGGCTGTTGTCTATTATCTTTGTATGCACAATGATTGTGGGTTGTTCAAGCGATTCATCGGATGATTTGGCTGTATTATTAGCGAGCAATCCGGGCAGCGGGTTAACCTACAGTTCCATTGCCGATGACATGCGTGAATGCGCCCCGGATCTGGGTTCTTCTGCCATTACCCTCTGGGAAGATGGGGACAATGGCTGGAGCGGACATGTCACGTACGGTGTATTGAAGAAACATTTCGATTCAACCAGCGGCAGTGAGAGCATTTATGCGACAGTGCTCCTGGTAGACGAAACTTTATCAGCAGTGGTCGAAAACATGTCTCTCTCGGCCTGGGAAAGTCAAGGAGAGTGGAGCGGAGGCGGCTGGGATGTCACCCATGAACTGGTTGATGGTAACGTCACCCTTCCTTCCATCTTCGGCGGCGGAGTGGTAAGCGATTTCGAGAACTACCTGACTATTTCCGGGACGGTGGATGAATCCCAATATGACTCCTATTTTCACTACAAACAGGCCGGTGATGACGGCATTGAAAAGATCCTCTACCGCTTCGAAAACGCCGTTGACAATGAATGCGGCGCGATCTATGCGACCAGAAACTCCTCGACCGAAGACATCACGGTATGGATCGCGAGCCACAAGGCGCCGGGGGCCATACCAGCCGACGGATCAGTACATGAAAATGACGAATTCCGCTGCCTGCTCTATTTTGAAGGCAACATCGAAGCCCAGAGCTTCAAGTTCAAGCTGAAAACCGACGCAGCAACCGGATGGGCCTTCTGGGGCGGCGGTTCCACTGCTTCAGACGATGATTACATTGCCGTACGCGGTACAGACGAAGCCGACAGTCAGACCTATGCAAATGACGGAGGTGGCGTCACCGACGACAGCGCTGACACCACCTATGTCGTCCTCACCTTCGGCGACATGAAAGACGACGCCTATGATGGCGGCGGATATCCTAAAAACGGCACCGCCGCTAATCTGGCCGCTGAAACAGACTCATCGGTCGGATACATAGACCTGGGTGATGAAAACTGTCTGTATGCGGATATCGCCGCGGTCCAGGCATTCAAATACCCGGAAGAGAAGAGCGAACTGGGGTTTGCAGATAACTGAAGATTCATGGCTTTCTCCAAAAAGGTTTATAGTCTTATCGCGGCAGCCGTAACGGCTGCCGCTCTCTTTATCGGGATATACATCTGCCACTGGCATGAAGCTGAGCCTGCCTGGACCTTTGCGTTCTACCTGGACGGTTCGGGCAACCTGTTGATTGAACAGCAACGGAACCTCAGGGAAATCATACAGGGAAGCCGAATGCTTGAGCGCGCCAACGTGGTCGTTTACCTGGACCGCGGGACTGCGCCTGCCGCCCCGATGATCCATGCGTGGAAAGGGAAGCGAATCTTTCATGTCAGCGGCACCTACAGCGAAATACTTTCACACCCAGTAACCCCTGCGCTGCCCCTTTCGGTGGAAAGGCCCCGTTTCACCGGGATGCTTCTCAAAGGTCTGGCAGCAGATGAGGCACACCTGTTTGAGCGTCATTACGTCCTAGAAAGTGGGCGCTACGTGTTGAAAGAAAAAGGCCCGGCACCTGAAGAAGAGCAGGCCATGGTGGCTGCCCTTCAAAAAAGCGGTTATCTCTTCAGTGAGGACACTTTTACACAAACAGTCAGTACGGAAAGCATTTCACGCTTTTTTTCCCTGGTGCGGGATAATTACCCTGCTCGGCATTACGCCTTCTTCATTGCAGGACACGGGGTGGGATGGTCTTCGCTTCGATCTATGCAGCCTTCATCGGAAAAAGCCATCACGCAGCAACTCAATAAAAGCTTTTATGCAGATGCGATCAAAAAAGGACTTATCCACAATGAGCCAGAAATTCTCTGCCTTGATCTTTGCCTGATGGCCGACCTGGAGACCCTGTACCAGTTACGGCAAAGCGCGGCCTATCTGGTTCTGGGACAGGGTCCGATGCCTGCGGGCGGCCAGGATTACAGGTATCTTTTTCAACGCATCACGGCTGAGAGTGCCTCACGACCAGAGGCAATGGCCAGGGCCATATTCGCATCCTCCACGTACGCTCTTGATAAAAGCAAACTCAACAGCGCAATCACTCTTATCGGGACAGGGCCCGGAATTGACGCTTTTATCACGGGCTTCGTTGACATGATCATGGCAGAGGGCGCGCAAAGGATTGCCGAATTGCAAAAGGATACGTATACCAGGCTGCCTCGCTGGGGAGGGCAGGCACATGAGATGATCGATCTCAAGAGCTTTATCGAAGCAGTGCGGGCAGAAACAGGCATAAGTGGACCCGATACCTCCGCGTTTGTCCTCAGCGCCCATTCAACCAGCAAAAAGGCCTCTGGCCTGTCCATATATTATCCCCAGGATGCCAAGACCTTCCTGGCGAACAGGGATGAATACGCGGGCCTGGATTTCAATGAAGCAACTGGCGAGCGATGGCTGGAAATCCTCGATTTGAAACATGGAAGAGGCTGCCCTTAATTTATCTTCATGTGGGAGCGGTTTCAGCCGCGATTCTTTTCACTCGGTTGTCTCACAATCGCGGCTGAAGCCGCTCCCACAGTGTTTTCCCCCTCAGCCCAGCGCCTAATTGCCTAACGCCTTTTCTTTTCTATACCTCGATCCCGTCGGATGCCATGAGATCCTCCACAACCAGGGCCTCGGCCATGAGCATGCCTATGGTCTTTGAGAACTTTGAAGGATCATCTAGCTTTCCGCCTTCCGAGATCGTGGCGATATCAAAGAGGAGTTCCGCGTAATCCTTCAGTGCGGGATCATCCTTGTCCTTCTCGAAAAGGATCTTTATCTTGGAGATTGCCGGATGCTCGATATTCAGTTCCAGGAGGCGTTTTGCCGGTTCAGCCTTCTGGCCTGTGGCCTTCATGATCTTTTCCATGTATGCGCTCATGTCGTACGTATCACCCGAGAGGCAGGCAACGGAATCCTTCAGGTGCGTGGATGGCTTAACCTCCTTGATCCTTGTTTCCAGGTGGGACCTGATAAAGTCGAACAGGGCCGAGAATTCGTCCTTTTTCTTGTCATCGATTTCGTCCAGGCCCAGGTCACCCTTTTCAGCACTCTTGAGTTTTTTGCCCTCATATTCATGCAGACCCTGGACAACCCACTCGTCTACAGGATCGCTCATCAGTACCACCTCGATGTCTTTATCCTTTAGTCTTTCCAGGTGAGGGGAGTTGAGCAGGGCTGAAAGGTTCTCGCCCGTGATGTAGTAGATATCCTCCTGATCCGGCTGCATCCTGTCGAGATATTCCTGCAGAGAGATGTACGTGCCATCTGATTTTGTGGTCTTGTATCTCAGGAGCTTGGCAATCCTGTCTTTGTTTTCAAAGTCCGTGGGTATGCCCACCTTGATGATTGGTCCGAATTCGTCATAGAACTGTGAGTATTTTTCCGGTTCCATGTTTTCAAGGAGAGAGAGGATGCCCTTGACGAGATTCTTCCGGATGTTTCTCACCAGCGAGTCTTTCTGCAGGATCTCCCTGCTTATATTGAGGTTCAGGTCGGGGGCATCCACGACGCCCTGAATAAAACTGAGATACTCAGGTATGAGCTCTTTGCAGTCATCCATGATAAAAACCCGTTTGCAGTAGAGATGAACCCCGTGCTTGTGATCAGGCATGCGCAGGTCAAACGGCATCTTCGACGGTATGTACAGCAGTGCGGTATATTCGGTTGTTCCCTCGAATCTTTTATGAAGACGTTCCATAGGAGGGTTCCAGTCATGGCTGATGTGCTTGTAGAACTCCTCGTATTCCTCATCTGTAACCTCGGACTTGTTCTTTGCCCAGATAGCCTTCATGGAGTTCAGAGTCTCTTCACGGAAGACCTTCTGGGTGGTGTTGCCGACAGGTTTTCCCTCTTTGTCGCGGATGAGCTTTTCTTCGGGAATGGGTTCTGTTTTCTCCACATCCATGACAACAGGGTAGCCGACAAAGTCCGAGTGGTGTTTTATGATGTCTCTTATAGTCCATTCATCGGTATAGTCCTGGTCTCCTTCGAGAGATTCTTTCAGTTTGAGGGTAACCGTTGTTCCTCTGGTATCTTTTTGAGTTTCCTCTAGAGTGTATGAGCCGTCGCCACTCGATTCCCATTTCGTTGCCTTTTCATCCCCGGCTGCGCGTGTGATCAGGGTTACCTTGTCCGCGACAATAAAAGAGCTGTAGAACCCCACACCGAACTGGCCGATCATCTCAGGGGTGAGGGTGTCCTTTTTCTTTGCCTCTTCAATGGCCTGAAGAAATGCACGCGTGCCGCTCTGGGCAATAGTGCCGATGTTTTCGACCACATCGTCGTAGGTCATGCCGATGCCGTTGTCTGAGACAGTAAGGGTGCGATTGTCTTTGTCCGGGATGATCCTTATCTTGAACTCGGTGTCACTTCCGAGCAGGTCGGGTTCTGTCTGTGACCTGAACCGGATCTTGTCGATCGCGTCCGATGCATTGGATATCAGTTCCCGCAAGAAGATCTCGGGGTGAGAATAAAGAGAGTTGATAATCAGCTTCATGAGCTGTTGAACCTCGGTTTTAAACTGACGGGTCTCCATCTTTTGTTCCATGCTGCCTCCTGTTATTCTTCCGTGTTTACAAAGCATAACTGCATTTTTGTATTTCTTAGTTTTTCCAGTAAACGAAATCAAGGGTTGAATGCAAACATTTATTTAATCAACTGTACTGAACAGCCTTTAAGTCTCAAAAAGAGTGCTGTTCAAGTACCACAACTCATTTTCTTTCGCAATATCAATGGTCTGAAGCAGGGCGCAGCACTATCATTATATAAAGACAGGTTTCACCAGGGGCAAGGCATACAAAGCAGCAATCCACAAAGAGATTGACTCTTGATGTATGAATACACGTGCATGCTCTTGATCTTGGCCGGATTTTAGGCTAATGTGCAGCGCCAGGCTCATAATGCCTGAGTTGAATCGGCAATACCATGAAGGAGTGAAGATAGAAGTGGACTTTAACCCCTGTATGAAGCATAAGCTGGTCCGAAAGACCGTGAGAGAGTTTGCCGAGGCCGAACTCGGGCCCATAGCGCATGAGATTGATGCTGAGGCGCGGTTCCCCCTTGAGGTTATCGAGAAGATGCGGCCTCTCAATTTCTTTGGGCTTCAGGTCCCAAGGAGATTCGGCGGGGCTGATATAGACAGCATCAGCTATGCGATAACCATCGAAGAGATATCACGTGTGAGCGGTGCTGTAGGGCTGTGTGTAACTGTTCATAACAGCGTTGGCGTGTTCCCCATACTGAAATTTGCCACGGAAGAACAGAAGCAGCGCTTTATACCTAAGCTGGCAAGCGGTGAGCACATTGGCGCCTTTTGCCTGACAGAGGCAAATGCGGGCTCAGATGCATCAGGGGTAGAGACGCATGCCGTGCTCGACGGCAATGGATACATTATCAACGGCACCAAGATCTTCGTGACCAACGGCGGTATATGTTCCATACCGCTGATCTTTGCCATTGCCGACCCGGGAAAGCCCAGTGCAAGCGCAAGCGTGTTCATTGTGGAAAAACACATGCCCGGATTCTCTGTGGGCGAAATCGAAGATCTGTGCGGAATGCGGGCAAACCCTGTGTCGTCGCTGTTTTTAGAAGACTGCCGTGTTCCAGAAGAGAACCTCCTGGGTAAGGTGGGCGACGGCATGAAGATCGGATTTGCTGCGCTTGATACCGGCAGAATCGGTATCGGGGCCCAGGCGGTTGGTATCGCCCAGGCGGCATTCGAGGCATCGGTCAAATATTCCAGGGAACGCCAGCAGTTCTCAAAACCCATTTCTTCTTTTCAGTCTGTTCAGAACATCCTGGCTGATATGGCAACACAGATCGATGCATCCAGGCTGCTCGTATACCGGGTATGTGCGCTCAAGGATTCAGGAAAGCCGTTCAGCAAGGAGGCATCCATGGCCAAGCTCTTCTGCAGCAGTGCTGCATCAATGATAACCGGCCAGGCAGTGCAGATTCACGGTGGTTACGGCTATTCAAAGGAATATGATGTTGAGCGTTATTTCAGGGATGCAAAAGTGACAGAGATATATGAGGGGACCAGCGAGATACAGCGAATGGTTATCTCCAGGAATGTTCTGGCTGAACCGATGTAGGTAAGGGCTGATAGAATGTTAAAGATGATTGTATGCATGAAACAGGTTCCCATGGTAACCGAACTGCCGTGGGATGCAAAAACCGGTACCTTGAAGCGTGAACTATCGGAAGGCATGATGAATCCGGCATGCAAGCATGCTCTTGAGGCGGCGCTGAGGCTCAAACATGAACACAAAGGACACATAACCGCCATCACCATGGGACCGCCCATGGCTGAGGAGATCCTTCGTGAAGCCATTGCCATGGGGGTCGACCGCTGTCTTATGCTCTCCGATAAAAAGATGGCAGGTGCGGACACCCTGGTAACCTCATATACCCTTGCCCGTGCCATCGAGATCTTCTGTGCGGATTTCGATCTTATCCTTTGCGGATGTCACACCAGCGACTCCGAAACCGCTCAGGTCGGGCCTCAGCTTGCTGAAGAGCTTGATATTCCAGGGATTGCATATGTGGAGGATGTGCAGATAAACAGCAGGATCATAACCATAAAACGCCTGTCCGATAACTTTCTGGAGACCCTTGAGATGGATATGCCCGGCCTGATTACCCTTACGACACGTAACTATGCACCCAGATATACGCCCATTGCAGGCCTGCAGGACGCCTTTGATGAGCCCAACATTCTTGTTGTAAGTGCAGATGACCTGGGTCTCGATGAGGCTTTTATTGGGATATCAGGCTCACCAACAATGATCCTGGATGTCTATTCCCCAACAGCACAGAAAAAGAACATTGTCATGCAGGGTACACCCAAGAAGATTGTTGAAGAGCTTTTAGAGAGGTTCGACGACAGGATAGGGAGTGTTATCCGGAAAGACCTGAAGGTGGAAAAGTAGGATTATGAAAGAGGATAAACGCAGCATCTGGGTATTTGGCGACTACCGGAATTATTTTCAGAATCGTGTAACTCTGCAGCTTCTTTCACGGGCAACAGACCTGGCAAAAGAGATCGATGCCGAGGTGTGCGCCGTTGTGTTCGGTCATGAAGTGGATGAATGGGTCGGCGAATACATAGCACACGGTGCTATGAGGGTTTATGTAACGGATCATCCGAGCCTCAAGAACTACAGCTCGGATATTTATGTTGAACTGATGACCCGACTCGTAAAAGAGTATAAACCCGAGATTGTTCTTGTGGGTGCAACTTCTTTCGGCAGGGAATTTGCTCCGCGTGTTTCCAAGATTCTAGGAACAGGCCTTACTGCGGACTGTATCGGCCTGGACATCAATGAAAAAGAGCTTCTCGTTCAGACAGCCCCTGCCTTTGGCGGAAACCTGCTGGCCAGGATTGTAACGCCCGAGAAGAGGCCGCAGATTGCTACTGTACGTCCCGGTGTGTTTCAGGAGATCCCGCATAACTACGAGGCTGCAGGCAAGACAGTTTATGTCGCACTGCCTGAGAATCTTCCCAATGACCGTGTGAGGCTTATCAGTTCCCTGAGACAGCCTGCACGGGAACAGAGGATCGAGGATGCAGAGGTCGTTGTGTGCGGCGGCAGGGGTATGGGAAGCAGAAAGAAATTCAGAAATCTCTATGAGCTGGCAAAGATCTTAGGGGGTGAAGTCGGTGCAACCAGGCCTGTCGTCTACTCAGACTGGGCCGAAGATGAAGCACTGGTTGGGCAGGCCGATAAACATATAAAACCCAAGGTCCTGTTCTCCTTTGGAATCAGCGGTGCCATTCAGCACACTGCCGGTATTACCGATGCGGATTTTATCATCGCCGTAAACAAGAATCCCCATGCGACCATGATGAAGATGGCTGATGTGGCAATTGTAGCAGATGCCGGTCAGGTCTGCACAGCCTTGATCAGGGAACTGAAAAGGCGGATTCGAACCTAGAGCGACAGTTTTAATGCAATTGTAGCCACATGGCGGCCCTGGTATCTGGCGGCTTCCAGCTCGTTTGTGCTCGGCATACGGCTTCCGTCGGATGCGGCTATTGTCGAAGCTCCATAAGGAGAACCCCCGGTTACCTCATCAGTTATCGTCTGTTTCTTGAATGAATAGGGCAGGCCTACTATAATCATACCATGGTGAAGTAAGGTTGTGTGAAAACTCAGGATAGTCGATTCCTGGCCTCCATGTTGTGTTCCTGTGCTGGTAAACACGCTTGCCACCTTGCCAACAAGTGCATCCTTTGCCCAGAGAGAACCGGTTGCATCGAGAAACTGCCGCATCTGAGCGCACATGTTTCCGAACCTGGTGGGAGTACCGAAGATGATAGCATCTGCTTCGACAAGCTCGTCCAGCTTACAGATGTCTATATGGGACATGGACTTCTGTGCCTTAAAAGCTCCCATCTTTTCAAGCACATCTGCAGAAAGTGTTTCCGGGACCCTGCGAAGCTCGACTTTGACTCCTGCGACCTCTTCCGCTCCTTGGGCAACTGCCTGGGCCATAGCATGAATATGACCATAAAGAGAATAATACACAATCAGCACCTTCATTGTGGAGGCCTCCTTTCTTTATTATGCCAGCTGTGCGTTTATCTGCAGCCGGACACAGTGTATCATGAAATATAATGATATCTTTGTTTCTGCGGAATTCAAGTTGTAAACGGTATTGAGAGATGGTTTGTATGTTGACGAGAAAATGAGCCTAAAGACCGGCGTTGCCTTGACACATGCAATATATGTAAATATCAGAAGCCAAAGGCGGAAAAAGAAGAGGAGGCGGTATTATCCGCATTGATAGCCAAAAAGACATCTGCACCTATTTCTATATATGGAAATCTTATAAAAACTGTGCTAGACAGAAATTCCTTTGACTTTTCTTGCAAGTGAGAAGTTGTTGGAGTTTTCACATAATTTTGAATTATTGATAGCGAAAGGAGAACATATGGCTTCAAAGGAAAAGAATGTACGTGAAGGTCAGAAGACCTATTGGGAAAGGAAATTGAGCCAACGCATCGAGGTACTGACCGGGGATGGCCTCGAAACTGATATGATAGACAAAGATATTGCAGTAAAGAAACTCCGGGCCAAGATCAGGGAGACTCTTCATCGGCTGAGAACGATTGAGAGCAAAGAAAAGAAGATAGAAGAGATGGCAAGGGTCAAGGAAGAGAAAAAGGCTGCTCCGCTCAAAGAAAAGTCCAAGAAGGAGAAGGCTTCTGAAAAGCCTCCTGCCGATGCAAAAGCAAAGAAGAAGAAGAAGGAAGAAAAGCCTTCTGTAGAAGCAAAGGAAGCAGCCCCGAAAGACGAAGCAAAGGCCGAACCGGCAAAGGAAGCTGAAAAAGAAGTGAAAGAAGCAAAGAAGGCCCCGAAGGCAGAAAAAGCCAAGAAGAAACCTGCCAAGGCCGAGGAAGAGAAAAAGGACGAACAGGCGGATGCAGCGCCTGAAACGCCCGAAGAAGCATAAAGAACCGGCGATACTAGCAGAGGATGAACCTGCTGACTACAGGCATCTTACCGGGTGTTTCTGAGCAGGGTTGTCCTCTGAAAATCATGCAACTATGATCATCAATCGCATAAGGCAGTATCATTGCCGGGCGGTACCTGGCATACTGAATTCGCAGCCGCAATAGTTCTGGCGGTAGAGATCGTACTGCCTGCTCAATTCGATGCTTCTGGAGAAACCGTTGAGCTTCTTGAAATCTATCGGCTCGAATCCCCGAAGATGTGAACCGACTTCAAGTATCACCCTGGAAGGCTTGTGGCGGCTTACGGTAAGGGTTGTTGAAAAACAGTCAATCGAGAGTCTTTGAGCTGACAATGCCGTTCGTTTAAGATTGTATTCAAAACATTTGATACATCTTCTGCCGCGTTCAGATTCATGTTCCAGCCCTTTAATGTGTTTCAGCCAGGACAAGTGATCATAGGTGTCTTCTATTAACTCAAGATGCAGTGCCTCAGACAGATCACGTGCCGATTGAAGGCGTTTTGAATATTCCTGTTCGGGAAAGATGTTTGAGTTGGAAAAGAACAGGATGATCTCAGCATTTTCTGACATCAGGCGCTCCACCGGAGATGTGGCGCAGGGCGCGCAACAGGCATGAAGCAGGATTTTTGTCTTGCCATTCATATGCCTTGATCCTACCTCATTGAGCATTTACATGCAATATGTCCTGATAGGGTGAACTGTTCAGCTGTATACGGGGGGAGTCCAGGTGCTATTGACTCCTTGAAATAGGCCCTTATATCTTTAACAAAGCACAGTCGTTCTTTTGTTTTAGGTTGTTTTTAAGCTGTGCAGGATACTTTCGGCCTGGGTGTTGGCAAAGGATGCTGAGATGAAAGGCAATGAAGTTGCAAAAAAGATCAAACAGCACTTGCAGGAAATGGGTGTAAGTGATGTAGAAGTCAAGAAAGATAAAGATGAAAACTGGTATGTGCTGATCCATGAACATTCTCTTTATCCCTGTGTGATACTGATTGATGAAAAGCATATGGGAAATGTGTTCTTTGATATGATGAGCCCGGTTAACTGCGTGGCTGAGATAACGATGAAATTATCCGCAATCCCTGATTTCACATTCAAGATCTGCGAGTCATATCATAGAAGTCCTTATAGCGGTGATCTGTTGTGGGGCTCTGAAGCGGAAATCAGTTATATGCGTGATCTTCCCCGTTATCTCAAAAGAAACAAGGAGATATGCGGCGCATCATATACGGGGTTACTCGAGGCGACCATAGGAATAAAGTATCAGGTACTCAAACAGCACAACATCTAGGTTCCGGGTTTATCGGTTAGGGCACTTCATGCAACAGTCCTGCCCTCATTAAGAGGCATCTCAATGAAATTCCTCGCTGCAAGCAGGCAGGTATCGTCTGAATCGATTCCCTTTATGACAGATGGTAAACCATTTCTAATATTTGTGTAATGATTTACCGTGATTCTCATCAAGACAACATCAAGGCATTATAACATCCCGAAAATACCTGAACAATTAGTGGCACAAATCGTGCTTAATCCCATCTGAATGATATTATTATAGTTTGTTATTCTGCATATGAGTTCTGTCAGAATGAAAAATGCCATGCATGTGATCATGTATTGAGGTTGGTCAACCCTGTTTATAAGTATTGATTGGAGGGATTAATAGTGATGAGATTTAAGTGGGCTATGATTGTCGGTATATTCTTCGGTGTCTTGTCTGGTTTTGCCGGGATTCTGCAGGCTGAATCCCTTTTAAGTATCGACGATGGCGGGATTTTCGTTAATGCCCCTGGCGGCGTGGATATCACGCTCACCTGCGGTCAGTGGGGGCCGTCAGAAGAGGGGAGCGCTTCGGTCCGTATTCATCAGGGGCCGTATCTTGATTATACCGGATATGAACTCTGGGCGTTTAATAATGTATATCCCGCAGAGCAGGCCACCTTTCATTATTTCCAGCAGGACAGAGAGATAATCCTTGTTTTGTTGGATCACTCAACCCAGCTCAGATATTATACAGGCCCTGCTGAGAGAAACCCGGACAATCAGGTACACGCAATCATAGAAGAAGTCTCTGGCCAGGAGAACACATATCTCGTCGGATTTGAACATTCACCGTACGGTGGGAATAATAATTTTACCGATACACAATTTACCATAAAAGCGACTGCGGCACCCTGCAGTGTATCTGAAGATCCGGGCATGATCAATATGGGCATCAACATGAGTGCCAACCACTATTATGCAACACAGTGGCTTTTTGTGGATATCATGAAGACAGCCATGCCGTGGGTCACCCAGAACAATCATACTGTCTTTGGAGGTGAGAATCTGTGGAATACGGATGTACTGGATCAGATTCCACAAGATGATAACGGTTATCCATTGGAACTCCCGTATGAGATCGCCGGAAGCGAAGCACCTCAGGTGGTCACAACCCTGTTGTTCAGGGTTGCCGGAAATTATCCGGCAGGTATCTATACCATATATTACGAGGGCGAGGGCGACCTGTACATAGGTTATGATGCTCATGTCATCCATGAAGAGCCTGGAAAGATACTGGCAGAGGTTACACCTTCATCGTCTGGAATCCTGATGAAAATCATGAGATCAGTTGCAGGTAATCATATAAGGAATATCCGTGTGATTATGCCGGGGTTTGAAGACACCTATGAAGAACAGGTCTTTCATCCGCTTTTCCTGGAGAGATTCAAGGATTTGAATGCGATCAGATTCATGGATCTTGCCCGGACGAACCACAACCCGGTATCGACGTGGGAAGAGCGCACCACACCATCATTCTATACCCAGGGTGATGAACGAGGGATCGCTCTGGAATATATGATCGAACTTGCCAACCGGATGGGTAAGGATGCATGGTTCTGTGTGCCGCATATGGCTGATGATGACTATGTGAGAAATATGGCTCAGCTTATCAGCGATAATCTCAACCCGGGACTTAACGTCTATATCGAATATTCAAACGAGGTGTGGAACGGTATCTTTTCTCAGGCCTCATATACCAGAGACATTGGGTGCCAGATGCAGCTGTGGGTGGATTGCTATGACGGGTCAGATGACGGCGGGGACATGTTCTGGTCAGGAGTCTTTTACTATGCTTTGCGTACGGCCGAGGTCTTCAAGATCTTTGATGAAGAGTTTACAGGTAATGACAGGCTGGTGAAGGTCATCTCCACTCAGACTGCAAACCCATATGTGACAACGCTGCTTCTTGATAAATTTCATGATCCTGAAATTAATCCCGAGGGAGTCACCGCTGATGCACTTGGCATTACCGGTTATTTCGGTACCTCAGCTGATCTGATTGCCCAGTACGGCGAGGTGGACACCATCACGGTTGATGAGATCCTGGACAGGACCCAGGATTCGATAACACGCACAGTGCAGTATATTATGAAAAACAAGACACTCGCAGACCAGTATGCTCTGAAGATAGTGGCCTACGAAGGGGGTCAGCACCTTGTTGCAACCGGTGCGAATGTTAATGACGAAACATTAACCCAGAAGCTTATAGATGCAAACAGGCACCCGAGGATGAAGGATATCTACGATACCATGTTCAATGCATGGTTCAATTACGGCGGTGATGTCTTGATGGTGTTTGCCTCTGTGGGTTCTCCCAGCAAATGGGGATCCTGGGGGATCCTGGAATATATGGATCAACCAGTTGCAGAGGCTCCCAAGTACCTTTGTGTCAATCAATATACCCAAAGAAACAAGATACCGGTCTATGTTCATACGAGTATTGGCAGACCTTATCATGGCCTTGATGTCTATGCATATACCGATTCAGGTGACTGTACCGGAAACCACACCATTACCGGAGAGGATGGCTTTGCATATTTTAATCCGGACATCTTTCAGGAAGGGAACTATAAGTTCAAGGTAGTTTATCAGGGGTATGATTTCTGGAGTGAAGTCGTTAAACCCGTTATGGGTGAAACCATTGAAGTGGTCTTTGATCATGAAACCGCGATATTGACTGTCAGCACCGCATCAGGGCCTGCACAGGATATAAGAGTTTGTATCTTTACGGATAATGGATCTGAGACAGGAAGCTGTAAAACGACCGATGCCGAAGGCATGGTTTCCTTTGAGCTGCCCGCAGGCTTTATTTATTCCTTTGCTGCCGATATTTTCGGGAACACATATACGAGCGACCAGATAACGATATCTGGCGGTACAGCGAATAATATCTCCATCAATGCAGGAGGAGGTATCTTTCAGATAAGTGTGAAAAAAGGTGATGGGGATCCGATTGAAGGACAGGAAGTGAGGCTTTGCAATGCAAACGGTTCATATCTTGGGCTTTCTCTCTCAACCGATGCAAGCGGTACTGCGGGGTTTAATGTGCCCGAAGGTTCCTACAGGGCTGTTCTTTACTATCTTGGCCACGAATTTCCAAGTGAAGAGATAATTGTCGCATCCGACACCGATGTTGACCTTGTCATTGATCATCAGGATGTGGAGATCACTGTGCGGGAAGTCTTCCAGGGAACCTATGAGCCGATCGAAGGGATACGTATCGAACTGTGCACATCTAGCGGTGATGAATCAGGAATCAGCACATTGACGGATGTTCAAGGCAGGGTGTTCTTGTCTCTGCCGGAGAGGCAGTTTTCAATAAAGGTATTGTATCGTGGCCAGGAATTCTTTTCCGATGAGTTTGCCTGGCAAGACACTGTAATTGATATCCCTGTGACCGAAGCTGAGATAGCCCTGACATGGAAGAACTCTGATCCTTTAGCAGGCGGGGTTGTTACAGTATTGTCCGGCGATGGATCTGATCTCGGGATCTCCGGGACTGCTGATGCTCAGGGAATCGTAGTGTTAAGGCTTCCGCCAGGAGATTATATATTCAACGCAGAATCTTACGGCAGCCGTTACCAGAGCACGCTCGAGACACTTGTCGATGATGGGACAAATATCATCTCCATACAAACAGGTACCGCCTTTACCCTTAACGTTATGAAAGTGTCTGACAAAGGCCTTCGAGGTGTTGAGTGCACCTTGTTAGATGGCCAAGGAAACGATCTTGGACTCGCGTTTGATACAGACAGTTACAGCCGGGTGCTGTTCAATCTACCCGATGCATCATATCAGTTCAGGATAGATTATCTCGGAGAATATTATACATCAGAGGTAATAAGTGTTCCCGATACGAGTGAATATATTTTCACAATACCTGCAAATCAGCTCTCGACTCAGCTGGGGATCAATCTGTCGGGGTTCGGATATACGAGCAGGCAACTGATGTTTACCAATGTCATGCATGGTTCCATGCCATGGGTCACGCAGAACAGTTATACTGTTGCAGGCGGTCTCAACCCGTTCAATACCGGGGTTATCTCTGAGATACCCTGCGATGAGAATGGATATCCACTGGAGCTTCCCTATGAAGTGACCGGGACACAGGCCCCTCAAATTGTTTTTACATTTATGCTGTTTACCCTTGTAACTGAATATCCTGCAGGGCTTTATACCATGTATTACGATGGCTCAGGTACCTTCCAGTTCACAGGAGACGTGACCGTGGTCTCTCAGGGGCCAGGCATGATAGAGCTGCAGGTGGGGCCGCACGTATATGGCATCGGCATGAAGATCCTTACATCCGAGGCAGACAATCATGTGCGCAATATACGTATGATTATGCCGGGCTATGCAACGAACTATACAGATGAGATCTTCTACTCCTCATTCACGGACAGGCTGCAGGTCTTTGATGTTCTGCGGTTCAATGATGTTGCACGCACACAATACAATGCATTGACCACCTGGGAACAGCGCTCACAATCAAGCTATTATACCCAGTGCACACAATATGGAGTTGCCCTTGAGTATCTGATAGAGCTGGCTAACCTGACGCACAAAGAACCATGGTTCAGTGTGCCTTACGGTGCGAATGATGAGTATGTGCAGAATATGGCCGAGCTGATCAGGGATAATCTCGATAGTGAGCTGAAGGTGTATCTTGAGTGTTTTGCGGATGGTTTCAGTCTGCGCCATGCCGAGGTTTTCAATATCTTTGAACAGGTCCTGGGCGGAGATGAAAGATTGATAGAAATCGTCAAGAGCCGCTCTGTGCTGAATGCGCAATCAGATATGGACCGGGTTGATAATCTTGCCTATAATCCATACGGGATTACCATAGAAGCCATTGCGGTCGATGCATATTTCGGAGAATCGATCTGTAATGAGATCATTGCCGATAACGAAGTAGACACCATAACAGTCGATGAAATCCTTGACAGGGCCGAGGCAACAATCTTCGGTGAATTTCTGCAGGAAATAAAGGCATATAATGCATTGGCGGAACAATACAATGTCAGGCTCTTTGCCTATGAGGGAGGCCAGCATCTCGTGGTCAACGGCAATGATGATCTTTTTGCCAAATGTACCGAGGCAAACAGACATCCACGCATGAAAGATCTGTATACCTATATGTTCGATGTCTGGTTTAATAACGGCGGCGATCTTCTGAATCTGTACTCCTATGTACAGAATCCATGGGCCGGGCGCAACTGGGGCATCCTCGAGTATCAGGACCAGCCAATCGAAGAAGCGCCGAAATATCAGGCAATACAGGAATACGGTGTCACTGATATCTCGGTCAGGGTGCAGACAAGTATCGGTCATGTTCTTTCAGGATACAGGGTATATGCATTTGCCGGGTCAGGTTCATATACGGGCGTATATGCTCAGACCGACGAGAATGGATTTGCTGTATTCTCCTATGATGATCTCTCGGATGGTTTCTATGCATTCAGGGTCGATTACCTTGGTTCACACTTTTTCAGTGATCTTGTCTGTATACCCGGGACTATTTGGACCACTGTCGATATAGAAGAACGATCTGTTTCAATATCTGTGAGGACATCTGAAGGATATGTCTCAGGAGTGATGGTCTATGTGTTCAGCGAATCAGGCACGTATCTTGGTATATCTGGGGTTACTGATGAAAACGGCTTGGTGACGTTCGATCTGCCCGTGGGTATAAACTTCAAGTTCAGGGCGGATCTTATGGGATCACAGTACTGGAGCGATGTCGCTACCATATCCGATGAGGATATAAACGATATCTCTGTGGAATCAGGCGGCGGCGAGTTTTCCATACTGGTGGACAACGGTTCCGGTGGTCCCATGGGAGGTATCAGGGTATATCTGTTTACAGCAACGGGTGCATATCTGAGTCAGTACAATACAACGGATTCAGCAGGTCGTGTGAGTTTCAATGTGCCTGATGGGTCGTACAAGGTGCGGGCGGATTACCTTGGCAGCCGGTACTGGAGTGCAGAGACTCAGGTAAATGAAGACACGGCCATATCGTTGCCGATTCCTCACCGGGATGTGGCCATCGATGTGCAGGGCGTGTTCCAGGGTTCTCAGGTGCCTCTTGGAGGTGCGAGGGTTTATCTCTTTACATCAGCCGGCACGTATCTCGGTCAATATCAGACAACAGGTGCTGATGGCCGGGTGGTGTTCAATCTGCCCGAGCAGGCCTTCAAGGTGCGGGCGGATTATCTGGGCCGACAGTACTGGAGCGATGGGTTCACCTGGACCGACACGGCTGTGAGCGTACCCATGGCAGATGCCGAGATAACCGTAACAGGATCAGGCCAGGTGCTTGCCGGTGTACGGGTATATGTATTCTCTGCATCAGGGTCATATCTTGGCAGGTATGGAGATACCGGTCCTGACGGGAAGATCGTATTCAGGCTTCCGGCCGGCCCGTATAAATACCGGGCGGATTACCTTGGCAGCCGGTACTGGAGCGAAGAGACGGAAATAACCCAAGACCAGGAGAATCCAACAGGAATATCTGCTGACGGCAATTAAATGAAGTGCCCTGCAACATTGCCGGGAGACAGAAATAATTGCCCGCTGAGGGCAACGGGCCGTGTGCTGTAGCTGGACGTTTCATATCGGATATGACACGCCAGGGCGGGTCTGGAGATTGCGATGACAGCATGATTGCCTTGTTACGAGAGCGTCATGATCTGCCATGGCAGATTCTCAAAATTCACTCGATAATATCTGTTATGTGTTTGATGGTTCCGGTGATGTCCATGGAACCCAGATGCAGCCTTATGACAGGCCTTCCGGCTTTAACAAGGGCCTGCCGGTCGCCCATGGCCTGGGCGTTCTCCATGATGGCGAAACTCATGGAAGAGGCGTCAGAGCCGGTATCGTCCGGGATCGGTATATCATCGATATTATCGCACGTGATCTGAACAAAGAGTCCTTTGCCTGCATCTCCTTTATGGAGCTGGCCGGTGGAGTGGAGGAACCGCGGGCCATAACCAAGAGTGGTTGCGACCTGGTATTTATCCCGCACCTTCATACGCAGGTTCTTGAGTGCTGTATCGATCTCTTCTGAATGCTGCAGGTAAGCCTGGATGGCGACATAGGAGCCATGTTTGATCTTATCCAGGAATATGCTCAGGGCATCTTTAAGGCTCTCGGCTTTGAGATCGCCATAGACATACGCGCCCATATCACACAGCACAGGGGTCTGTGACGGTAATGCCCCGGTTTCCTTGTAGGCATTGACAGCACTGCGGGAAAGGACTTTTGCCGATTCAACATCAGGCTGGTCAAAGGGGTTGATGTTGAGTATATGGCCTGCAACACAGGTTGCCATCTCCCAGAGGAAAAACTGTCCTCCCAGTTCAAAGCTGTCGTGAACACATATATGAACAACCGGATGACCTGCCTTCTCGATGTCCCTCAGCTTGTCGTCATAGGTTTCATCGCCGTCTATCCTGATATGGACAAAGAGCCGGTCATCCTTGTATTGTCCCGGGAATCCCAGCTGTTCGTTCACAATGGGCACAATCCCTTTGCCCTGTTTGCCGGTGCTTTCGGCTATGAGCTGCTCTAACCAGTCGCCAAACGGTGCAAGCTGTTTTGAGATCACGAAAGTGACCTTGTCTCTGCCTTTTTCGGCCATTTTCCCCAGTATGACGCCGAGCCTGCCGCCATAGTTGTTGCCGGCTACCACGCAGTTGCTCGGTTCGCAGTTTTCAGCCATTATCTGTGCCCGGTCCACAATTATCTTTATGTCGATACCGATCAGTGCGGCAGGTACAAGGCCGAAGTAGGTCAGTGCAGAATAGCGGCCGCCTATATTGGGGTCATTGATAAAGGTTTTCCTGAAACCCAGTGCCCGGGCAGTTTCCACCAGAGATGAGCCGGGATCGGTTATGGCTATGAAATGTCTGCCTGCATTGTCTTTGCCGAGCGCATTGCAAAAGAGATTGTAGAAATACCTGAAGAACGACAATGTCTCGGTCGTGGTGCCGGATTTTGTGGAAACGATACACAGGGTGTGTTCCGGACTGAGGTGTGATGCCGTGGCTTTGATAACGGCAGGATCGGTGCTGTCGAGAACCAGCAGTTCCGGACAGCCCTCAGTGGTGCCGAATATCTTGCTGAAGACCTCGGGTGCCAGTGATGACCCTCCCATACCCATGAGCAGAACATGTGTATACCCCATAGAACAGATCTCACGGGCAAAATCGTTGATTTCATCAAGGAAGTCTTCCATGACTTCAGGTGCATTAAGCCATCCGAGCCGGTTTGTGATCTCGGTCGGCTCGGGTTTCCATACCGTATGGTCATGTGTCCATATCCTGGACATGACCTTGTCATCCCTCAGCTTTGCCAATGCGGTATTGACGGATTCTTTGTCTGAACCGAGGTTCTCCCTCATCTGATGCCAGTCCGAGATGAGGTCTCTGCGTTTGCTGCGGATGCTGTTCATGAGCAACTCAAAAGATTTTGCAAACGAAGCCACTCCGTCTTCCTGCAATCTATCTGTAACTGCATCCAGGTCTATGCCGAGCCGGGCCAGCTCATCTATCTGAGCGTGCGCCTCCTCAAGGCCTGTTTCTATGGTGTTGTTCACCTTTCCATGGTCGAGGAATGCCTGCAGCGTTGACGGGGGAACAGTATTAACCGTATGCGGCCCGATGAGTTCGTCGAGATAGAGTGTATCGGGATAGCTCGGATTCTTTGTACCTGTGCTTGCCCAGAGAAGCCTCTGTACCTGTGCTCCCCTCTCGGCCAGCTTCTGCCATCTATCGCCGGAGAATACCTGTTTGAATATCTCGTATGCCAGCTTGGCATTGGCAACGGCAAGTTTGCCTTGAAGGCTTGTATTGCCTATCTTTTCCAGTGAGGAATCCACCGAGGAATCAACCCTGCTGACAAAGAACGATGCGACTGAAGCAACCGTTCCCAGGTCTTTGCCTGTTTCTGCCAGTCGTTCAAGGCCTGAAATATATGCCCAGGCCACATCCTCGTAATTACGTACGGAAAACAACAGGGTAACATTGACATTGATGCCTTCTCCAATGAGAGTCTCTATGGCAGAAATTCCCGGAGTGGTTGCAGGAACCTTGATCATCACATTGGGACGGCCCAGTGTCCTGAAAAGTCTTCTGGCCTCGGTAATGGTGCGACCTGTATCATATGCAAGAGCAGGGCTGACTTCCAGGCTCACATATCCGTCCAGGGCTTTTGTCTCATCGTAAAGCGGCCGGAACAGGTCCGCGGTATGTTCAATATCCCAGGTGACAAGCTTTTCATAGATGTCAACGATGGAGTTGCCGGCCTTTACCAGTTCATTCAGGTCATCGTCATAATCAATGCTCCCGGCGATCGCCTTTTCGAAAATAGTGGGGTTTGAGGTAACCCCGCGTACGCCCTGGTCGATAAGCGAGAGCAGTTCTCCTGAAGTTATGAGGGTTCTTCGAATATAGTCGAACCAGATTGCCTGACCGATGGAGGCCATCTCATGGAGTTTTGTCATACTTGTGCTCCTTCTCGAATGATTTATGATTACGGCATCTTCTATACCTCACAAGATTCATGAATGGAACCACAAGTTGTTTACTGCCTCAAACTGTATGCATGTCTTGTTCTTTCATTGACTTATCCTGTGAGCAGATACGCTTTGTTCGGTCATAACGGCATGTTTTCAGGATAATATCCGGCATGCCTTAAGCAGAGCTGCAAAGATGTTCAAGACCGAACCGTGCTGCTCCCATAAGGGCTATTTCAGGATTGAGAATTATATTTACAGGGATGTGTTCTAGAACATGAGACAGGCGTCCTTTCCCAATGAATGCTTTCATGAAGGGGCTTTCAGGAAATGCGGATACGATCTTCGGCGCTATCCCCCCGGCCAGGTATACCCCGCCGGTTGCCATTACCTTAAGTGCGAGGTTGCCTGCCTCTGCCCCAAGGATGGATAGGAATACTTCCAGGGTTCTTGAGCACAGCTCGCATGGGGCAGATGTATTGACCGCTTCAGTCAGTATCGTCTTTGTCTTGTCATCAGACTGGGAAAGTCTTGAAAAAAGCCATGCAGGTTCCTCATACCCTTCTTTATCTCTGAGAAAGCTGTAGATGTTGGGGATGCCTATTCCTGAGCATACACGTTCGTAACTTACATGTTCGTACTGCCCGAACATGTGAGAGAGTAATCTTGTTTCCAGTGCATCAGTAGGCCCGAAGTCGGTATGGCCGCCTTCAGAGGAATGAGCAGCATAACGCGAGGACTCGTCCTGGGTTATATACGCCTCGCCCAGCCCTGTTCCAGGTGCGATGACAGCCATTGCGCCATGAGGTGTTTTTCTCCCTTGATTCAGGGTAAACAGATCTTCTCTTTCGAGATCGGCAATACCATATGCGATTGCCTGCAGGTCATTGAGAAGTCGTACGGATTTCATGCCGAGTTCCTTCTTTAAGACATTTTCCTCGATTATCCAGCGCAGATTAGTGATTGTTGAGCGTGACTCCATTACAGGGCCGGCTACGCCGAATACGGCATATTCCGGGTTCAATCCGGTATCTTTGAGGAATTCCGAAACAAGGGATATCATGCTGTCATACTCCGCACTGGCCAGAGTTGCCTTGGCAACAGGGCTGTGTATGTCCCCGGATAGTTCATAAATGCCGAGGTTTGTCTTGGTTCCTCCCACATCAGCTGCTACGAGCATAATCACCTGCCTTGTTTTTTTGAATAGTTTATCATGTATTATGTTGCATAGCACCTTATGATGAACTTCCGCAGGGGGTATGAAAAAAATTTCTCTAATCGGGCAAACAATTGCTCTTCATTTCCAACACCCATCTCTGCAGGAAACCCGATAACATAATATATATACATAAGAAAGACACTGTTATATATAAGTGTATGGTATTTGCATGACAAGAGACGTCTGTGATGATGGAGGTTGACTGAAGCAAGACTGTTATGAAGGCTCTATGTGTAAGATCCTTATTGAGAATAAGCGTTCTTGTTTTCCTTGTGCATCTGCTTGTTGGATGTTCACAGTGTTCCGAGAAGCCCGAGGTTCCTGTCGAGGTCGAACAGCAGGTTCAAACGTATGTTGAAACGCACATTGAGACTGAAGCGGAGCCGGAAACTCTCAGCGTCGCTATCGATTCTTCTGCAAAAGGGCGGATAATCTATGAGGGAGAGTCTGCTGTGTTTTCAGGTTCGGTCTCAGGGGGGATCCCGCCGTATGTTTATGATTGGGACTTCTCGGGCAATGCCCCAAGATCAGGTATTAAAGATCCTGGAGAGGTGATATTTTCATCAGCCGGAAGCTATGAGATCCTCTTTTCAGTACAGGACAGCAGCGGGATAGAGGTAAGAGATTCCACTGTGATCGAGATTGTCAAGGACACCTCTCCCCTGGTAAAGATCGTTTCCCCAGGGGCTGATACGGTTATACCTGAAGGGCTCTCAATTGCATTTTCCGCAACCGTGTCCGGCGGCAACCCGCCGTTGACGTATGAATGGGATTTCAGTGCACTCAGGGCTCCTTTACATAAAGAAGACCCTGGTAATATTACCTTTCCCGACGCCGGGTCATACCCTGTACGACTTACCGTAAGGGACAGGGATGGAGATGAGCACAGCGCATCTGTGAGCATAACTGTCGAGAAGAATATCCCTAATGCGTCAATTACATCGCCAGAAC
>DSAD01000177.1 GCA_011372875.1 Deltaproteobacteria bacterium
ATTATAAAGTTCTTACTGCCGAGGAAGAACTGGATCTGGCTTACAGATACAGGGATGGAGACGAAAAAGCCGGACACATGATCATTTTATCCAATATGCGCTTTGCACGCAAGATTGCTCATCGCTATTTTCATCTGGTCGACGATCCTTCCGAGATCATCCAGAACGCGAATCTTGGACTGGTAAAGGCTTTAACCCGTTTTGACCCGGATGTGGGGGTGCGATTCATCTCCTATGCAATCTGGTGGGTTAAGGCTTATATTAAAAACCATATCAACAAGAGCTACAAGGTCCATACAGGGAGTCTTGCAGATTCCAACAATCTTGTCTCCCTCGACTGCAGCATCTCCCATGATACAGACACAGAAGAGACGATGCTTGACTCTCTTTCTTATGATGGGCCCGACCAGAATGAATTGTATACCTACAAAGAACGGGGGGCTTTTCTCAGAAACCTCTTGAGGTCCGACCCCCCCATACTTACAGACAGAGAAGCCTTCATTATTGAATGCCGTTTTCTGAACGAACCTCCGGCCACACTCAAGGACATCTCTTCGAAGATCGGTGTGACACGGGAACGCGTGAGACAGATCCAGGTGCGATCTCTTGAGAAGATCAGGAATGCGATCTTGAAATGTGGCTCCATCAAAACAGAAGACATCACTATTAATCAGGGTTACTCCATAAGAAGAAGGGTGTCATTTTAGATTACTGTATTTCTCAGCCAGCTTCTCCAGTTCGTCCCAGCGCTGATAGGCCGAATCGATTTCCGTTATAAGCGTCTCGAGTCTTTCATTGGTTTCTATGACCGTCTTCGCATCATTTCTCACATGAAACTCCGGATCTCCCAGGGTAGTCGAAAGTATTGACCTGGCCTGTTCCATTTTTTCGATCCGTGCTGGAAGCTCTTCCAGATCCCGCGACTCTTTATATGAGAGCCTGGTCTTTTCCCTGGGCGATCTTTGTTTTCTGTTATTATCGCATCTTGATGTATCGGGACTCGAAAAAGCCTTATCAGGTCTCTGTCGCAGCCAGTCATCGTAACCTCCCACATATTCAGCAAGATGTCCGTTTCCTTCAAAAACAATTGTAGAGGTTGCAACATTGTTCAGAAAGGACCGGTCATGACTTACCATGAGAACTGTTCCAGCATATTTCAGCAGTCTGTATTCCAGTATCTCCAGGGTCTCGGCATCAAGGTCGTTGGTCGGCTCATCGAGAATCAGAACATTTGACGGCACGGAAAAAAGCTTTGCCAGGAGTACACGGTTGCGTTCTCCACCGGACAGGGCTCTCACAGGCGACATGATCTGATCACGGGAAAAAAGGAAATCCTGCAAATACCCAAAAACATGCCTGGGCACATCACCCAACATGACATGGTCGTTTGACCCTGCTACATTCTCCTTGAGTGTCTTGTTTTCATCGAGTTGACCCCTGAGTTGATCGAAATAGGCTATCTGAACCCTGCTCCCCAGACGTATTCTGCCGTTTTCCGGTTTCAGTTCTCCAATCAGGAGCCTTACCAGTGTGGTCTTTCCACAACCGTTTGGGCCCATTATGCCCACCTTGTCGCCACGGACAATTGTGGTTGAAAACGACTCGATAATCCTGTTATTCCCGTAAGAGAAGCTGATGGTCTCGGCATCGGCCACAAGTCGGCCGCTTCGCTGGGCCTCCTGAATAACCAGCCTGACAGTCCCTGCCTGGTCGCGCCTGAGGGCTCTTTCCTGCCTCAACTGCATTAATGCCCTTACCCTGCCTTCGTTTCTGGTGCGACGAGCCTTTACCCCACGCCTGACCCAGGCCTCCTCTTTGGTGAGCTTCTTGTTGAAATCCTGCATGTTCTTTTCTTCGATCTCCAGCATTGCCTGTCTTCGTTCAATGTAGGTACTGTAGTCGCAGGAAAAGGACAAGATCCTTCCCCTGTCGATCTCAACGATACGTGTGGAGAGTTTCCCGAGAAAAGAACGGTCATGGGATACAAACATGATCGTATGTTCATACCTCATTAGGAATTCTTCGAGCCAGAGTATGGAATTCATATCCAGATGGTTTGTAGGCTCATCAAGCAGCAGAATATCCGGTTCACCTACCAGTGCCCTTGCCAGAAAGACCCTGCGTTTCAAACCCGCAGACAGATATCTGAACTCTGAATGCTCATCCAGTTCTGTCTTACCGATGATCATCTCAACATCCTTATGGTAATTCCATGCACCTGAGACCTCAAGCATGCGTTGAACCTTTCCAAGCTTTCCGAAAAGGTCAGCAGCGGTATTCTTTTCAGCCACCAGCCTTGTAATCTTCCGATATTCCCTCAGCAGATCCATATGTTCCCGGCAGCCTGAGGCGACGATGTCGTATACCGTCCCCGGCAGATCATCAGGCACTTCCTGTGGAAGCACCGCAATTCTTACATTGCTGTTACTTACAACACTCCCCTCATCCGGAGCAAGATCGCCATTTATGATCTTCATAAGGGTAGTCTTACCTGAGCCGTTGCGGCCCATGAGACCTATCCTTTCACCTGCTGATATTTTCAGACATGCCCTGTCAAGCACAGCGGACCCCCCGAAACTCACAGAGACATCATTGATGGCCAGCAGTTCCATATATTCCTCTCGTTGAGACAGCCTTTTCCGAATTTATATCTGAAATGCCGGCACTCGCATAAGAGACCTCTCACACGCTGGACAGTCCGGCTAGAACAGGCCCTGCAATACCGTTGTGCGTCCCTGTTCGTAATTGGTATCAATTGGAAGATCTTTCCTTGCAGATGCTTGCCTTGCAAGCTCATCGCAGCGTTCGTTTTCCACATGCCCTGCATGCCCTTTGAGCCATTCAAAGATTACATGGTGAATTTCTGTAAGCTCAATAAGCTGCTCCCAGAGATCATAGTTTTCAGCTGGCTCGTTTTTCGCACGCATCCAGCCATTCTCCCGCCACCTTCGTGCCCAGCCTTTCATAATGCCATTAACTACATACTGGGAATCGGTTCTCAGCAATGCCTTTACCGGTTTCTTAAACTTACGCAGTGCAACGATAGTCCCCATAAGTTCCATTCTGTTATTGGTGGTTTTCCGAAAGCCCCCTGAGATCTCCAGGCGATCATCTCCGTCGATAATAACAATACCATATCCTCCTGGGCCTGGATTGTTGATACTTCCCCCATCGGTATATATTTCCACATATCCCTGCAGGTCTCGCGATTCCAGGGGGGCATCTTGAATACGGGATGTTTTCTGTCTTTTAGCAGTGTTGGGATCTGCAATCCAGGCCTGAGCCTGTTCCAGGCAAGCAAAACCTTTAAACCTGGCCCCGTGAAAACCCATGACCTGAATCTGTGCACCATCAGGACCATACCACTGGGTATAGATGCCGGGTTTACGCCCCGACGCTACAGCATAAAATTTATTCCTTGCCTTTGCCACTTCGTCTTCACCTGGAATCAGACTTACCGTCCGTAACGCTTCACAAAGAGATCAGGGTTCCCTTCCGAGAGAAAAAATGCACAGCAGGACCCAAGGCCTGCCCCGGGATTCATACCGTCTGTTGTGAAGCGACTCTACGAATGCAGTGCAGCCAAGTCAAGATGAAAACATCATCCATCTACAAAAATACAGCTTGGAATAGGCCGGAGCGCAAGACTTTCATTGTCCTGCGCTCCGGCAAATCGGCACTATTGTACAGGCCCATTGCTTACAAGAGAATGGGGCTGTTTCGAACAGTGTTTTGAGCAGGGGCTGCCCTGCCCTGATCCTTTTCTATTCTTTACAAACGTTAGCTGCCTGAGGACCCTTCGGACCGCTGACAATGTCAAATGTCACTCGCTGACCCTCATCGAGTGATCTGAACCCATCTTGTGTAATGGAGGTGTGATGAACAAAAACATCATCGCCGCCACCGTCAACCGTTATAAAACCAAACCCCTTTGAATCATTAAACCATTTTACTGTTCCTGTTGCCATGAATGACCTCTTGTTCCAGACCCCTGCACTTAAAGGCATTGGGGCCCTGCAGATAAATTTCTGAAAATATAAAAGTATCGTCAATGAATTTGTACTCGTTGAAGGTATCCGTTGGTATCATTCGCAAAGCATTCTTCAGGTCAGATATATTCATATTTCAGATCTAAAATACGCTTTAAAGGACAACGTCCTGTGTGTCAAGCGCAAATATATCCTTGTCGGACATACCCTCTTACCATTTCTTTATTGCACATTGCGTTGCCTTATTGACTTTTTGATTCAATTGTTCTAATCATACTCCATGTTTGAAACCAAAGAGCACAAGAATAAAAAGATCTTCGACGTTTCCCTGAAACTGTTTGCCCGATACGGTTACAAAAAGACCACTCTGGAAGATGTTGCATCGAAATTGGACATGACAAAGAGCAACATCTATTTTTACGTGAAGAACAAGCGTGATCTCTACGAAAAGACAGTGAGCCATGCACTGGAAAACTGGCGTGATTCAGTGGCAGAGGCCGTTTCAGAGGTGGATGATGTTGTAGAGAAATTCTCTGTTATGGCTAAGAAATCTTTCGATTACCTGGCAATCGATGAAGATCTCCGGGCCATCTTGATGAAAGACCCGGGCATCTTTTCACTGTCCCCGAGGGAAGACCGTTTCTATGAAATAAACATGGGCGCGATGCACCTGATAAAGAGCATCCTGATACAGGGGATCGAGGAAGGACGTTTCCATCCTGTGGACGTTAACCATACAACCGAGCTTTTCTTTTCTATCTACATAATGTTTCTGATCAAGACCTATGTGAAGTCTGAAGGAATATCATCTGTTCTCATGTACGATGAAGGGCTGAAGATCGTTTTAAGGGGATTGCGCAAAGACCAGTCGGTCTCGCCGGTATAATACCCGGCAACGATCTGCAATACAAAAAAGAGGAGGTGTTTCATGACAGAAGCGACATTACAGGCGCTCGACGGGCTCAGGGACCTTTCCATGGTCAAATGGTACATTATCCCGCTATTGGCAATCGTGTTCTATGTCTATGCAAAAGAAATCAGGCTGGCCAGACAGACAAACAACTGGGATGCCGTCTTTGCCGGACTAACCATCTTCGGCATCGACTTCTTCAATGAAACCTGGAACGGATGGGTACTGCACTTTTCGCAGAGATCCGCATTCTGGACAACACCTGGAGATACCGCACTGCGCACCATGGTTGGGTGGAACATCGAGATCATGTTCATGTTCCTGCTCGTAGGGATAATCTTCTATTATACCCTATCCGAGAGCACTACCGAGAAGATCCTGGGCCTGCCCGAGAAATGGTTCTGGGCCATAGGTTATTCGGTCTTCTGTGTCTTTGTCGAATGTCTGCTGAACTTAGGAGGCCACCTGGTCTGGGAATATCCCTTCTGGTATCTTTCCTTTGGCGGGGTCTGGCTCATCTTCCTTATTGGATACTTTCACTTCTTCTGCGGTGCTATCTGGGTCATTACACGCAAGACAATGAAAGCAAAGATAAGCATCCTGGTGTTTATCTACTCGGTGCCGGCCATCATGAACATTCTGGCCTTCGGCTTCTTTGGATGGAATTACTGACAAGTTAACTGCCGGATACATATTTTACAATGCTGCATGGATTCCAGGACCCAAGATGAAACTACTATCATTTAAGGTCCTGGATCCAAATTTCCGTAAATGAAATACCTCGCCGCAAGCTTTAGAGGTATCAACGGCTCTTTTTTACTGTTTCCACCTCACCTTTATCCTCTCCCTTAAGGGTCGAGGATAAATTCGTGCCCGATTACAAGCAGCTAACCTATCATCAGAATGAATGTCTGCCATAACACCAGCAGGGCTTTGTTTGGTATGTCGCAGTTTTCTTGTCTGCATACCTTGACTCTTGATACCACGGGCTACATATTGAAATCAGACCGAAATAAAATTTAAACTAAGGGGTATTTCTATGACTAAGGCGACCAGAGAGAATCGTAGAAAGAATGTAATTGAAGCGTTGAACAAGGCACGCGCCATGGAACTGCAGGCTATTCACCAGTACATGAACCAGCATTATAACATCGACGACATGGATTATGGTGATCTCGCAGCCAAGGTCAAGCTCATTGCCATCGACGAGATGCGGCATGCCGAGATGTTTGCTGAAAGGATCAAGGAACTGGGGGGAGAGCCCACAACCGAACTTGCAGGAAAGGTTGTACTCGGTCAAAAGATTGAAGGTATCTTTCCCTTCGATGCGAAACAGGAAGACGATACCATGGATACATACAACGAGTTTATCCAGGTGTGCCGGGATAACGGCGACAGCACCAGCATGAAACTCTTTGAAGCCATCATTGACGAAGAACAGATACATTACAATTATTTCGACAACGTAAGCGAACACATAAAAAACCTGGGCGCATCATACCTGTCACAGATAGCTGGAACCCCGGCAGATACCGGGGCTGCTTCACGGGGCTTTGCAGCTGCTTCCGGAGAAGCCTGACAGGGGCTGTCATCCCCCGAAAAATCTTCCCTCTTCCCAGGCCACCTTGTGTTCCATGATGACCTGAAACTGGTGCTTGAGGTCTGCGATCTCGCGCTGCCAGAAGATCTCTCCTCCCCAGTCGGGATGATTGGATCTGAAGGCGTAGTCATTCACCTGCCTGGCGCACCAGGAAAGAAAATATATGATCCGCATAAACCGGAGAGGTTCTATCAGCCGCAGAGACGAGTAGTCGAATTCCCGGAACTGTTCGTACCCATCGAGCAGGAGGTCTATTTCACGGCGTGAGCGGCCGGCATGGTCGCTCAGGAGCATCCACAGATCATGGACCGGGGGACCTGTCATCATATCGTCAAAATCAATGGCCATCAAACCTTCTCCCGGACGGTCCAGCAGATTGCCCCGGTGACAGTCTCCGTGAATACGGATAAAATCGACATCGTCAAAAAGAGGAGAAATGGTTTTCACAATACCGGAGGTAAGTCTCTCAAAGGATTCCCGGTACTTGTCTATAACAAAACCCCCACTTACAAGCAGGTCCAGATCGTTCCTTGTAGATTTCTCAGGATGCAGGGTAATCCGGTCTTTCGGGCTGCGTTTTTCACCTGCAAGATGAATACGCCCGATCAGGCTGCCCACCCTTTTGAGATCGTCATCGGAATTAAGTTCCAAAGCACGGCCCGATTTCCTGGGAAAAAGGGCAAAAAACAGCCCGCCGTCATTCCCCAGTGTGTTGCCGTCAGGCAGCCTTAACGGGCAGACAACAGGTATCTCGTCATCAGCACAGTCCAAAAGGAACTCGTGCTCATCCTCGAGGGCCTTCTTGCTCCACCGGTTCGGGCGGTAGAACTTGACGATGAGACGATCTCCGCCTTTGCTCTGCAGCTCGTATACCCTGTTGATATAACTGGGCAGCGGCATGGTAAGCCCGGTCATGGAAATGCCGGCAGCCTTTTCCACTATGTCAAGCAGCACCTCAGGGGTGAGATGTTCGTAATCGGAAACCCTGCTCATAATGCCCCTGCCTAGGTATGCTCCCGCGTTTTCAGAAATGTCACGGCAGGCCAATCCTCCATCGCAGTCTTCAGCCTCCAGTTGTTCGGCGCCAGATAGGTAAGATATCCTTCCGCATCCCTGGCAAGATACCCCTGATAGCTTTTCTCAAAATCCCTCATAACCTTGGGGTCATCACAGACAACCCACCGTGCGGCAGAATATTCGACCGTCTCGTAGATGGCGTCCGCACCATATTCCGCCTTCAGTCTTTCCATGACTACGTCAAACTGAAGAACCCCCACAGCACCGAGGATATAGTTATTTCCGACAAGGGGTCTGAAGACCTGGACTGCGCCCTCTTCGCTCAACTGGACCAGTCCTTTCTGCAACTGCTTGAACCTGATGGGATTCTTCAGAATGACCCTTCTGAAATGTTCAGGGGCAAAGTGAGGAATACCCAGATATTTGAGCTCCTCCTTTTCGGTAAAGGTGTCCCCGATCCTGATTGTCCCGTGGTTGTGGATACCGATGATATCTCCAGGATATGCCTCATCCACATTCGTCCTGTCCTGCGCCATGAAAATGGTTGCCTTTGAAAGGGTCACCTCTTTGCCTATCCTGTGGTGCATCACCTTCATGCCCCGGGTGAACTTGCCCGAGCAGATCCTGAAGAATGCGATCCTGTCACGGTGAGCAGGGTCCATGTTTGCCTGAATCTTGAATGTAAAGCCGGAAAAAGCCTGCTCAAAAGGGGATACCTTGCGGCTCAGAGCAGGCCTCAGCCCGGGACACGGCGACAACTCTACGAAGGCATCCAGAAGCTCTTTCACCCCGAAATTGTTTATCGCGCTGCCGAAGAAGATCGGGGTCTGTGTTCCATTGAGATAATCCTGCCGGTCAAAGGCAGGGAGTACTCCTTCAATGAGCTCCACATCATCACGAAGCTGCCCTGCCCTGCTGCCCAGGAGTTCATCCAGCCTGGAATCATACAGGTCGGTAATCACGATTCCGTCCTGCTCCCTGGTGGCCTTTCCCGGAGTGAAGAAATGAATCTCCCTGCGGTAAAGATTATAAACCCCCATAAAGCCACTGCCCATACCGATAGGCCAGCTCATAGGAACACATTCGATCTGCAGCTTGTCTTCGATATCGCTCAGCAGTTCCACAGGGGTGAGTCCTTCCCGGTCAAGCTTGTTGATAAAGGTCATTATGGGGGTATTGCGCATCCGGCATACTTCCATAAGCTTCTCGGTCTGAGGTTCAACACCCTTTGTACTGTCTATCACCATGACAGCGGAATCCACGGCAGTGAGAACACGGTAGGTGTCTTCTGAAAAGTCCTGATGCCCCGGTGTGTCAAGGAGATTGATCTCATAGTCCTGATAGCAGAACTTCATAACCGATGTGGTTACGGAAATACCGCGCTCCTGTTCTATCTTCATCCAGTCGCTGGTGGCATGACGTGTTGCCTTACGTGCCTTTACCGTGCCGGCAAGTTGGATAGCCCCCCCGAAAAGGAGCAACTTCTCGGTCAGAGTAGTCTTGCCTGCATCCGGATGGCTGATTATGCCGAAGGTGCGGTGGCGTTCCACCTCTTTCTCTAAATATTTATCCGTTTCTTCAATCTTACACATTCCTTATCCTTATATTCTCCAGTGCTCCTGTGGTTTGCCATGAAAGAATTTCTATCAATCCAGCATCGTTAGAACACAACCGGAACTTGATTCTCATGCGTCCTGTCCGGCAAAGCCCTTGAATAAAACAGGAAACTTCAGGCAAAGCTTCGAAGCAGAATTGAACCAATCTGTTTCCGGGCTGATTCAGCTGTGCCCTACGCTCTAATATGCAAACTTCCCCCTGTCAATTACAAAGTAGACCCTAAATAAAATGTTCAGGATAATACTTGCGTCACTCAAAGGGCAGCTCGTATGCATATCATGCTTCTCCTGAGCCCGGTTTTTGTGATAGTTATATGGGAAAGGAGAAGCTCATGAACGAAGACATCTTCCGGACACTGCAGAAACGTCTCGACACCTATTCTCTCGGGTTCCCGCAAACACAATCAGGAGTGGAGATTGAGATCCTGAGAAAGCTGTTCACGAAAGAAGATGCGGAACTTTTCCTTGCTCTTACACCGTTACTGGAACCCCCTCAGGCCATTGCCGGGCGTCTCGGCATGCCTGTTGCCGACATATCCGCCCGACTCGAGGATATGGCGAACAGGGGGCTTCTGTTTCGCCTGAAAAAGTATGATTCCGTCAAATACGGGGCTGTTCCATTCATGCACGGGCTCCTTGAATTCCAGATCAAGAGGCTTGACAAGGAAATGGCTGAACTCTTCGAGAGGTATTACCACGAGGGGTTTTACAAGGCAATTGTCGGGAGCTCCGACATATTCCTGCGGACCATCCCTGTCAATCAGTCGATCGATGTCCGGACTCAGGTAGCACCATTCGACGATGCATGCGAAATACTCAGAAACACAACACTGATTGCAGTTGCACAATGCATATGCAGAAAAGAGAAAGGCATGATCGGGAATGCCTGCGGCAGACCTGTAGAGGTCTGTTTCATGTTCGGGAGCATGGCACAATACTATCTTGACAACAAAATGGGCCGCAAGGTCGATACGGATGAGGCCATATCGATCCTCAAAGACGCACAGGATGCCGGGCTGGTGACTCAACCGGCGACATCACAGAATCCATCAGGCATGTGCAACTGCTGCGGAGACTGCTGCGGGATCCTTACCGCGGTCAAGAAATTCCCGGAACCTGCGAAATATATATTTTCCAATCATTATGCTGTAGTCGATGCAGATGCATGTTCAAGCTGCGGGATATGTACGGACCGATGCCCCATGGGTGCTGTTCAGATGGATGATGATGAGATTGCATGCATGGATCTGGATCGCTGTATCGGCTGCGGTTTGTGTGTGACTACCTGCCCGGCACAGGCGATTTCCCTTTTCAGGAAATCCGATAAATGCTATCGCACACCCCCTGTTACCAGTGCAGAACAGATGATGCTTATGGCACACAAGCGGGGCATTGAATTCTAAATGAACTCAACACACCATATGATCGAGATGAGCTTCATCCTCCATTATGTTTTATTCATCTTGCTACCACTCTCAGAAAAAAACCCGGCCTTTTGTTCATATTCTCGGCCCCAATCCCTGATGCAATAAAAAAACTGACACACAGATTCAAGATGGAAGGTTTCGGGATATCATTATTCGAACATATTGCAATCAGAGGTACTGTCTAAGCCCTCATTGGCTGCAACTGTTTGGAACAGGGCAAGATCTCAAGTCATGAACACATCCCCTTCGGTCTTCACGAATATTTCTGAGTTTCCCTGATAATACTTTGACATGGAGGGCAAATCCTCTTATATTCCCGTTCAAGAAACCGGGATTTATAAGTTTCAAATACATTATGATTGATTTTTTATGCCTTCGAACAGCTAAGGCAGCCACGATGAAAGGGGAGGATCATGAAAGACGGATATTGGTTAGTGGGTTTTCAATATGAATTGACCGGGTATTTATACTCTCTGGGGCGGATACCGCGGTGCAAATCCGCCATGCTCAAGCACCTGAAACCGGGCGACAAGGTGCTTGTTGCGGGTGTGGGCCATGGAACCGAAGCCATAGAAGCAAGCAGGCTCGGAGCCGATGTTACAGCGGTTGACCTGTCCGAAACCATGCTCAGTCATTTTAGACGGCGCATCGAAAAGGAGAAACCGCCAAAAGAGATTCGTGTCATCCATGATGACATCTTCAATATCAAAGACACCGGGCACTATGATATGGTCATTGCCAATTTTTTCCTCAATGTCTTTTCTGAAACAAGGGTTGTGGAAGTGGCAAATCATCTCGGTTCCCTCACAAAACCTGACGGGTATTTTGTCGTGGGAGAATTCGTCCTGCCGGTAGAAAAAGGATGGCGGGGTGTCCTTCAGAAGATCAACTGGTACCTTGCAATCTCGTTTTACAGCGCTACAACCGAGGCGGTGTTCCATCCTGTGTGGAACTATCCTGCGCTTGTCGAGGGATCGGGCTGCAAAATCGAGGATATCGAATATTTCAAGATCTTTGACACCAACCTGTACTGGTCGATCCTGGGAAAAAAGACCGGAAGATGAGTCTTTAAGTCTTTTCATCCTTGAATAATTCGCTCGCAACCTGCACAATGGCTGGGCTGTGAAGACTTACCTGACCTTGACTATGCGGGTGCTCCGCTTCCTGGAATACGGGCTCAAGCTCGTGCCGGCACTTATTATCATCTTCCTGGCAGGGTGTTCGTCTGGAAGCGACGATACCATACTGATAATAAACCGGGAGTCCTTCAGTCTGGACATTCCGGCATTATATACCACGGTGGATTCAATTATCGTTTATGTTGCCTATGAATCCGATGCAGCGCCATTTACCGGCACGGTACTCAATGATACCGGGTGCTGGGAACTGCTCCAAACAAATATTGCTGCCCTTTTCCTGGGACGCGTGCCTGAACCCGATGTGTTTGTGCCGGAAGATCTTTCCGAGATGGTCGAATTTGCCACACAAGACGAACAGACCTGGACTGCCACCGAGATTATAGACCTTGCGGAAAGCATCTGGGAACAGGAAGAATCTTCCTTTTCTCAGGAGTTCTTCATTCTCTATCTCAATGGTTATCTTGACGATGAAGGTGAGCCCAACTACTCGGTGCTCGGCGTATCTATTGTGGACACCCCGGTTATTGCCGTGTTCAAGGATGTCGTCCTGAATTCGAGTTCTCAGATGGCGGTTCGCAGATTTGTGGAACAGGCGACCCTGGTCCATGAATTCGGGCACATCATGGGACTCGTGGACAATGGAGTGCCCATGGTGACGGATCATCTCGATCCTGAGCATGAACGCCACTGCATCAATGAGGATTGCGTCATGTACTGGCTCAACGAAGGCGCTTCAGACCTGAGGGACTTTGCCGAGCAGTTGATCTCCACCGATTCTGCAATCATGTACTGCGCAGAATGCCTTGATGACACGCGGGGTTATATCCCTGCAGCCTCAGTCCATTATACCACCGCCCCAACTGATACTTGTATTCGGAGAGACATCCCGGATCAAGAACCAAAGATCCATCGAAAAGCTCTTTTCTCTCTATCCTGGCGCTCAGATTTTGGGATGCTCGACTGCAGGGGAGATCTCCGGTGCACAGGTTCTGGATGATACACTGGTGGCAACTGCAATCCATTTTGAATCGTCCTCCATCAAGATATCCTGTGAGGATATCAGTTGCGTGGCAGACAGTATGGATGTAGGCCGCAGACTTGCCGGGTCCCTGGATAAAGAAGGCCTGGTTCATGCCTTTGTGCTTTCCGACGGGCTCACGGTTAACGGAAGCGCCCTTGTAGAAGGTATGCTCAAGGAACTTCCCGCAAACGTAACCATTACAGGAGGTCTCTCAGGGGACAAGGACCGTTTTCAGGAAACTCTGGTGTTCTGCAATGGCAGACCTGAGAAGAACAAGGTGACCATACTCGGCTTGTATGGCGATAAACTGAAGGTTGGATACGGTTCTTTCGGCGGATGGGATCCGTTCGGTCCGGAAAGACTCGTGACCCGGTCAGACGGGAATATTCTCTATGAGTTGGACGGCAAATCCTGCCTTGGCCTTTACAAGACCTATCTGGGAGACCATGCAAAAGGGCTTCCCGCAACAGCACTGCTGTTCCCGTTGAGTATACGCTCGGCAAAGAGGCCTTCCAGACTTGTCCGCACGATACTGTCCGTAAATGAGGACGATCAGAGCATGATCTTTGCCGGAGATATCCCTGAGGGTTCCTATGCACAGTTCATGAAGGCCAACTTCAACCGTCTCATCGATGGTGCGATGGAGGCTGCCAAGATGAGCTGCAGCAGTATGAACAATGTCCCGGCTCAATTGGCTGTCCTTATCAGCTGTGTGGGAAGAAAGATGGTCCTGAAACAGCGTATTGAAGAAGAAGTTGAAAGTGTCCAGGAAATACTGGGAGAACAGACCGTACTTTCAGGATTCTATTCCTATGGAGAAATATCGCCTTCATCCATAGGCGGCACCTGCGAACTTCACAACCAGACCATGACCATAACAACCTTTACAGAAGACTGACAATCATGAAAGATATTCACAGCCTTTTACAAAGGCAGTTGAAGCGTTTTTTCGGCGGGACTGAGAATATTCCCGAAGAGCTGCAGGAGTTCATGAACGCTGTCAACATTGCCTACCGCGAGTTCGATATCGACAGGGAAATGCTCGAACGATCCCTGGAACTGAGCTCCAAAGAGATGCTTCAGACAAATGCCGAGATGAGGGCAATATTTCATGCACTTCCGGATATTCTCTTTGTGATCGATGAACAGGGAATGATTCTTGACCATAAGATGCACGATGATTCAGATGCATATTTCAAACAGGACGACAATCTCATAGGCAAACGCATCCAGGACATTCCGGAACCGGATGTAAGCAAGGTGTTTCAGGATGCACTACTAAGGGTCAGAAGTACTGAAAAGGTCATATCCTTCGAATACAGCCTTAACATAGAGACCAGCATCAATCATTATGAGGCCAGGATGACACCTGTCATTGACAACCGTTTTATCGTGATTGTGCGCAACATCACACAGAGAAAGATTGCAGAGGAAAACCTCAGGGCTGAACGCGACTTTACCGGAACTCTTGTCCAGAGTTCTCCAGTATTCTATGTGGCCCTTAATCCTGACGGCAAGGTAATAATGATGAACCACGCCATGCTCGATGCCCTTGATTATACCTTGAGCGAGGTTGCAGGCATTGACTTCATCTCAACATTCCTACCCTCAGCTGATCGTGCCGAGATTTCCAAGATCCTTATGCAGAATGTATGGAACAGTGATTCCCTGCCGACAGAATCCAGGCTGCTTGCAAAAAACGGCCAGGAGATTCTCGTCGAGTGGTATGGAAGACCGATATTGAAAAAGGACGGCAAGCCGGATTTCTTCTTTGGCATCGGCATAGACATAACAGGGAAAAGACACCTGGAAGAGCAGCTCAATCAGGCCCGCAAACTCGAGGCAGTGGGCACTCTTGCCGGAGGTGTTGCCCATGATTTCAACAACCTGCTGATGGGCATTCAGGGCAGAACTTCCCTGATGCTCATTGATACAGAGCAGGCCCACCCTCATCATGAACATCTGCAGGGGATCGAAGAGTATGTCAAGAGTGCGGCAATGCTGACCAGACAGCTCCTCGGCTTTGCCAAGGGCGGAAAATACGATGCGAAACCTACCAATCTCAATGATCTCCTTGTCAAAACATCTGAAATGTTCGGCAGGACAAAAAAGGAATTGATGATTAAACGGACACTGGATGAAAACCTCCTGGCAGTGGACGTCGATCAGGGCCAGATAGAGCAGGTAATGCTGAATCTCTTTGTAAACGCCGGCCAGGCAATGCCATATGGTGGAGAACTTCACATACTGACCGGAAACGTCATTCTCGATCAGGACTATGTCAAGCCCTATGGCCTTTATCCGGGAGATTATGTAAAGATATCCGTTACCGATACCGGCGTGGGCATGGACGAGGAGACGCGGGCAAGGATATTCGAGCCCTTTTTCACCACAAAGATAATGGGTCGTGGAACCGGCCTTGGTCTTGCTTCAGCCTACGGGATCATAAAAAACCATGAAGGCATAATCAATGTGTACAGCAGCAAGGGACAGGGAACCACATTCACAATATACCTTCCCGCCTCAGCCAGGGCTGTCATCAGAGAGGTCAAACCCCAGGAACATATTCTACAGGGCAATGAAACGATTCTTATCGTAGACGATGAACAGATCGTTCTGGATGTCGGCATCAAGATGCTGACATCCCTGGGATACAGGGTCTTCAGCGCTGGTGGCGGAAACGATGCTGTAGAACTGTATAAAAACGAACGTGATGCAATTGATATGATTATCCTGGATATGATCATGCCCGAACTAAGCGGTGGCGAAACATTCATCAAACTCAAGGAGATCAATCCTCATGTCAAGGTGCTGCTCTCGAGCGGGTACAGTCTGAACGGACAGGCCGAGGAAATACTCAGCAACGGATGCATGGGCTTCATACAGAAACCTTTCACCATAAAGGATCTCTCCATACGCCTTAAGGAAATACTCAACAAGGATCAAAAACCCTGAGCACTGAGCAGGAATACAGACATGATGACCTTGTGTCATTGAAATCTGTGTGGCTATTCCGATAGGCGGACTCCATTAAGCAGCCATTGACAAACCCGGCGGCATTTACTACGAGTCCTATAGAGCTGATATGATAAAAGGTAAGAGATAAACATATATGGAAAATATCCGCAACTTCAGTATCATTGCCCATATCGACCACGGCAAGTCCACACTTGCCGATCGTCTGATACAGCATACAGGGGTCTGTGACGCCCGGAACTACAAAGACCAGATGCTCGACAATATGGATATCGAGCGTGAACGGGGAATCACGATCAAGAGCCAGGCCATCACGCTGCCCTATACAGCCAGTGATGGAAAGACATACAGTCTGAATCTCATTGATACGCCCGGGCATGTGGACTTCTCTTATGAGGTCTCCCGGTCACTGGCCTCCTGCGAGGGTGTTTTGCTGCTGATCGATGCCGCGCAGGGTGTTCAGGCCCAGACACTTGCCAATCTCTACCTTGCCATGGAACATGATCTTGAGATAATCCCGGTCATCAACAAGATCGATCTCCCCTCTGCTGATGTCGAGCGCGTGCTCGAACAGATAGATTCGGAACTGGGGCTCGACCCGGACACTCACCTGAAATGCTCTGCAAAAGACGGGACAGGGATCAGCGAGATCCTGGAGGCCATTGTGCAGCGAATACCGGCACCAAACGGAGACGAGAACAAGAGGCTTGCAGCCCTGATCTTCGATGCCCATTACGATGCCTTCCGCGGCACGGTCGTCAACTGCCGGCTCTTCGACGGCACGCTCAAGGCAGGAGATGTCATCCGTTTCATGTTCAACGATTCCGTATACCGCGTCGAAGAAGTCGGGCACTTCCTCATGACCCGCCAGAAGTGCAGTCAGCTCTCGGCAGGCGAAGTCGGCTATATCATCGCAGGCATAAAGACCGTCTCGGATGTCAGCATAGGCGACACGATCACGCTGAATGAAAAACCCTGTGAGAAACCCCTTTCCGGGTTCAAAGAGGTCAAACCTGTCGTCTTCGCATCTATTTACCCTATTTCCTCTGACGATTACGAAGACCTTGCAGAGGCACTGGACAAGTACAAGCTCAACGACGCTGCCTTTATTTATGAAAAGGATTCCTCGGCAGCTCTGGGCCTTGGATTCCGATGCGGGTTCCTCGGCCTTCTGCATCTCGACATCGTCCAGGAGCGTCTGGAGCGGGAATATGACCTTTCCATAATCCTTTCCGTGCCGAGTGTACGCTACCGGTTCACCCTGAAGAACGGGAACGTGGTCTATGTGGACAACCCTTCTCATTATCCGGGCGTCATGGCCATAGAGAAGTCCGAAGAGCCATATATCCGGGCATCCATGATGCTTCCGGAACGTTACATCGGGGCGGTGATGAACCTGTGTGTGGAAAGGCGCGGAGTGAACTCCACCATGAACTACCCGAGCCCCGGACGCGCGGAACTAGTATTCGAGATGCCCCTGGCAGAGGTCATCTACGACTTCTACGACCGCTTCAAATCCGTCACGCAGGGCTACGGCTCATACGATTATGACCTGATCGACTACCGGGAAAGCCCACTTGTCCTTCTGGATATTCTTGTCAATGGCGAAAAGGTCGATGCACTCTCCCAGATCGTACACCGCGACCGGGCACGCTCCCGCGGGGTTCAGGCATGTGACCGGCTCAAGGATGAGATCCCCAGGCAGATGTACAGAATAGCCATTCAGGGCGCCATAGGGGGCGAGATCATCTCCCGGTCAACAATATCGGCTTTCCGTAAGGATGTGACGGCCAAATGCTACGGCGGAGACATAACGCGCAAGCGCAAGCTGCTGGAAAAGCAGAAGAAAGGCAAGAAAAGGATGAAGATGATCGGGTCTGTCAGCATCCCGCAGAGCGCCTTCCTGGCGGTTTTGAAATCAGATTCGGATTGATGGCCACAAAAGCCGTACCAGGGCTGTATATCCATATCCCGTTCTGCAGAGTACGCTGCGCATACTGCGACTTTTGTTCCACTACCGATATCGCGCTCATAACAGACTATCTCCATGCCCTGTCCAAGGAAATCGAGCTTTACAGAGATGATTTTCCTACATTCGACACAGTCTATCTGGGCGGAGGTACGCCTTCTCTGCTTTCATTGAACCAGATCGAGGCCATTATGGAAAAGATTCACAATGTCTTTTCCATACAACACTCTTCGGAGATCACCATAGAGGTTAATCCGGCCGATCTGGATCTGGTTGACCTTGAAAGATTGCGAGGTCTCGGCATAAACCGGATCAACATCGGCGTTCAGTCTCTTGAGGAGCGCGAGCTGATACTTCTTGGACGCAGACACAACTCGTGCCTGGCGCTTGTGGCAATAGAAGAAGCCCTCAAAGCCGGATTCGAGAATATCGGCATCGATCTTATCTACGGTCTGCCCGGCCAGAGATTGAGCAGATGGCACAACACCCTTGCAAAAGCGATATCGCTCAATCCATCACACCTGTCATGTTACGAACTGGAACTCAAACCCGGCACACCCCTAGGACGAAAATGCCTGACCAGGGAACTCCCTGTCCACTCTCAGGAAATCTTGCGAGACTTTTTCATGAGCACATCCGAGATCCTTGAAGATTCAGGGTACGTCCACTATGAGATCTCCAATTTTGCAAAAGGCATGGAAAAGGCTTCCAGGCATAACCAAAAATACTGGGATCATACCCCCTATCTCGGACTGGGGCCATCCGCCCATTCCTTCAAGGCGAACAACCGCTGGTGGAATCACGAATCTCTGGCTGAATATATTCAAGACCTCCGGGACAACAAGCACCCTGTTAGCGCCTCGGAGACACTGGGCCTCGGGGAATTGCTCATGGAGGCATGGTTTCTCGGCCTTCGAACCAAAAGAGGAATAGACCTTGATGTGTTTCAGCAGCGCTATGGATGCGATCTCATGAAGGAGAAAGGCCCTGCCCTTATTGACCTGGCCAAAGCGGGACTCATAATTATTGAGAGCGGATCTGTGCGCCCCACACGCTCCGGCATGGCTGTGTGCGATGCCCTTGCCCTTATCTGATCCGCATGAAGACAGCGGTCATGAAATGCCAACTTGCATGACCTGTTCTATTGCACTGAAGAAATACAAGGTTACTATAATTAGTATGTCTCCACAAGACAGCCTAGAGAAAATATGCCTGCTACGCTGTTGAAGGAGATATCCTATAATGCTATGAGCTGCTTGAGAACATATCTTCACCGGTGTGTTACTTTAATGCATATTGATACAATGTGCATCTGTTCAGCCCTTATCATGGCCGGACTCTGCAGTCTCGTATTCCCTGCATACACAGATACCAGGGAGATTCCCTCAGCGGAAGAAGTGATCCTCGTGGGCGGCGATCATGCATTTCCGCCCTATGAATTCCTGGACAGCAAGGGCAGACCTGCGGGTTACAATGTAGATCTCATCAGGGCTGTTGCCGAGATAATGGACCTGAAGATAGAGATCCGGCTCGGCCCATGGTCCCAGGCAAGAAGGGCCCTCGAAAACAGAGAAATAGATGTGCTGATGGGCATATTCTATTCAGAGGAAAGGGGCAGGCTCATCGATTTTTCCGTGCCGCATTCAATAGTTCACCATGCCATATTTATCCGCAAAGAATATGAAGACATCAAGTCTCTCGAAGATCTCAAAGGAAAAGAGATAATCGTGCAGAAAGGCGACATAATGCATGATTATGCAATTCAGCAAGATCTTTCGGAAAAGCTCATCCTGGTGGATTCTCCAGATGATGCGCTGCGTCTGCTGGCTTCAGGGAAAAACCATTGTACGCTTCTGCTGGAAAGGCAGGGGCTGTTTCTGGCACGCAAATTCAGACTTACAAACATAATCACAGCCGGACCTCCATTCTACCCGAATGAATATTGCTTTGCCGTGCCAAAAGGCGATCATGAGCTGCTTGTCAGATTGGATGAAGGGCTAAGGATCATCAAGGCTACCGGATCATACAGGGAAATATTCAACAAATGGCTCGGGGGGCTGCATCCGACAGAAATATCCCCAATAATAGTGCTCAGATGGGTATCTATTGTTGCAGGGCTATTGTTCACAGTCCTTACAGGCATGTTTTTCTGGTCATGGTCTCTTCGGAAAAATATACGCATTGCTACCAGACGTCTGTCACAGGAACTGATTGATCGCAGACACATACAGGATGCATTAGAAAAGGAAACAGCCTTCAGCACAACCCTGGTTCAGACCTCTCCTACATATTATGTCGCCATCGATGCACAGGGAAAGACCATCATGATGAACGAAACCCTGCTTCAGGCACTCGGCTATTCACAAGATGAAGTCAAGTGTATGGATTACCTGAAGACCTTTGTTCCTGAACCCGAACAGGAGATGCTTTCAAAGGTTTTTGAAAACATTGTCCACCTGAGGGACTCGACGGTCAGTGAAAATCACATCCTGACAAAGGATGGACGACATCTCCTGGTAGAATGGCATGGCAGACCTGTTTTCAAGACAAACGGCGAATTGGAATACTTTTTCGGTGTAGGCATTGACATCACCGAACGCAAGCAGTCTGAAGAAGAAAGGCAGAGGCTCGAAAACCGTCTTCAGCAGTCTTACAAGATGGAGGCTCTTGGAACCCTGGCAGGAGGCATTGCCCATGATTTCAACAATATTCTCTCTTCTGTTCTGGGGTTTACCGAACTCGCCAAGATAAAACTCGCAAAAGGCAAGCGCATTGAAAAGGAACTGGACGAGGTTCTCAATGCAGGCGCCAGGGCCAGAGACCTGGTCAAGCAGATATTGACATTTTCCCGTCAGTCCGGAATCAGGAAGAGTCCGACAGATATGACTTCCATGATAAAAGAGACGCTGAAGTTCCTCAGGGCATCTCTGCCTACAACCATTGAGATAAGGCATCATCTTCCTTCTTATGAAACCACGGTAATGGCTGATCCAACGCAGATACATCAGGTGATCATGAACCTGTGCACCAACGCCGCTTATGCCATGAAAGACAAAGGGGGTGTAATCGATATCCGCATCTCGGAGAAAGAACTGGCCGACAAATCCGAGACAGAGTTCAAGGGTCAGACCCCGGGCAGATATCTGCAGTTGAGTGTCTCCGATACCGGGAGCGGGATCCCCGAAGACATCATAGACAGAATCTTCGATCCCTTCTTTACCACCAAAGAGCGCGGCAAAGGTACAGGCATGGGTCTTTCAGTTGTACACGGCATCATACATGACCTTGGCGGCGCCATCTCGGTATACAGCAAACCCGGCAAGGGAACTGCATTTCATCTTCTGTTTCCCAGATATGCGGGAAAGCGTTTCGAACAGCTTTCGCCTCATTCGATTCTCACCATGGGCAAAGGCAGAATACTGTTCGTGGACGATGAAAAAGGTGTAATAGAATCAGGAAAAGAAATCCTCGAGAGTATAGGATATACGATTACCCCTACAACAAGCGCTTCTGAAGCGCTCGAGATATTCAGATCAGATCCCGATTCATTCGACCTGGTACTGACGGACATGACCATGCCGAAGATGACGGGAATAGAGCTTTCCAAACAAATGCTGGCAATCAGGCCTGATATTCCCATAATATTGTGTACCGGTTCCGATATCGGGACAAACCCGGAATTGATCCATGCTGCCGGCATCAAGAAGATGGTAATGAAGCCCCTGACAACCAATGAACTGGCCGAAGCGGTTTACAATGCCCTGAATCCCGTTGAAGGACAACCCCGGGACTAGCCCCGATCATATATCTTATTTTTAACATTATTCATCAAGCACCCCACAGAAAAGCGTTCGAGATATCAGATATTCCCCACCATAGGGTGCATCATGAACATAGGGGGCCACCCCTTATCCTCTCCCTCTCGAAAAGAGGACTGAGAGGCGGCTCACAGCAAAATGTCGGGGAATCTTTTGATTGACGGCGCTACTGACAATTGGATACCATGAAAGCGGATTGGAAATATATCAACATGATTAAAAAGAGGTGGCGACATGAAAAGGTTCTCTTATGTCTCGATGGTTCTTCTTATACTCAGTATTGTTACCGGATGCTCATCCTTCAAGAACAGCGTGTATGATCTTGCAATCAATGCAGACCGCTCGAGGTCAGACCTTGTACCAGGCTCAATCGAGATCGATGGAGAGGCCATTGCCTACCTGGAACGCAAAGGGGACGGTGAAATCATCGTACTCATACACGGTTTCGGAGCAAACAAGGACAACTGGATCCGTTTTGTACGCCATATCCCTAAGCAGTATCGGATTGTCGCCTTTGATATGGCAGGGCATGGCGACAACAACCGTGCTCTCGAAAAAACCTACAGTATCGACTACATCACCTCGATCTTTGCTCAGGCAGCAGACGCAATGGCCCTTGAAAAGTTCCACATTGCAGGAAATTCCATGGGGGGATACATATCCATGCTCTATACTTCAAACCATCCGGGACGTGTACATACAATGTGTCTTATAGATGCAGCAGGTCTCATAGACCAGACACCGCAGCCAAGCGATCTCCTGCTGGCACTGGAGAATGGCCAGAGCCCTTTGACGCCAACTACCCACGAAGATTACTCTGAACTGCTTGACTATGCCTTCCATAAAAGGCCGTTCATACCCTGGCCCATCATTTCCGTTCTTGCAGACAGGGCTGTTGAATCGGGCGAATTTACGAAAAAGATGTGGAAGGACTTCCACTCTGACCCTCAAGATGTCTTCGGACTGCTCCCGGGATTCGATCTTCCGGTGCTGGTTATCTGGGGAGACCAAGACAGGATCCTCCATGTATCCACAACCGAAGTTCTCGAACGCTTCCTGCCGGATGTTGAGACAATCATCCTGAAGGACTGCGGACACATGCCCATGCTGGAAAGGCCTGAAGAGACAGCCGGGCACTATGTCTCTTTCCTGATCAGACATACACAGTGATACTGGTGTCGGGATAAATGTCCCGTAAAGACTACCTATGCACAGGTCCATAAGCACGTGCCATAACGATCAATCAGTTCACATGGCTGACCAATCTTACACATGTAATGGCATCACCTTGACTCTGGTCCCGGAGATATTAAGCTATACCATATCTCTTTATTATTGTTGCAGTCCATGACATATACTTGGCCGGCCCATCAGGTCGATTAGATCAGATTTCACTGACATCTTGTCATTTGAAGTGAATACCGGATACGCGGACATATTCGAGAGTCCGGCCGCCAGGAAAGGAAGATGTCCCATGAAAAACACGATCTGGAAAAATCATACGATCACGGTCTGAAAGACCTCTGCCCTGAAGAATGGGAGACAACATTTCCCGAAATATGCCAACAGTCATGCACGGATCTTCCGCAAAAAACGGCGCTTGCCTGTAAGGGTATCCATCTAAGCTTTGCCGAGCTGGACCGTTATGCAAACAGGTTTTCCAATATGCTCATCCTCAACGGGTTCAAGAAAGGCGATGTGGTGGGGATCAACCTGCCCAATATCCCGGAACATGTAATAGCCTGGATCGGGACCCTGCGCGCCGGATGCGTTGTCTCCGGGATGTTGATACCGGTGATTAAGAATCCCGAGGTAATGAAAAATGAGATCCTGAATTTCGCCGTTGAACGTCATGCCACTCATGAGGTTCCCGCATTCATTGAATTCAGAGATGAACTGCCGCTTACCCCTGTAGGCAAAACAGATAAAGATATATTGAGAAATGAAAACTCCCGGGGCAATGAAAGACGCAGGAATATGCGCAAGAGTGTTGACCTCCCATGTGATGTCAGACTGTCAATCAATGGCAAGGAAGCCCGGAAGCCCGGAAACATAGTCGATATAAGCACAGAGGGTATCGGTGTAGAAACCAAAGGATCTCCTGAAGCAGAAACAGGCGAGGATGCGTATATCGATATTATCCAGTTCGGAGAAACCTTCTGGCTTAAGGGTCATGTGCTCGGCCGGAAAGGAAACCGGATAGCAGTGAGGTTTATCGAAACAATCCCCGGGGAACTCAAAGAAATCCTGAGCCCATAAAATGCAGCAGGGTATGCATTGCAGTGCCCAGGATCCTTTGCAGATTTATGTTCCGGAAAAAACAGAAGTAGTCCGGTTGTTTGAACAGAGAATGGCAATTTATAAGTGGAGCCTTGCCATTATTCGCCAAGCATTATAATGTATTCTTTTATAAAATATCAGGAATACTATTTCCTCATAAATTTAATATCCAAAAGGAAAGATACCGGTGGAGGTAGGGGTCAACACCTTGCATGAAACTGTCTGCAAAGCTTTTCTAAGGATAGATCCACACAAATAATGTATGAATGAAACTCCTGCACAGAGCCTGAAAACGATCTTCGGATACGATTCTTTCAGGCCCCATCAGAAAGAGATCATCGACGGGCTTATCCGGGGAGAAGACGCCTTTGTACTGATGCCCACCGGGGGCGGCAAGTCGCTGTGCTATCAGATACCGGCCCTGCACAGAACGGGGGTGGGCATTGTGGTGTCCCCGCTCATATCCCTTATGAAAGACCAGGTAGACGCCTTGAATGCCTGCGGGGTAAAAGCGGCTTTTTACAATTCATCCCTGCAGAGCACCCAGGCCCGCAAAGTCCTGGCAGCGCTCCATGCCAGGGAACTCGACCTTCTGTATGTGGCCCCTGAACGTCTGATGAGCGATGGTTTTATCGAGAGGCTCAAAGATATCCCCATTGCACTGTTTGCCATTGATGAGGCGCACTGTATTTCTCAGTGGGGACATGATTTCCGGCCGGAATACCGGAAACTGGGCAGGCTGCGGAGCCTCTTCAGGAATATTCCGATGATTGCCCTGACTGCAACGGCAGAGCCTCATACACGCTCCGATATCCTGGATCGCCTGGGCCTTTCAAAGGCCACGTGCTATGTATCGGGATTCGACCGGCCCAATATTCACTATTCGGTGATGGAAAAACAAAAACCCTTCGCACAGCTCAAGGCCTTTGTGCAGACCCGCTCAGGCAGCAGCGGTATCGTCTACTGCCTGAGCCGCAAACGCGTGGACAAGGTTGCAGGACAGCTTGTTGAAGCCGGATTCTCCGCCTCTCCCTATCATGCAGGCCTGATAGCAGCACAGCGCAAAAAAACCCAGGACGATTTCCTGCATGATAATGTCCGCATAATTGTCGCCACAGTTGCATTCGGCATGGGCATAGACAAATCCAATATCCGGTATGTCGTGCATTATGACATTCCGAAAACCATTGAAAGCTACTACCAGGAGACCGGACGTGCAGGCCGAGACGGCCTGGCTGCCGAAGCACTCCTGCTTTTCGGCTATGGTGACATCGCTGTTGCAAAAAGCCTGATCGAGAAAACAAACAACCCGGAACAAAAGCGTATCGAGCTGCACAAACTCGGTTCAATGGTGGGTTTTGCCGAGGCCATGAGCTGCAGGCGCAGGATCCTGCTGGGTTATTTCGGAGAACGCCTGCAAGAAGATTGCGGAAATTGCGATATCTGCAATCATCCCCCCGAACTGATAGATGTAACCGAAGATGCCCGCAAAGCCCTGTCCTGTGTCTACCGGGTGGGACAGCGGTTCGGTATGGCACACGTGATCGACGTGCTCAGAGGTGCTCAGAAAGAACGTATCTTCCAGCTTGGTCACGACAGGCTCTCCACCTATGGAATCGGTGCGGACAAGAGCAGGGATTACTGGACAAGTCTGCTGCGCCACCTTGTGCATCACGGTTTTCTCGAACAGGATGTGGGAGATTACTCAGTATTAAAACTGAAAACGCCTGCAAAACCCCTGCTGAGTGGTGAACAGACACTGACCATGGCCAAACCTCGTACAGAAACAATCCGTGCAGCCAGAACCGCACGCTCAAAGACCGGGGACATGGACTATGATCAGGAGCTCTTTGAAAATCTCAAGGCCCTGCGGAAAAGACTCTCAGAAGAAGCCGGTGTCCCGCCTTTTGTCATATTCAGCGACACGTCTCTGGCGGAGATGGCAGCATATCTTCCAGAAGACCTCGATGATTTTCGCCGCATCCACGGGGTCGGCACCCATAAACTGAAACGTTACGGCCCGGACTTTCTCGAAGAGATTCTGAGATTTACACGCAACAATACAGAACGGACAGGAGAGAGGTAGCTGAGCAGATATTGCTGTGGGAGCGGCTTCAGCCGCGATAATATTTTGTGCATTTTATCTGAAATCGCGGCTGAAGCCGCTCCCACAAAACAAGGACACATACGGATAATGAACTACCTCGCGGCAAGCTATGAGGTATCCAGGAATCTATTTTTTTACTCCCCCCTCACCTTTATCCTCTCCCCGGGGTGAGAGGACTGAGATGTGGCCCGCTGTAAGCAGCTTACGTATCATCTTAATCTTTGCCTTTTATAGACTCATACGGAAGCTTTGGGGCCTGCGGTTCAAACATCGTGAGGAATGCAGCAAATGATATTGCGTTGCCTGCTTCATATTCAAACCCGGCAAGAGTCATTACCGGATTGCGGATCTTTGCGAGCATCTCCTTCCATTTCCTCGAGTCCGCTATCACCTTTATATCCAGTTCTTCTGCGTCAAATACCGACGTGCTGCACGGCCTGATCTCGGCCACCCCGCGGCGGACATGGATGATATAGGCCTGCTGCGCATCAGGGAACTTCATACCCACACGCTTGTCCGCATCGGCACTTGCAGCAGGATCCAGGTTCACTGCCAGCAGATCGAAATACCCTTCCAGAGGGAACTTGTGCACCTGGGCCGGTTCCGGCCGGGCATCTGCCATGGCGATAAAATGATCCCTGATCTCGAGTGCCTCTGTCAGATAATAATGCCTGGCATTGGGGTTTTCTTCCTTTTCCCCTAGGGCAACAAGGGCCTTCACACGGATATCCTTTATCTCCGGGCTGTCCGGGTTCAGCTGTGCCAGGCTGGTCGTCAATTGCAGGGCAACCTGGTTTTCCCCTGTTTCCAGTGCCTTTCTGGCGTGCCCCAGGAGGGCTTCCTCCCCGCCTGCCAGACGCGCCATCAGTTGCGCCTGTTCCTTTCTGGTCAAAGGTGCAAGCATTGCAGAGTCTCCGTTAAACCATCCCAGATTTCCTGAGAACACCGAACGTACCGACCAGGAAACCTTGCCGTAAAATGGCTGAAGATAGGGTGCATTAGCCAGGTGAGGCGGAAGTTTGATATATTCCGCCAGTTCGTCCGGGGTCATACCCATGTTGATAGAGCGAATCGCCTGATCGTGAACAAACTGGATTGCATCGCGGTAGTCCCGCAGTACCATCTCAATCTTTTCCTCGCCGACAATGGGCCTGGTATGAGAGGGCACCAGATACCGGGCATTTCTGTCGCGTATCATGTCAATACTGCGGTACCACTGCTGCAGACTCCTGTACGGGGTCCCACGTATCGTATACAGATTGGGAAAGGCCCAGTAAAAGTTGTCTGCGCACAGCAGCACGCGCTGAGAAGGAAGCCACACGAAAAGCTGATCATCGGTCTCACCCGGGGCATGGACGAGTTGAAACTCTATGCCGGCTACCTCTGCAGCAAGGGTGTCTGAAAATGTTATGGTAGGTGGCAGATACCCCAGTGTGCTCTTCGAGTTAAAGTAGAGAAATGGGCCTATTCCGGAGTTGACCAGGGCCTTTTCATCCAGATAATTGCCGAACATGCGCATGGAACGCATATCGATAACAGTACGCATCTTGCTCAGTAAACGCCCGACATAATATGCAGTTGTTTCATGGGCATAGATTTCAATATCATTACCTCCTGCAAACACCTCTGCACCAAAGATATGGTCGGCATGATTATGCGTGTAGATAATGGCCTTTACGGGCTTAGCGCAGATCTTCCGGAATTCGGCGAGTACCTCGGAAGCGGCTTCGCAGGATTCCATGGTGTCGACGATAATAACCCCGTCATCGCCTTCGATCATGATGGAGTTCGCAAGCCCGAAACCGATGGCGACATACACATTGTCTGTAACTTTTTCTATGCCTTTTTCAAAAATACCGGTATGTGCGGCCAGTGTAGGGGCTGTCGCAATACCCTCAAACGACTTTTCCCCCTCAGATGGCCTATGGGCACAGGCTGATAACACTATGCAGGCCAGGATTACCAGAAACATTGAATAGTGCTTAGTCATTGATCCCTCCTCACAACTTATCGAAACAGCTCTTTCGTTCCTGATCTCTTTGACAATTTCAAATAATTCAGGCCTATCATTACCCACATCAAAGATACACGCCTGCTTTCTTATTATTAATACCCTAACACAGCTGTGTCTATATATTCGTATGGACGATCGAAGTAAAAGATACTATACAGCCTGTCATTGAAAAGTCCGTCTTTCCACTTTACAAGCCGGCAACCTTTTGTTAATACAATCTTATTGAGTCGGTTTATTTTCCTATTGAAATGCAATGAACAGGTACTTTCAAGCAGCCATGCTACAATCAAGGGCAGTGCATGTATGCCTTGCGGGTATTGGTCCCATGAAGGCAGGACACATGCACAGCAGCTCTGCTGTTATTGAATGGTTGAATGTATTTTGTGAACAGAAACCATAACCGCTGAAGGGGTCGGAATGGATACATTTACCGGATTCCCTAAGGATCTTTTCGATTTCCTGGGAGAACTCTCTGAAAACAATAACCGCGAGTGGTTCAATGCAAACAAGGACCGCTACCGGGAATCCGTTGTAGAGCCGGTGACAATGTTCATCATCGGGATGGGAAGACGGCTGCCGGAGATAAGCAAGAGTTTCATTGCCGACCCGCGACCTTCCGGCGGCTCCATGTTCCGTATTTACCGGGATACCAGGTTCTCAAAGGATAAACGCCCTTACAAGGAGAACGTGGGATGTCAGTTCCGCCATGTTGCAGGGAAAGACGCTCATGCACCGGGGTTCTATGTTCACATGGAGCCGGGGGACATATTTGTCGGAGGAGGGATCTGGATGCCCCCTTCAGCGGTGCTTGACAAGATCCGCAGCGCCATCGTCAGGAATCCGAAAGCATGGGAAAAGGTTATAACCTGCGCAAAGGTAAAACAAGGCTTCTTTGACATCGAAGGAGAAAGCCTGAAAAGGGCGCCTGCAGGCTATGACCCGAACCATCCATTCATTGAGGATATCAGGCGCAAATCCTTTTTCTGGATGCACAGCGTAGAACCTTCGCTAGCGGTGAAGCCTGATTTCATAGAGATTGCACACGATGCATTCAAGGGTGCATCTCCCCTGATGAAATTCATCACCGACTCACTTGGGCTTTCATTTTAGATTTCACGTATCATACTACAATAAATGGAGGGATCGATGCCGATTATATACAGCATACACAACAATGGGCATTATATCCATGCTGTTATCAGTGAACCGATCACCAGTGATGAGTTCATTGAGTATGAGATAGCTCACGCCATCGACAGCCGCATCTCTCCTCCTGTCTTCGAGCTGCTGGAGATCCGCCAGGGCTCATTGAACAACATCACAACCGATGACATCTCCAAGGTGATAAGCCGGCGCAAAGAGATCGAACAGGCCCCGACACCCCATCGTTGTGCTATTGTCCCTTCTATAAATGATAACCATGCCTGGAACATGGCAAAATTCTACGAGGGCATGGTACTGCTGCATTATCCGGAGAATGTGATAGTCTTTGGAGACGTCCGCACGGCAAAAATGTGGCTCGGCGTTGAATAGAACCTGTCCGGCACGAGGAGAGCATAAGGAACAAGAAGATATGATCTTTTAGATTTTCTTTGGAGCGAATACGGCATATGAAAACAGTCCACACACATGAGAAAGGGGAACAACGATGAAGAAGATCCTCTATGTAGAAAACGATGAACGCCTGCAGTTTCTCATCAGAGAAGAACTCGGCAGTGACAACTACGAGGTGATCACGGCATCCAACGGGAAAGATGCACTGGACATCCTGTTTAATGGCGGCGAGAACAGTATCGACCTTATTATCATGGATATCCACATGCCGAAGATGGATGGAATGGATACCATCGGACACATTCTGAAATCAGAACTCGACAAGCCTTTGATAGTCTATACAGGGTATTCCAGCTACAAAGAGGATGCACTGGCCATGTCTGCAGATGCGTATATCCTCAAATCTCATGATCTCTCAGAACTCAAAGAAACCATACACAATCTGATAGGCAAACATCAGGGAAAAGGCTGACCGTCATATTCGGATCTCTGTTACAAGTATCGACACTTTCCTTGGCTTGTCCTCATTTAATACCATGCAGGGGTCGCGCCTGAAGGCGCTCCTACAAAAAGACAAAAGCAAACGCTGTAGGAGCCGGTTTAGCAGCGAGACGCTTCCCGGCCCTGTTTATCTACAAACACAATCTCCGGAATGAAAGACCCAGGACCCAGCCAAGCACAGAACTACAAACCCCGTGTGTGTTCGCCTCTCAACATTGACTTGTCTCTTTTTTCCAGAACAGTGTTTATTGTTGAGAGCATCTGCTCTTTATCCTTCTGCAGGGTCCCGTTGATGGGAAGATAATTCGAGGCATGAATCCCCACAAACCTCAGGTTATCGATTGTGAGGTTTTCAAAGAGGACCTTCATCTCCTCCAGCGTCTCGAATGCATCCATAACTTCGAATTCCCCCCTTTTGACCTGGTTGTACAGGACCGTACCCGGAACAGGGGTAACGGTCAGGGCTGCAAGATATTGAGGCTGCATCTCATTGGTGATCGCAGCTGTTGCTATTGCATGCTCGTATGAGCGCTTCCCCTTCCCTGCAAGGCCCAGCAGGACCATGGAGGAAAGGTTGATGCCGGCATCGACCAGATTCCTGCCGGCCTGCAGCATTTCCTGAGCACTCACACCTTTCTTGATATCTTTGAGAAGTTTATCATCACCTGTTTCCACACCAAGATATGCCTTGGTAAGCCCAGCAGATCTGAGCTCGGTGAGTTCTGTCATGCTTTTTTCGAGTGTGCTCTGGGGCCCGACATAGGACCCTACATGGCGCAGAGACGGGAAGGTGCTGTAGAGTTCCTGCAATATCTGCAGGATGATATCGGTCTCCATGGCTATGGCATCCCCGTCACAAAGAAACACCTTTTCCACATCTCCATGATACTGCTTTGCCATGCCGATATCGGTCTTTATTTCATCGAGGCTTCGCACCCGATATTTCTTGTCCTTGTACATGCCGCAGAATGTACAGCGGTTGTGGGAACAGCCGATTGTACACTGCAGGAGAAAGCTGTTTGCCTCGCTGAACGGCCTGAAGATGTTGCCCTCATATCTCATGGCGTCACACTCCTTGTTTTCGCCTCCAGAAATTATACATCCTGTATAACGGTCATGGCTGTATCTTATATTCTCATGAAAGCAGTCATGGCTTATCAGAATACCGCTCACAAAGCAACGGGTTTGCTTAAGTTTAAACGTTTGAATAAAGAAAAGACATGTTCTTCGGTCATGTCGTATGAAAAAGAACTACATTTGTCCGAAGCATCAATATTTACTTCATGAATTTATAGTGTTAAGGTCTGTATTATACTATGATCGTGATATGTGCCAATGAATTATGCCGGAGAGAACCATCAAGGCGGAGTTGCCCGAGATGATTTCAACAAAAAGGCTGCTCGCAAGACTGACCATCAGGCTTGAGCTCTATATCAATCTTATCGTGGTCCCTCTTGCCATGTATTATGGCAGCTTTGCAGGCAGATACACCGGCGAAAAGTTACACTGTCTTATCACTGCCTCTGTAATAGCTGCCGCACTCGCCACCTTCTTCGGAATGGCCGTGAGGATCTGGAAACTGACCACGATAATGAACAATCTGAGGGATCGAACTGAAGATGACGTAAGCATCAAGCTCAAGCTCCTGTCGTACCCACGCACAGAAAGCACTATCATTACACTCCGGTGGATCTTCGGATTGATTTGCATATATGCGATCATGAGACAGTTTTATGTGCTCAACTGGATCGAGATCCTTCCGATATTCTTTATTCTGCTTCTTTGCATACCCATCAACAGCATCATATCATACTGCACGACAGAGCACCTTCTATTCCCGGTTCTCCAGGAAGAAAGGATGAAAAACGTATATATTCCACGGGAAAGATATAAACTTTTCAGCGTATCATACCGGACCACACTCATCGTCATCTCCATCCTTATAATTCCTCTTATAACCCTAAGCCATTTTCTTTTCATTTCTCACCTCGAGACGATTCGTCTAACAGACCTGTCCCTTCATGTATTCATTGTCATGTGCCTTTCACTCTCAGCGATATTTGTCACTGTTTACGAATCAAATGCGGGCATACAGTCCGGTCTTAAGATGACAGTGCAGACATTGGATGCCCTTGAAAAAGGCAACCTCGATGTCGAAGCCATCCCTTTGCTGACAAAGGGTGAAATCGGTATCATAAGCCAGTATGTAAATATCCTGGCCCACTCCCTTAAAAACTCCGAAGAGATGTTTTCAAAGGCATTCAGGTCTTCTCCTGTAGGCATTGCACTGTGGACATTAAACAGCGGGTTGTTTCTCAATGTTAATGAAAGTTTCATAAAGATTACCGGTTATTCCCGTGAAGAAGTTGTGGCCAATATGCTCCGCGATGTAAATCTGTTTCAACCGTATGAAGAGTATGAAAGGATGGTTCATATTCTCCAGCGACAGGGGCAGGTCAGAAACTTCGATACTCGTTTTCATACCAGTTCCGGACATATCAGGCACGTTACAATCTCTGCAGAGAAGATCATGCTCTATGATGAACCCTGCATGATTGCCACCATAGAAGATATTACCGAGAAAAAGATACTCGAGAAAGAAGTCCTGCGCATAAGCGAACAGGAACGTCAGATGATCGGTCAGGATCTTCATGACGATCTTGCCCCGCACCTGATCGGAATAGAGGTAATGAGCGAATTATTGAAGAGAAAGCTGGAAGAGAACATTGTCCCGTCAACCACCGAGGTGGAAAAGATAAGATGCCTCATAGAAGAAGCCATCATAAAGACACGGCGGCTTTCAAGGGGTCTTTGCCCGGTATTTCTCGCAGATCATGGTCTGGAATCTCTGCTGCAGGAAATGGCATCAAATATCGAAGAAGTCTATGGAATCACCTGTACTTTCGCTTATCAGAAATCTATCATGGTCGATGATATCTCTGTATGTACGCACATCTACTACATCGTACATGAGTCAATTTATAATGCCCTTAAACATGGCAAAGCCAAAAGGATCAATATTGACCTGCTGTACGACAGCAATATAGTAACATTACGCATCAAAGATGACGGATCAGGGATGCAACATGAGGAAAACCCTCATGGAATGGGATTGAAGATTATGAATTTCCGTGCAAATATGATAGGGGCTGATTTGCATATTACAAGCGACCATGATTCTGGAACGCTGGTTACACTATCGTTTAAACACAATGGACAGACGGACAATCAATGTTATGAATGAACGTGGGAAGATCAGGATACTTATCGTTGAAGACCATGAGGTATTCCGTCTCGGGATCAGGGAACTGATCAATCATGAACCCGATCTGCTGGTCTGCGGCGAGGCCGATGATGTCAATACAGCCAGGAAACTGATTAAAGAGCTGAGTCCTGACATGGCGATCATTGATATAACCCTTAAAAAAAGTAATGGTTTTGAACTGATCAAGGAGATAGAGACTTTTCATCGGGACATCTTGATCCTTGTACTTTCCATGCATGACGAACTTCTCTATGCCGAACGCGCTCTGCAGGCAGGCGCACAGGGCTATATAATGAAGCAGGAAACCTCCCGGTCGATTGTCAAGGCCATACGGCGCATCCTGGACGGCAATGTCTATGTAAGCGAAAACATCATGGGAAATCTTCTGAACAGAGTCAGAGCTGGCAGGGATTCTTTTGACAGATCCCCTGTAGAGAACCTTTCAGATCGTGAGCTTGCAGTCCTGAGATTAATCGGAGAAGGCAGATCAACAGGCGAAATAGCTCAGGAGATGACTCTGAGTGTTCGGACAATCAGTACATACAGGGAAAGAATCAAGGAAAAACTCCAGTTGAGGAATGCAACAGAGCTGGTGCGATACTCTATCTGCTGGGTAGAGGAAAACAGATAAGAAACCTCGCCGTATATGAATGAACGGCCTTTCTTAGCAGGGCTCTCATGATATTGTCCTCAACATAAATAAACGGCATGTAATAGGCCCTCCTACAAGCATTTCCAATATGCCACTACAAAGATTTCCGTCAACCCTCAATTGCATTGAGCCGCCCGGATAATATATTAAGTTTATAAACTGCATGAATCATGAAGGAGGATCTTTTATGGGTTATGGATATTCCGGAAAGGTTTTACTCGTCAATCTATCTAACAACTCCTGGACAGACCTTGCTCTTGAAGAATCGGACCTTCGAAAATATATCGGCGGGAGCTGTCTTGCAGCAAAGCTTTTTCTCGACAGGTACAACCTGGATGCAGATCCCCTGTCTGAAGAGAATCCGTTAATGATCATGACAGGCCCCATGGTAGGGAGCGGATTTCCCGGGACATCGAGGTTCTCCATCTGTGCAAAGGCCCCCCAGACAGGGATCTGGGGAGAATCAGCATGCGGTGGGACATTCGGCCCGGAACTCAAAAGGGCAGGATACGACGGAATCATATTTGAGGGACAATCGTCTTTACCTGTCTATCTTTCCATGACAGAAGGCCAGGTACAGCTCCTGAATGCATCACACCTGTGGGGAAAAGATATATACGAAGCAACAGACATGCTCAAATCCGACAATAAATCCCTTAAGGTCCTTACGATCGGGCCTGCAGGCGAAAACATGGTGAAGATATCAGCCATCGGCAACGACAAGGGCCATTTCAGCGGAAGGACCGGGCTTGGCGCTGTAATGGGCTCTAAACGGCTCAAGGCCATCGTTGTCAAAGGCTCTGGCAAGCCTTCCAAGGCCGATGAGGAAAGATACAAGGCTGTCTTCAAAACCTCTGTTGCCGAGATAAAGGACTCGGCCCTTGCCGACGGCCTCCACCAGATGGGCTCGGATGCGAATATGGACCTCGGAATGGTAACCGGCGATGTCCCGATAAAGAACTGGACCGTGGGACAGGACTTCGATCTCTCCTATAATTTAAGCGGTCCCACCATGCGTGAAAAATATCTGACAAAGGCCCATGCATGCGTGAATTGCCCGGTTGCCTGCAAACGGGTGGTAAAGGTCGATGACGGCCCCTTTAAGACAGAAGAAGGCCCGGGTCCGGAATATGAGACCTGCGGAACATTCGGCACCATGATGATGAATCCCGATCTCGGTGCTGTGATAAAGGCCAATGAACTCTGCAACAGGTACGGCATGGACACCATAAGCTGCGGATCGGCAATCGCCCTTGCCATGGAGCTCTTTGACAATGGCACTCTCAGCGCTGACGACGTTGACGGACTGGACCTGAGCTGGGGTAATATGGAAGCGGTAATGATCCTGATCAGAAAGATGGCATATCGCGAGGGTTTCGGCGATACCCTTGCAGACGGAGCGGTAAAGGCGGCAGAGAAGATAGGCGGTGATGCCATGGACTGTGTCGTTCATGTCAAGGGCCTCGAGGCACCCATGCACGATCCCAGAGGCTTCCACGGGATGGGGCTTGCCTACATGATGTCCAACCGTGGCGCCTGCCATCTCCAGCACGCAGTGCTGGCAACCGAACAGGGCATGGCATCCTGGCCAGAGCTCTTCGATATGAAGGACGACTATGAGGGTACCACGAGCGTGGACAAGGCAGCCCTGGTCTACAATTCTGAAAACTACGGCATCCTCGGAAACTCTCTTGCCATCTGCCACTACCTCGTTGATATCCTGAAACCGGAAACCATTCTGGAGGCATTCAATGCCATAACAGGCTTCGACATGACAAAGGATGAACTCCTTGAATCCGGGATGCGCGACTGGACACTGAAACGCGGGTTCAACAACCTGCTCGGCATAACGGCAAAGGATGACAAACTTCCCAGGAGACTGCTTATTGCCCTGGAAGAAGGTGGTGCTGCAGGCTCAGTCCCGGATGTCAAACTGTTGCTCAGTGAATATTATGCAATCAGGGGACTTGATGAAAAGGGCTTCCCCAGACCGGAAAAGCTCACGGAACTGGGTCTTATTGAATTAAAAAACAGGCTTTATCACAAAAATTGATAAAAATTATAACAGGAGGTTTAAACTATGGGAGTACCTGCACTTACACAGGAATGGATGGACGCATACAAGGCAGCAATACAGGCAGACCCGGAATACAGGCAGATAGCCAAAGACTGGGAAGGAAGCGTGTCTCTCGTCGTGCTTGCAGACCCGGACAAGGGTATACCTGAAACGGTTTATCTCTTCCAGGACTACTGGCACGGAGATGTGGGAGATTTCGTGGTCTGCGACAAGGAAAAGGCTGAGAGTGCCAAATTCGTCATGACCGGCGATTATTCGAGGTGGAAACAGATTGCACGCAAGGAACTCGATGCGACAAAGGCACTGCTTCAGGGAAAACTCAAAATGAAAGGTGACCTGCCCTATGTTGTAAGAAACATCAAGACCGTCAACAAGGTAATCGACATCCTGGGCGGCTTTGAAACCATCTGGCCTGACGAGGTTTAGTCCTGAATATCGACCGGCTGCATAACCTCCTGGAACAGGCATCCGGCATTGCGCAGCAAGGATCAAGAAAAAGATTGAAAAGCGGTACGTTTATATA
>DSAD01000261.1 GCA_011372875.1 Deltaproteobacteria bacterium
AGATAACCCAGTTTGAAAACCCGCTGTGCGAACACGGTTTTCTGGATATAGAACTGGAAGGAAGGACAAAAAGGATCGGGATTACAAGAATTCATATGGAAGAGGATGCAGGCAAGAACATCCATGACGGTTTCAGGCCGCTGAGCTATATGGATTTCAACAGGGCTGGGGTACCCCTGCTGGAGATCGTCTCAGAACCTGATATCTCCAGCACACAAGAGGCTGTGGCATATCTCAAGGAACTCCGGCGGATCCTCATGTACCTCGGAATATGCGATGGAAATATGGAACAGGGCTCTCTCAGGTGCGATGCTAATATTTCGTTAAAGCCCAAAGGCTCTGAGAAACTGGGGGTCCGCACTGAACTGAAAAATATGAATTCCTTCAGGAATGTCGGTAAGGCCCTTGAATATGAGATAGAACGCCATATCGGCATATTGGAATCGGGAGGCCGGGTTGAGCAGGACACCCGGTTGTGGGATGCCTCAGAGAATAAGACCTGTTCCATGCGATCCAAGGAGGAAAGTCACGACTACCGATATTTTCCGGAACCCGACCTGGCCCTGCTGAAAATCGATGATGCCTGGATCGAAGAGATAAGCTCACATCTGCCGGAACTCCCCCATGCAAAGAGAAAACGTTTTCAGGAGCACTACAGCCTTCCGATCTATGATGCCGATATCTTAACCCAGTCGAGAGGCTTGGCTGATTATTTTGAGGAATGCAATAAATATATCGATTCCCCCAAAGAGGTCAGCAACTGGATCATGACCGAGGTCTTAAGGGTTGTCAATGAATCCGGCATTGATATAACAGGGTTCAAGGTCTCTCCTGAACAGCTCTCCGGTCTGCTCGCTCTGGTGAAAAAAGGCACTGTATCGCTGAGCATGGCAAAGGAAGTTTTCTCTGATATGGTATCGACCGGGATGAACGCTTCACAGATCGTAAGATCAAAAGGGCTTCAGCAGCTCAGTGATGAAGAAGAGCTCAGAGATATCATAAAGGATATAATCGGAAACAATCCCGATGAGGCAGAAAAATATAAGACGGGCAAGACTGCCCTTATGGGCTTTTTCATCGGCCGGCTTATGAAGGCAACCCGGGGGAAGGCAAATCCAAACCTTGCCGAGACAATAATCAGGGAGATGCTTGATTCATGAAAAAACTGCACATAGCAGATACCGATCAGATACGCTCGGGCGATGTCACGGATGTATACTTCTTGAGAGCCGAGAAGATTCTCAAGGCAAGACACTGTGTAAAAAAATGTCTGCATGGAGGTATTCCTCAAATCATTCCCAGACACTCGCTACACCTGGGGTGTCTTTGCAGGTCTTCAAGAAGTCTGCATACTCCTTGAAGGCAGACCCGTGACCATCCATTCAATCCCAGAAGGCAGTCTTTTCAGAACCAACACACCCGTTATGAACATAGAGGGTAATTATCTGGATTTCGGAGAGCTTGAGACTGCTGTGCTCGGGTGTCTGTGCCAGGCATCGGGGATCGCCACCAAGGCAGCCCGCTGCAAGGTCGCCTGTGGTGACAAGGGTCTTGTGAGTTTCGGCGCACGGCGTATGCATCCTGCCATTGCCCCGATGGTAGAGCGTGCGGCCTTTATAGGGGGGTGCGACGGCGTAGCGACCCTTGCCAGTGCACGGCTTATCGACGAAAAACCTGTGGGAACCATGCCGCATACCCTTATCCTGCAGATAGGTGATACGGTTGAAGCAGCTCTGGCCTTTGATGAGATTATTGATCCCGGCGTGCCCAGGATCGTGCTTATCGACACCTTCCAAGACGAGAAGTTCGAGGCGATCCGTGTTGCGCAGGAGCTCAAGGACAGACTCTCTGGCGTGCGGCTGGACACGCCGGCTTCCAGGAGGGGTAATTTCAGGACAATCCTCAAAGAGGTCAGATGGGAGCTCGATACACGAGGTTTTGATCAGGTGAAACTCTATGTCTCAGGCGGCCTGGACACTGACGATATCATCAACCTTGCCGATACGGCCGATGCCTTTGGCGTTGGAACGCAGATATCAAGTGCCGCCACACTGGACTATTCCTTGGATATTGTCGAGATAGAGGGGGAACCCGTTGCAAAGCGTGGAAAATGTTCGGGCAGAAAAGATCTTCTGCGCTGCCGCAGATGCATGAAGGATTATGTGGTGCCGTATGGAGAACATCGGGCGTGTGACTGTACAGGAGAACTTTCCAGTGTTTTTGTCAAGGTAATGGAAAACGGAAAACTTGTCAGCGATTTTCTCTCAGCAAGGCAGATTCGAGCACACTGCCTCGATGAGGTTGCAGCCATTCAAAAGGATATACCCCCAAAAATATTTCTAGGACTTGTTTAATAAAATGATTAAACCTTTCTACTATAAAGACGGAACCTTCCATATCCTTGATCAGAGGCTGCTTCCCAATGAAGAAACCTGGATAGCATGCAAAACCGCAGACCAGGTCGCAGAGGCTATAAAGACCCTCGCGGTCAGGGGTGCACCTGCAATCGGAATAGCAGCAGCATACGGTCTTGCTCTTGCTGCTCCTTTGGGAAAGAAAGCCGTTGAAGAGGCATCGGCTTTCCTTGTCAGAGCCAGACCCACGGCAGTCAATCTTGAATGGGCGGTAAGGCGCATGCTTGCGGTATCAGACAACAGCGGCGATCTCTTTGCTTCACTCCTTGAGGAGGCGCAGAAGATATGGAAAGAAGAGATCCAGGCAAACGAAGCTATGGCGGATGCCGGGGCAGACCTTTTCAAGACCGGGGCCAGGTATCGGATACTTACCCACTGTAATGCCGGTTCACTGGCAACCGGAGGCATAGGTACGGCTGTCGGGGTGATCAGGAGGCTGCATGAACAGGGGAAGCTCGAACGTGTCTATATGGACGAAACCAGGCCGCTTTTGCAGGGGGCCAGGATAACCGCGCATGAGATGGTCTCGGATAACATCCCGGCTACCCTGATAACGGACAGTATGGCCGGTTGGCTCATGAAACTCTCGAAGATAGATGCAGTTATTGTCGGAGCTGACAGGATCGCGAGGAACCTTGATGTGGCAAACAAGATAGGCACCTACTCACTGGCTGTTCTTTCTCATGCGCACAAGATCCCTTTCTATATCGTTGCGCCTGAATCAACCTTTGACCCGAACACCCAAAGCGGAGAAGAGATCGTTATAGAACAAAGGGATGAAAAGGAAGTGACCTGTTTTCACGGGGTGGTGTGCGCTCCGGATGTAGACGTGTTCAATCCTTCGTTCGATGTCACACCGCACCACCTGATCACTGCGATCATTACACAGGAAAAGGTTTATACTCCGGGCTAATAAGGCCATGTTTTGCGTTAAGGATGAAATATAGCTGTGGGAGCGGCTTTATGCCGCTATTTTTCTGCCAATGGGGAAAATTATCGAGGCATAAAGCCGCTTCCACAGAACAAAGTGCTAACCGACTAATATAAGCCATGAATGTCTACAACCGGAAAATGTGGGTTTTAGTTTTCTCAGTCAGTCCTCGTCAGGCAGTTGATCGCAGATATCCAGGATCTTCTTTACAAGATCCTGTGTTTCTTTTTTATGTATGTTCCTTAGAGGCAGAACCCGTATGACATTCCAGATCTTTTCTCCTGTCCGCACGGCGCGCTCGACATTGGCAGATACGCACTGCATGCCGGAAGGATTCATGCTTTCCATCATATGTTCCGCCTTTATAAGGGCTTGCGGCAGCTTCCTGATGTGACTCACGGGTTTCAGGACGGACAGCCCGGTAATCATGGAATTGTCAATTCCCTTGAATACACTGCGGCTGTCATTCTTATAGAGCACAACCGGTTTGCCTGCGGCAAAGGCAATGCCTGCCTCTGCAACCGCCCCCTCATCCGGTACCCTGCCGTTCATGTTGAGCACAAAACCATCGCAGAGGTGAACGATCTGGAAGACATCCAGGGCAAAGATGGCCTTGTTGATAATATCGCGCACCCCGAGAAAGTTATTGTTCACAGGTGTATTCACCAGAGGCATCACAAACCTTTCCAGGCCGTCGCGGTGAGGAAGAAAAGTGTCAAACCCGGCCTTTTCGAGGACCTCGGCAATGGAAGCCATCCCTGCTATCTCTTCCGGGCAGAACAGGGGGCCTGAAGAGTATACACGTTTCATCAGGATATACTAAACCAAGTCATGGTTAATATCAAATCAAGAATCCGGATAGAACAGGATAAAATGAACTACCTCGCAGCAAGCTTTCGAGGTATCATAAAATCTATTTTATTATCCCTCTCACCTTCGGCCTCTCCCCAGGGGGCGAGGACTGCGATGTGAGAGCTACAAGCAGCTTACGTATCAGCTAATGAAGTGATGGGTAAGAAGAAAACCGATGGCAAGTCAGTCTCCAACACTCCATTGCCCGGTCATTTTAACTACTCAAACCCCATGATTGCCATTGTTACGGTTATGAGATCCCCCGTAGCGTTTCTGCGTGGCATCGCCTGCTTGAATATATCACAAAAAGGGGTTGTTTCATGCATGATCCCGGTACTCAACCGTTATCCCGGTTTTCTCGACACAAAGCGCTTGTTCTCGATAACCTACAGCAGAACCTCATAACCGGCGACAATGTCGAGGAGTTCCTCGGTAATATTCATCTGGCGCTGGCGGTGGAACTGGAGGTAGATCTCTTCGAGACGCTCACTGATATTCTTCTCTGCACTCTGCATGGAAGCAAGCCTGCTTGCATTCTCGCTTGCCAGAGACTCGGCGAAGGCACGGTAAAGAGAAATAAAAAGATATTCACGCAGGAGAGAGATAAACAGTGCATCCCTCTCCAGTGTAAACATGGGCAATGTCCTTGATTCCCACTTTTTGCGCTGCAGTCTCTCGAACCATTCCTTGTCGACAGGCAAAAGCCGGAGCATATGCGGTACAAAGTTCGAGCCCGAGATATACTTATTGTAGAAGAGAAAGATATAGTCTATCTGCTGGGAGAAATGCCAGTCTTCGATAATCATGAGTGTCTCCTGGACCATAGGGGTGATCCCGGTGATAGACCCTGGATTGGTTAGACATTCGCAATGAGACTGTCCTGCATCCTCGATAATGTCCCTGACCCTCTCTCCCACGATTAGTACTGTCCGGCTTTCCATCGCTGCCCCGAGCTTGTCCATTTCTTCAAGCGCAAAGCTCGAGATCTGCGCATTGAGCTGGCCGCACAGGCCCTGGTCTGAACCGAATATGATCGCACCGAGGCGGTTCATCGGCATTGTACCGGTGAAGAATGCCTGTTCCGCCTGTTTTTTCAACACAACCTGAAGGCCCATATCCACTGTCGAGTTGTAATCCGTTAATGACTCAACCGCCTTTTGATACTGGCGTATGCTCACTGCAGCAAGGGCCTTCATGGTTTTTACCACGGAGAGCAGGTCCTCGGTGCTCTTTATCTTTCTCTTGAGAGATTCAATAGTCTGCATCGTCTATTTCTCTTTGAATGCCCAGGGCTTTTGCCGCGGCATTGAGAATTGTGTTGTGATCGTCCATGGTGAGTTTTCCTCCGGCTTCTATCCTGGCACACAGATCGGAAAGATGATCAGAGACATAATCGAGAATCTTTATCTCCTGACCGCCTATATCAGAAATCTCGGTACCATCCAGAATACCTCCTATGACACACAAAAGCGAGGTGATCTGCTCAGAGGCTGACATGGGTTTGAACTGCGGCTGTTTCAGGATCTCACGTACACGCCATCCACGTTCGAGTCTTTCTTTTGTATGTTCGTCCAGTCGGGTACCGAACCGGGAGAAACTCTCAAGTTCCTCAAACTGGGAATAGGTTATCCGGAGATCTCCTGCCACGGAACGGTAGGCAGGGAGCTGGGCCTTGCCGCCCACACGGGACACTGATTTTCCGACATCAACGCCAGGCAATATACCCTTCTGGAACAGGCCGGGAGAGAGGTATATCTGGCCGTCGGTTATGGATATGAGGTTTGTTGGGATATAAGATGAAATATCCTGGGCCTCGGTTTCGATAATGGGCAGTGCGGTAAGAGACCCGCCCCCGTATTCTTTGCGCAGATGGGTCGATCTTTCGAGGAGCCGGGAATGGATATAGAATATGTCGCCGGGATAGGCCTCTCTTCCCGGAGGACGTCGAAGCAGCAGCGAAAGTTCGCGGTATGCCCGGGCATGTATGGTCAGATCATCGTACACAATAAGAACATCACGTCCTTTCGACATGAAATATTCACCGATGGAAGTCGCTGAATACGGGGCTATGAACTGAATACCTGGGGGTTCTTCGCCCGCTGCCACAACAACTACCGAATAATTCATCGCATCATGTTCTTTGAGCGCTGCGATTGTCTTTGCCACATCAGAACTCTGCTTTCCAACAGCACAGTAAATGCAGATGACATCCTTCCCCTTCTGATTGATAACTGTATCCATGGCTATGGCGGTCTTTCCGGTCTGGCGGTCTCCTAGGATAAGTTCTCTCTGCCCCCTTCCGATCGGTATAAGCGCATCGATGGCCTTTATGCCTGTCTGAAGAGGAACAGAGACTGGATCGCGGTGCATGATCGACGGTGCTTCCCTTTCGATCGGAAGCCTCTCAAGCGTATGCACCTCACCGAGGTTGTCAAGAGGCCTGCCCATTGCATCCACGACGCGTCCGAGAAGGGCATCTCCAACCGGCACATCAAGGACCTTGCCTGTTCTATGCACTTCCGCACCTGCCTTGATATGTTCGCTTGCATCCAGCATGATAATTCCGATCTCATAAGGATCGATATTGAAGACCATCCCCATAAGATTTCCTGGGAAGCTTACAAGTTCTTCAGATCTGACATTCGAAAGACCGCTCACCCGGACGATACCCCTGCCCACAAAGTTCACAATGCCCACTTCTTCGGGCTTGAACTCCTGTTTGTGTTCCTTGAGCGAGCTCTCAAGCTTGTCAAAGGTGTCTTCGACAACCTTTTCCAGGGTCTTGTCATCCTTATCAGTGGTTTTCATTCCATGTCCTCTTTCATAATTTCCCCTTTCTCGGGTTGCGAGGGGGATGTTGAATGCCCTCAAAAGATCATGCATCCGGAATCGACGGGATTTCCTCTTTGAGTAATTGGGCGAACCTTTCCTCAAGAGAAGCAATATAGTCTTTGATGCTCCAGGAATATTTATGCCCGCTTACAAGCATCTCAATCCCCGCGACCATTGCCGGTGAGGTCTCAAAGTTGATTTCGACATCGGCAACGGTATAGTGTTTCAGTTCATCGAGAATCATGGACCGCTGAGAAGCGCTGATTTCAAAAGAACTTTTTATGACAATGCCGGTATTCTGTAAGGCCCGGTCATGACTGAGCAAGTCGAGTGATTCCTTCCCGGCTTCCCTTATGAGTCTTACAAACTTGTTCACGATGCTTTGTTCGAGTTCCTGATCCGCGAGATCGAAAAGGATACGGCTTATTGTCTCGAATACATAGGTTCCGGAACGTTTTCTTAGGTTTTCAAGAAATGACGTTTTCTCGCGGCCGAGAGTGTCATACCACCTCTGCTGAATCAGGTCGACCTCTTCACGTGCCTTCTCGATGAGATCCTGCCTGGTCTTGCCAGCCTCATCTCTTGCCTTGTTGAGAACATCCTGAGCCATTTCATTTAAAGACCGGTTTTTCTCCTCAAAGGCCTCTGCGGATTCCCTGGCCTTGTCCTTCATCTGCTGTGCTTCTTCAATCTGCGAGGTTATCCTTGCCTGACGATCGTCCATGGCCTTTACTATCCTGCCGTACAGAAGACGCTTCAGGACATATGCCAGGATCAGGAAGTTGACGATCTGGGCAAAGAATACAAACCAGTCGATATGCATGGATTATCCTCCTTGTGTAATCACATGCTCCCAGAATGGATTGGCAAAGATCAGAATCATTGAGATGACAAAACAGTAGATGGCAATGGATTCGATCATGGCCAGAGAAACAAAGAGTGTCCTGGTAATCGAACTCCTTTCATCGGGCTGCTGGGCAATGGCGCTCAAGGCATTCTGGGCTGCCTTGCCTTCGCCCAGAGCCGGAGCGATCGAACCTATCGCCATGGTCAGGCCTGCAGTCAGAATAGAAGCCATTGCAATGAGGGTTACGCTGTCCATAAATTTTCCCCTTTCATGTTTATTTTCTTTCTTGTTTTAATTTTCTTTTCCGTCTTTTTTTTCATGGGCCTGCGTTGCCGAAGCGATATAGACCATGGCAAGGATAGCAAAAATATATGCCTGAACCAGCCCGATCAATAAACCCAGCGCATGCATGATAATGGGAAAAAACAGCGGGGTAACGGCCAGAAGAATGGCAATGACCTTGTCATGGCTCATCATGTTTCCGAAAAGCCTGACAGCCAGCGCAAGCGTACGGGTTATCTCCCCCATTATGTGAAAGGGAAAAAAGATGAATGTGGGCTGGAAATATTCCTTGAGATAATGCACGATGCCCTGCTTGGTGATCCCGTAGAGGGGTACTGCAATAAATACGCATATGGCCAGGGCTGATGTTGTTGTAAGAGAAGCGGTCGGTGAGACATATCCTGGGACGATAAGCAGCAGGTTCGATAGCCCGATAAAGAGAAAGAGCGTCCCGATAAAGGAAAGGTAATCCCCAGGATCATCATGTATTATCTCCTGTATCTGATTCCTTATCGTTGAAACCACCTCTTCGAGGAGGTTCTGCCAGCGCGACGCGTGTACATCAGAAGACATCTTCCGTGTAATCAGCCAGGAACCAAGAATAAGTATCCCCATGACAAACCAGGTATATAACAGCGTTGCAGTGATCCTCAAGAAACCCCACTGCAGGAGTACTACCTGATCCGGGCTGATCTGATTCAGCAAGAGTATCTCCATGGCTGCTCCTCAAGAAACCTCAGGTGCTTTGCCCTTGAACCGGGTAAGGACCTCACGCATGACTATAAACCCTGCAAGGGCCACCACGATACGTTCCCAACTATTTCCCATGATGATGTAAAAACCTGAAAGGACAACCGCAGTCCTTAATGCATAGCTCGTGAACATGACAAAGCCGGGGTTAGGGACATCGGGAATCTTCTGCAGAGTTTTCCACAGACTGAGGAAATAAAAGGCGCCAAGTGCCATTCCGGCGGCAAAGGCAATCAACAGATGCAAAGATCCCTCCATATGATCAGTCCTCTCCCGATGCATACAAGGATCTGTTCATTTAATTATCCCGCCTTTCTGAACCCAGTACCATGCGTTCATACACCCCAGTATGAGGCCTCCGATCAGCAGCATGAGGGTCCAGGAGAACTGGCTGGGCCACGATTTGTCTATCCATATGCCCAGGGCGACACCGATCAGCGTGGGTATGGTTACAGACCATCCAACAACACCGAACATTCCCAGTCCGAACCAGACAGTCTCGTTTTTCTCCATTCTGCCCCGGATCTTGAGAGACTCCTTTTTCTGGGTCTCTTTGCCAAAGCGTTTGAGTGCATCGCGGCGCTGGTTCTTGGGTGGAAGCTTGCATTGATTCATATTCTGCTCAACTCCATCATGCGACGCACGAGATCGGCCTCCAGCCTTGCCGATGCCGTGCGTGCGGCTTTTTCACGATCATCCAGGATCCTGAACTTTTCTTCCACCACTCCCTTAAGTTCTCCCAGATTCGGGATTCGTACTACATTTCTGGTGGATACCATAACATCGTTACCTTTTTTCACCAGGATACCTTCGTCGACAGCGAAGAATACCTCGCCTTCGTTCACATCTTCCAGGCTCAGAAGTCCGGGGACCAGGGCTGAAACAAAATCCACATGACGGGGGAGGAGACAGAAAGAGCCGTTTTGCGCCTCTGCGATGACCTTTGTCACCTCAGAATCAAAAAAGACTTCAGATGGAAGCAGTATCCTGAAATTCATCTTCCCTCATATGTGGTTTTCGTAATCAAATTAGATGGGCCTCGTCTATTGCCCCGATCATATAGAGTTTTGATTCCGGATAATTGGCGAATTCATCGTTCAGGATTTTCTCGCAGCCGACAAGGGCATCTTCGAGCGCCACCATTCTTCCTTCCAGCCCGGTAAACTGTTCGGTCGTGAAGAACGGCTGGGTAAAGAACCTTTCAAGCCGCCGAGCCCGGTACACGATACGCTGGTCCTCACGGGAAAGTTCGGCTATGCCGAGCATTGCGATAATATCCTTGAGGTCTTCGTAAATGTTCAGAGTCCTTCGTATCTCCTGTGCAATCCGGTAATGCCTGAGCCCTGCAACGGCAGGCATGAGCATTTTCGATGAGGACTGGAGAAGATCCACCGCAGGATAAAGACCTTCGCTTGCACGTCTGCGCGAGAGTACAATGGTGGCTGAGAGATGGCTGAAGGTATGAACAGCGGAAGGATCCGTGAAATCATCCGCAGGGACATAAACAGCCTGGATGGAGGTAATAGCCCCTGTTGTGGTATTGCAGATCCTTTCTTCGAGCTCTGCGAGCTCGGTGCCCATGGTGGGCTGATATCCGAGACGGGACGGGAGCTGCCCCATGAGACCTGAGACCTCTGAACCGGCCTGGATGAATCTGAAGATGTTATCCATCAGGAGCAGCACATCCTGCCTGGCATCGTCGCGGAAATATTCCGCCATGGTAAGCGCTGCATGGCCTACCCTGAAACGCGCACCCGGTGATTCGTTCATCTGTCCGAAGACCATTACAGTATTGCCAAGGACACCGGCCGTGAGCATGTCCCGGTAGAGTTCCTCACCCTCTCTGCAGCGCTCGCCGATACCGCAGAAAATGCTTACTCCCTGATGAGCCTTTACCGTGTTATTGATCATTTCAGTGATTAAAACGGTCTTGCCGACGCCTGCGCCTCCGAAGAGCCCGGCCTTGCCGCCGCGTTCCAGCGGTGCAAGGACGTCGATGGCCTTTATCCCTGTGCTGAATATCTCGGATACTGTGGACTGCTCGGTCAGAGGAACCGGCGATTGATGAATGGAACGCAGTTCGCCTTTTATCTCTCCCTTGTGGTCGATAGGGTTGCCCAGTACGTTGAAAACCCTTCCCAGCAGATCTTTGCCGACCGGGACCTGAAGAGGAAATCCGGTGTCTATAATATCTGAATTACGGGCAAGACCCTGTGTCGGCGTCATGGCAATACCTCGCACGGTTTTTGAATCGAGATGGGTGTTCACCTCAACAATGATATCGGATTTGTCGCCACCTTTAAGGACATTGTAGATAGGCGGAAGCTGCCTGGGAAATTGTGCGTCTATGACGCTTCCCCTGATAGATACAACTGTGCCTGTGTTAACTTGACTATCCATATGAGGTGCCCCCAAATCAGTTCATACAGCAGTAAACCTTTATCCCATAATATTAAAACTCTTTATACTCATAAGATAAGATGGATCGTCCAGATGTCAAGATGATCACGGGTTCTATCCTTTTAAGGCAAGGCAGGGTTTGCATTAAAAGGAGAAATAATTCCAGAGCCACAGAAACCCCGCTGCAATGATGAGGGTAATAATAGTAACTGTTACACCGACCGGTGCATGTTTTCGCCAGTTGATAGTGATGCCGTGCTGAGATGCGATCTCAACGACTATGATGTTGGCAATACTGCCTATTATGAGAAGATTACCGGCAAAGGTGCTGCTCAGGGCCAGCAAAGGCCCTGACATTGGATGATCGGCAAGCGGCAGCAGGAGCATGGTTGCAGGAACATTGGAGACGGCATTGCTTAAAAGAACCGTAATGGCAAAAAGCCAGCCGGGGTGAGTGGGATCAATGCCTGACCTCGCAAGGTCCGCAACAACCGAATCAGGGACATGGGTCTGCTGAAGAGCATGATTCACAATGAAGAGTCCGCAGAAAAGCACCAGAAGCTGCCAGTCCACCAGGCCGAGCATGTCTCTTGAATGCATCTTGCGGCTGAGCAGGAGGATGCCTGCAGCCCCGAGGGCAAGGATATCTCTGGGCATAATTCCTGAGAGAAACGCTGCAAAGAGAAAACCCGTGACTATAAGTGCCTTGGATGACTGCCAGACATTCCACGGAGGAAGGGCATGTTCATGCATTGTTGCCTGAACAGTCTCTGTATTCTTCCATTGACCCTTGTACAGCACGGCTATCACTGCCCATGTAGTCAGAAGGCCAAGAATCGACGGGATGCCTGCAATGAGCAGATACCTGGAAAAGGACAGATCAAGGGCCTGTCCGATGAGAATGTTCTGAGGATTGCCGATCAGCGTGGCGGCAGAGCCTACATTTGCTGCGCAGGCAACGGCAAGGAGAAACGGGACTGGATCAAGGTGTCTGCGCCTGCATGCCTGGATGAGGACCGGCGGGATTGCAAGGCAGACAATATCGTTCATGAATACGGCAGACAGGAGACCGGAAAGCATGATCACTGCGCCAAGAAGCAGGGCAGGTGATACATGGAAGTCAGTGACAGCCTCAGCTGCCTTTGTGTAGAATCCCCCAAGGCGCAGCTGAGCCGATATTACCATGAACCCAAAGAGTAGCGTTATGGTGGAGATATCTATTGACCGGGCGGCATCGTGAAGAGTCAGGGCACCTGCAGCGATCAGAACGATGGCTCCGAGAAGGGCCATGCCGGTCCGGTCGAGCTGCAGATGAGGAAAATGGCCCATCAGCATCCCTGCATACACAATAAGGAAAACGAGCACGACAATCTCTGTCATGACGGTACATTATCGCTGATTGTGTTTTCAGGCAATATAGTAAAACTATCAGCCGATCAGATCATCAGCGATCGTTCGGGAGAGAGAAATATACAGGGTGCGGATTTGCAGCTATTACAAATATTCTGTAAGGCCGCATCGGGTGCATATCCTGTACTTATTGAAGGACTTATACTCCTCAATCTGCCACTCTCCGAAGGTATGCAGTGTACGGCTGGTCTTGGTTCCGCATCGGATACAGGTCTTTGTCTGTTTGCAGTTGAACTCGTATTCATAGCTCAACTCGCCGAAGATATGCACACCCTCGCGGCATTTCCTGTGATGACATCTCATGCATTCCTTGCTCTCCACGCAGGTGTGCTCATCAGAATAATGCCACTCAGTATATTTGTGACCCAAAAAAGTGCAAAAGCCCAGTCTCATGGCTTATCCCCTCAACACATAAAGGAAAACACATAACAAGCTGAACCGTTCTTCTTATAAAGATAACCATGGATTTCATAAAATCAATATACTTAAGTATATGAATACTCGGATATGCATACCTAATGGGTCTTTATCCTTTTCTGAAAAGTGCTGCAGCATGGCAGCTCTGAACAGGGTATCTGCCGATAGCTGTCTCATCGGAAAGCACGACACCCTGAAAACCTTTAGCAAGTGCGTCATGAAGGCAGCATACCTCTGAACGGGTAGGCGTGGGGCATCTGGTCATATGTTGCAACGATCTCGTAGTTTTTCATAACTGTCGTGGTGAAAACCTTAAAAACGGGTCATCCTGATTGAGAACCGGAGCTTGAGACATCCTGATCACCTGCTGGAAGGGATGACGATGATCCCCGGTTTCTTGACATGGTTTCGGCTGCATCCAGGAATGCCCGGATATCACTGTTTAAAAGCATGGGAAGATACGACTCTATCATTGCTTCATCCCAGTCCCACCACCTTATTGACAGCAGCCGTTGTATGATATCGTCATCGAATCTTTTCCTGATAGGGCGGGCAGGGTTTCCCCCTGCTATGGTATAGGGAGGAATATCTTTTGTGACAACGGAACGCGCGGCGACTACTGCACCGTCGCCTATGGTTACCCCTGAGAGGATGATGGATTCGGTTCCAACCCACACATCATTGCCGATTACAACATCCCCTTTGGTTCTTGGGTGACCCTTGATCATATTCCCGGCCTTCCAGACAATATTGAACGGATACGTCGTCACCCAGTCTGTACGGTGTTCACCGCCGAGAAAGATCTGAACGCCGCTCGAGATCGAGCAGAATGCCCCGATCTTCAATGTCGAACCTTCTCCCAGTGAACGTATGACAGGTACACCGTATGTTCCTCTGCCGATATCATACTCGGGATACATCTCGTGGATCGTACGTATTCTTCTGGGGAACAACCGTTTTCGTATAAGCTTCCATATGCCGGGCACAAGATCTCCCTTTCTTAATACCTGTTCAGTTTATTCTGAAAATCTCTGTTCATACAAGTATCAACCATCCCCTTTTATCTGCTGTTTGCCATCTGCAATCAGCCTGGTCGCGGCAACGATCCCTGCCAGGTCGGAAAGATTGGTCGGAATGATCATGGTATTGTTCTCTTTTGCAAGCTTGCCGAATTCTGCAAGGTACTGCTCGGCTATACGCAGATTCACTGCATTTTCTCCGCCTTCCTTGGTGATTGATATGGCTATCATCTGCAGGCCCTGTGCCGTAGCCTCGGCGACCTTCATGATCTCTGAGGCACGCCCTTCGGCCTCGTTGATGCGTTTTTGCTTTTCACCCTCTGACTTTTTGATGGCCTCTTGTTTATCCCCTTCGGCCCTGTTTATCTTGGCCTCTTTATACCCTTCGGATTCTGCGATCGTGGCCCTTTTTTCCCGCTCCGCCTTCATCTGTTTTTCCATTGCATCCTTTATCGATTCCGGCGGGAGGATGTTCTTGACTTCATAGCGGGTAACCTTGACCCCCCAGGGATCGGATGCAAAATCCACAGCAGATACGATCTCTGCATTGATCTTCTCCCGTTCTTCAAAGGTCTTGTCCAGGTCAAGGGTGCCTATAACGCTTCTCATCGTGGTTTGTGCAAGCTGTGACGAGGCGAACCGGTAATTGTCTATTCCATAGGATGCCTTTTTGGGATCGATCACCTGCATGTACAGTATACCGTCAACTTCCACCGATATGTTGTCCCTGGTGATACAGACCTGGGGGAGCACATCGAGCGCTTCCTCTTTCAGCGTATGGCGGTAGGCAATTCTGTCGATAAAGGGAATGAGTACATGAAAGCCTGCCTCCAGTGTGCCGGAGTACTTGCCCAGCCGCTCCACAATGTATGCTGATTTCTGCGGGACAATGGTGATCGTCCGGTAGAAAGCCATGAAAACGAGGATGATGATCAAGGTCAGAATAATGGTTGATATTGTGATCATATAAGCTCCTTTAAACCTTTTTTACTTTCAGGGTCAGACTGTCCCTGCCGGTAATCACCACATGGCTGTTTTCATCGATGGGCTCATCGGCCTCTGCCCTCCACAGGGTGCCATGAAACGCTATCTTTCCCGGCATATCTTTGGTTATCATCTCTTTTACGACAGCCTTCTTTCCGATGAATTCATCCGGATCTAACCCGTCCACCTTGCTGGAGGCCCCGGCAAAGACCTTCTGGAACCGTTTTCGCAAAAGGATCAGTGCAAACACCGATGAGGTAAGAAAGATCAGGAGCTGAGCGGAAAGAGAGACCGGAAAGAACAGGTATACTCCAGCAACGATCCATGCACCCACGGCAAAGAAAATAAAAAAGATCCCGGGGGCCGCGAATTCGAAAACAAGCATGATAAAACCTGCGAGAAACCATATGAGCTCGGGCTTCAAGAAACCTTGTATCTCATCCATGGGCATTATCTACCTCCTGTTATGATGATTATACTGCATCCAAGCACTGGGCTTTGGCAACCCCCTTCTTTCTCAAGGAATTGGGAAAAGGGCTCATGTCTCTTCCTCTAAAGAAGCCCGCTGTGTCTCAACAAGGCATGCGTCGAGGGTTCACGCCCTCTGAATGCCTTGAATATATCCATGGGGTGTCTGGCACCGCCTGACGCCAGTATGGTGTCACGGTAGCGTCTGCCCAGGACGGCGAGTTTATCCGGGTTGTCGAGACCGGCCTCTTCAAAGGCGGCAAAGATGTCCGCACTGAGCACTTCCGACCATTTATAACTGTAATATCCGGCTGCATAGCCGCCGGCAAAGATATGTGCAAAACTGCAGAGAAAGCGGTCTGCCGGGAGAGGGGGCATAACGCTCAACTTTTCCGAGATGGTCCTTTGCAGGTCAAAGGGCGATTCTCCTTTCCCGGGTTCATAGCTGTGATGCAGCGCCATATCGATCATGCCGTATTCAATCTGGCGCATCATGAGAGAACCCGACCGATAGGTTCTTGCAGCCATGATCTTTTCGAACAGTTCATCCGGGAGAGCCCCACCCGAATGTATATGACGACTTATGCCCATAAGCGTGGGTTTGTGATAGCACCAGTTCTCCATGAACTGACTGGCCAGTTCCACTGCATCCCACTCGACGCCGTTGATGCCTGCCAGATCTGCAATATCAACGGTTGTCAGCATACTCTGTAGTCCATGGCCGAACTCGTGGAACAGTGTTCTCATCTCGTCAAAGCTCATCAGGGAAGGGGTATGGCCTACCGGCGGTGTGCTGTTGCAGCACAGGTGTATAACCGGCAGCTGCAGGTGGTCGTTTATTCTGCGCCGGGTCAGACAGTTGGACATCCATGCGCCCCCCTGCTTTTCCTGGGGCCTTGAATAGGCGTCGAGATAAAATGAGGCGATCTGTATGCCGTCGGCATCACAGACCTTGAAAAAGCGTACATTATCATGCCATAGCGGGGCTTCGCCGTCAGCGGCCTTGACCGTTATGCCGAACAGCGAATTGCACAGTGAGAACAGACCTTCCAAAACACGTTCCAGCGGGAAATAAGGGCGCAGCTCTTCTTGCGTGAAGCAAAAAAGGCTCTCGCTCAAGCGCTCCGCCCAGAAAGGGATATCCCAGTGCTGAAGGGGCGCGGTTTCTCCGCAGCGCCCGGCAAACTCCTGAAGTTCATGATAATCCTGAAATGCATGGGTACGTGCTGCTGTGATCAGTTCATCAAACATCTTTTCGACTTTTTCGACATTTCCAGCCATCTTGGACGCAAGGCTCAATTCCGCATAGGTGTGATATCCCAGCAGAGCGGCCTTTTCTTTACGCAGGGCCAGGATGCGGGAGATATATTCCGAATTGTCGAGAGCACCGCTCGATGCACGGGTCATAAAGGCCCGGTATACTTTTTCGCGCTGCTTACGTATGCGGCTGTGCTGCATGAAAGGCAGGTAACTCGGGTGATCCAGGGTTATCCTCCAGGGCCCGTTTTCCGGTGTCGCAGTACGTTTCGCTTCCGGATGAGCATGGTCATAGGACTGTGCAGCGAGTTTCTTCAGGCTTTCCGGCCAGCCCGATACATCATCCTGCTTCGAGACTATGAGTTCAAAGGCCCTGGTTGCGTCCAGGATATTGTTGGTAAACCGGGTTTTGATGGAGGAAAGTTCCTGCTCGATCCGGGTGAAACGTTTCCTGGCATCGTCATCCAGCGCGATTCCTGAGTGCTTCGCATCGCGTATCTTCAACTCTACGAGACGTTTCTTCTCCGCAGGCAATGCATGCCAATCCGGACTTTGTCTCAGGTCTGTCAGGGCCTGATAAATCGGCCGGCTCTGCGCAAGGCGCATCTCCAGAGCCACCATCTCGCCGAGAACAGCTTCATAGGATCTTCGAAGACCCTGAGAATTCTTTACCCCGAGAAGATGGGTTACAGACCTCCAGGCATACTCAAGCGGTATCTCCAGAAGTTCCAGTGGCCTGATCAGGCTGTCCCATCCCGGCTGAAGGTCCTGTTCCAGCTGATCGATCTTTCGCAGGGTCTGTTCTATTACCTGTCGTACGGCCGGGACGATGTGTTCGGGCCGTATCCGGTCAAACCTGGGTATGCCGCGTGCTACAAGAAGCGGATTGTTCCAAAGTGCGTCTTTTCCATCATTCATTGAATGACATCCTTAAATCCTGTCACTAGATCTTCTCGGATCCAGAATAAACCTCGTATACTTTCAATACTGCTGCTGCATGGCCTGGATGTTTTTCCGGGTTCCATTTCTTCATGTCCTCAAAGACATCGCCTTGCGTATGGTATTCAACTGCCCCCTTAACCTGGAAGGAAACACCCTCGCCGGTAATAAAAAGGATGGAGCCTTTGCTCCCTGAAAGGATGTTCTTGCGCGTCTTGTCGAAATAATTGTCCGCGATCACAATTGTTTCTTCATTGTACTTGCTGACACAGGTTGCATAGATAGTGTTCGGCATTCCCTCTTCATCTACAGTGGTAAACACGACAGGTCCATTTCGATCATCGAATGCTTTGCTCACTCTTTCCGTCAGTGCAGGCATATCACTCTCCTTTGGAATAAAGATCTTCACATCAAGCTTATGCGTCTGCTGTAAATGCCGAGCAGATCCCTTGATATTGATCTCTCATCTTGTATCATATGACCTGCACGGTTGCATCGTCAAATTAACGATAAACTCGATGTTTCTTGTGCTGACCCGTTTGAATGCGTTTTGGATGCCCTGATCGTGATTCGAAGAGAAAATACATGAAAGAAGCTCAAACAGACAACTCCTGGCAACCTAAAGGGGTTCCTGGTCTATAAGACTGCATACTGACCCGGAGGTTCCTATAACTATCAGACGATCTCCGGCCAAGAGCCTCTCTGCAGGAGTTATTGCAAGAATCCTCTGGCTACCGCGCTGGATCCCGACCAGGGTAACTCCATACCGCTGGCGGAAGCGTAGATCTAGCAACGACAGACCCGATAGTTTCGAATCTTTTCCCATCCTTACTTCTGCAACCTCAAAACGATCAGTACTCTCTTTTGTCTCTCTTTCTTCAACCTTGCCAAGCGCTCTTTCAGCATTTTTCAATTCGGCCGGAGGCCCCATGATCAGCAGACGATCTCCCGGATAAATCTGAAAATCAGGTTCCGGATCATGATATATACGCCCACCACGACTTACCGTGAGAACTGATACTCCTGTCATCGATCTTAATGGAAGATCTCTTATGGTCTGGCCTGCCACGGATGCGTCAGACCGAATACGAACTTCAAGAAATGCGATAGGCCAATTGACATATGTCGGCAGATAGTCCGTTACATAGGCCAAAGAATCCGCAGCCTGTTCTGCCGCGTCAATAAACGGTCGAAAAACAAGGTTGGATCCTGCCTTCTCGAAATCATCGGCTTCCCCCTGATTTATCGCCGTCAAAGCCACCTTGCCCTCGTATCCCTGGTTCTTGAGATTGTGCAAAAGGGATAGGTTCAACTCTTTTGAACGAACTGTGCTGATCACCCATTGAGCCTTATTCACCGGTAATTGTTCATGTATCTCTGGGTCGCCCATATCACCATACAAAACGGTCATGCCACGTGAACGCCATGTGTTTATAACCCCGGGATCGAAATCCACCCCTATTATGGATCTGTTCCGTCGTAAAAGGTCCTCTGCAAGTGCGCTGCCATAATTGCCCAGACCCAACAGGATCACGCTTCCCGATGGTGCTTCATTTATTGTATCTGTCGGGGCTTCCCGATACGGATTACGCCTTTCGAAGATCTTCAAAGGTCCGGACAGCATACGGTAAAGCTCTCCAGAATAAAGGATCATGTATGTGGATGCAAAGATTGTCACGACGCCCACAAGGGTGATCAGTCCCATGGTTTCAGTAGTAATATGACCCAGACTCAGTCCCATCGCTGCAACGATAAGAGAAAACTCGCTGATCTGAGCTACTGTCAGCCCTGCGAGAAAACCAGTGCGGCGCCGGTAACCCATCACTCCCATGATAACCAGGACAACCAGGGGATTGCCGATGAGTACAAATACGGAAAACAAAACAGATGCGCCGACCAGCGATCCTACAGAGGACCAATCAAGCCGTGCCCCAAGGTCGATAAAGAAGAAAAGAAGAAGAAAATCACGCAGACCTGTAAGGCGTGCTCCTATGGAATCACGATATTCAGTGGATGCAAGCGAGATCCCGGCCAGAAATGCCCCCACTTCTTTGCTGAACCCGAGCAGTTCGCTTGCAGCACCGAGAAAGACCGCCCATGCAATAGCAAAGAGCGTCAGCAACTCCAAAGAGTGAGCCAGCCGTCTGGTCAGTTGCGGAAGGACATATTTAATAAGCAGAGCGACAATGCCCAGCATCCCCATGCCCTTAATGACAACGACCGTTGTCGAGAAATACACCGACTCTCCTTCGGCAACAGATGTACCCAGTGTGGTCAATCCGACCAGGGCAAGTATTGCGGCGATATCTTGAACAATCAGAAAGCCGATAGCTATCTGGCCATGAAGAGAATCGATTTCCTTTTTGTCGGACAGGAGCTTTACAATAATGATTGTGCTTGAAAAAGTCAGAGCGACAGCGACATAGGCTGCAGTGAGAAAAGACATATTCAGGGCTATGGCTATTATAAACCCGATTAAGGACGTGAAAATGATTTGCCCCAGTCCTGTAGCAAGAGCAACCGGACCGGTCGTGCGTATCAGGTTTAAATCGAGCTTGAGGCCGACGATAAACAGCAGAAGCGCTATCCCGATCTGGGCCAGCAACTCGATCTGATGATGGCTTTGTATGATTCCCAGAAAGGTAGGTCCGGCCAGAATGCCAGTGGCGAGAAACATGATTATCAGAGGCTGACGAAGTCTCTGCCCGATAATCCCCACCAGAGTCGCAAGACTCAGGATGGCAGCGATTTCCACAAAGGTATTTCCTTCAATCATTGAAGCACACTTCCCGTCAATAAATATCGATTATTATTAAGATAATGTCAAGCCTGCCCTGAGGTCTTTTCCATGTTGTGGACGTGGATCCCCTTATTTCTGCAGACAAGAGTACACTTTGCTGGCCATGATGTTTATCAGTGTGAACCTGTCATAACTGTGCAACGCGGTTTGCCGGCATTTCCGCCGGGTCTTCGAACCAGCGGAAATACGCCTCGGCACAGTCGATCCCGGAGCGCAGGAGCGCATCCTTTTTCTCATCGGTCAAGTCAAAATCCGTGGTGCCTACATCGAGGGTGTCGATATATATGGTGCGCTGCCAGTCATCGCTGTGCAGATGCTGATTCTCCTGAACATTCAATATAGCGCTTATCAGGGCCTTTGCATAAGTGGTGAAATTACGGATCTGCTTGCCTTTTGGAGGTTCTTCATAGCGGAATAACGCTATCTCCTCGCGTTTGTCCAGACGCATACCAAGCGTCTGGCGGTTATAAACATATGGGCTCCGGCCCGGTTTCCTGAAAGTGAAAGCCGCATACTCACGATTGTAGTATGAGGTCTGGCATGCGGCATATGCCTCGTTTTCCATATCGATATACTTTTCCCGGTCAAAGAGCTTGACCGGATAGTTCAGTTCCACCCCTCCGTCTACATACACATCTTCACGCGGGCCGTGACGTACTGCAGAGAAAAACAACGGGATGGACATGCTGATCCTCACGGCTGTTGCAAGAGGCATGTGTGCATGGCGTTCCCTTGAAAAGACCTCGACATATCCTGTTGAGAGGTTCGTGCCCACCACATACAGGTCGGGAAGATTCCGTGAGGCCAGGTCAGAAAAGGTGGCCTCGGCGCTGCCCAGTCTGTCCTTGATGAGATTGCCTATCCAGGTAGAAAAGAAGTCGCCCTTGTGCCACCCGAAATCCTTTGCCAGACGCCTGATATCACGGATCATCCCAAAGGAATCATCCATGAATTTCTTGAAGTCGGTTGAGCGCAGGATGGCATTCTGTTCGGCAAGGCTGTACCCCAGGGCGTATACCAGCGCATTTATGGCACCTGCGCTGGTTCCTCCCACCCTGAGTATGCCGCCGAGTGAGCCGCGGAGTTCAAGGATGCTCATGGCGCCGACATAGGCAATGCCTTTGACTCCTCCTCCTTCAAAGACAAGATTGCGAAATTGAACAGTCATAAATCAACCTCCTTCAGGTCGTGATTGACGTCAGGCAGGCCAGAGAGAGGCTCTTTTGTCATGCCTTTGGAATGCCGAGCTTTCTGAAATAGGGGATCTTCTGCTTGAGCCCGGCAAAATCTCATCCATGAAAGGCTCTCGGGTTTGGATATATCCGTATCGTAGTCGTTTTCAGCATCTCCATTGCAGAAACGGTCCGTCATGACAAAATAGATTACGTCATCCTGGTTAAGCATGGTTTACCCCCTTGTAATATTCCTCGATAAAATGGCAGACACAACAGGCTTTGCCGGACATTGGATGTACCTCCTTAGAAAAACAATTCATATCAAATATCTAAAGTAGATGTTCCATGCGCATTACTCATTGAGACAATCTTACTATTCAAATAACCCGGGATTTACTATTGTCAAGGGAGATAAAGAAGCACCTTGCGGCGAGGTGCTTCTTTATCGTGGATGAGAACACCAAGGCCGTGCAGTTGATCGAGACCGTGTAAAAAAAACGACGCGGTTGAGCTTATTTCGTCAGCACGCTCTTCATAATAAAAGCCTTGGCAATACGAGCAGATCTCTCAAAGGTGCGCATCATCCCGCTTTGTTCTGGTGATCCTTTTCCGAAGACCCGGTGGAAGAGTGTGGAATGAGGATCAGAGGTTTCAAAACATACTGCATGCAGCTCTCCGGCGTTAAAGCCGGGGTTGATCGACAGGGTTTTACCAAGGTTTTCACGATATCTGCCAGACATGTAGGGTGATTCGTGAATATGACCGTGCAGACTGACCTTCGGCTTATGACGTTCTATATAATGCCTGATGGAACGTGAACCGATGGGTTTGCCGTCGTGCAGCGTATCGAGGCCGGTATCAAAGGGCGGGCAATGGAAGATGCATATGGCTTCGTCATTGTCTTCAAGCTCAAGCTCGGCAAGCTCTTCTTCGATGCTCAAGTTTTCATAGGCATATGCATCATCACTGCTCACGCAGATGCCGTCGGGCGTACTTATCAGGGGGTATCTGCTGGCAGTGTGAAGGCTTTCAGGCAAGTCCCTGCGCACATAATCCTTTACCCAGAACGGCGAGTCGGTCACGCAGCCGTAGCCCATAAAGGTGATGCCGTTTATCCGCTCTACGGCATTATGCATGCAGACAGCCTGTGGCAGGCATTGCCTGAAGTGATCCATTGATATCCTCCAGTCATGGTTGCCCGGCACATACAGTATCCGGATATGGCTGTGTTCCTTCATGAACTCGGCAAGTACGGGGACCAGGAAGGTGTCAATGAACTCCAGTTGAACGTGAAGGCTTTCGTTGAAGTCGGCATTGCCCGAAAGCAGCTTAAAGGGAGCGAAAAGCCTTGTGGGGAAAAGATCGCCACCAATTATGATGCATTCGCAGTCCTGCTGCAGGGCATAATTCATCATTGTATCATATAGATCTTTCCTGCCATGCAGGTCACAGGTAAACAGTATTCTCATTGACTCGGCTTCTCAGATCCCCTTTTTAAAGTATTGTCGTAAGAGACAGTCTGTATTATATAGGATACCTATGATAAAAGAAATAATCATGTCTGCCTGGACCATCCTTACCACTACGGTCTACACCATACTTATAGGTATCCCTATCATTGTCACGGCATTTTTCAGCAAGACCGGCATCATCCCCTACAGGCTCGGTATTGCCTGGGCATGGCTTATTATGAAGACAAACCGGGTAAGAATTCAGATAGAGGGGTTTGAAAAGATTATAAGAAACCGGTCGTATGTGTTTATTGCAAATCATTCGAGCAACCTGGACCCGCCGGCGATTGCCCTTGCACTGCAGAATCAGCTCAGGTTCGTGGGCAAGAAATCCCTGGCAAGAATCCCGGTGTTCGGATGGGCCATCAAACTTGCAAGGATGATCCTCATCGACCGCAGCGACGGATCTAACGCACGCAATACCATAAACAAGGCCATATGCGAACTGAAAGACGGTATCAGTGCATGCTTCTTTGCCGAAGGCACCAGAAGCCTCGACGGCAGACTTCAGAAATTCAAAAAGGGCGGGGTAATGCTTGCACTCAAGGCAAGGCTGCCTATTGTCCCTGTCACGGTTGTCGGCAGTCACAATCTTCTGCCAAAGAATGCCCTGCACATAAAGTCCGGCATGGTGAGAGTTATCGTGGGAGATCCCATCGACACCTCGGCATTTAGCGAACATGACAGGGATGAGCTGATCGATACGGTACGGTCGGTTATCATGGGGAATCTTCAGCGGCTGTCAAAGGCATGTTCCTAGAGAAGCAGGCGCGATTCAATTCATCCTGGTCGTCTGGCAGTCTCGGATGAAAGACGCTCACACAGGGTTTGCAACTCTTCCAGCACAAAATGTAATTTTCATACCTAATACAGGTGCGGATGTAATGGCAAAGCACCTATGATGGGTATCCCTGTTTGATATAAACACCTTATATACTGAACATATATTATCCTGTCAGGATCATGGGAAAATTCTTTGATGAAAACTCGTGGGATTGCCGATTTTAAGATCAGATTAGTTTTATTATATATTGGATAAGTGACGATATGAATATAACCACTATACTTGTTATCTACCATTCACAAGGAGGTACTACTAAGAAGATGGCCATGGCAGCTGCAGATGGCGCAAGGTCGATTGAAGATGTGAGGGTTGTTTTCAAAAAAGCCCTGGATGCCGATCTGGATGACCTGCTCGGGTGTGACGGTCTCGTTATCGCCTCGCCTGAATACTTCGGCTACATGTCCGGAGCGATAAAGGATTTCTTTGACCGCACCTATGAGCAGGCACAGGGCAGGGTGTTCAGAAAGCCCTATACCATACTTATAAAAGCAGGCAACGACGGTGCAGGTGCACTGCGTAACATAGAGCGCATCTGTATCGGATACCAGTTGAAGAAGGTCTATGAGCCCATCGTGAAATCCGGTGAAATCACGGAAGAAACCCTCGATGCATGCAGGGAAATGGGTCAGACCATTGCAGCAGGATGCAGCGCCGGAATATATTAAATTGTTTTGGGAGGGCTATAGCCCATGGAAAAAGGTGTTTGCTTAGAAGCCAGCAGTGTATGGCATGAGTACTATTCCAGCAAGAAAACACCGGCTCGGCATATTCAGGAGTGCATCAAGCCCGGATCCAGTGTATTTGTTGAATCCGGATGCGGAGAGCCCCAGCATCTTGTAAAAGATCTCATTTTCGAAAACGGAAATCTCAATGATGTTCAGGTCTATACCTCGGTACCGCTTCGCTCCTATTCAGATTATGGAGGTCAGTACGGATCACGTTTCAGAATAAAGTCTTTCTTTATCTCTCCGGGCATGGCAAACGCATTCTCGGACGGAAACGCCGATCATATGCCGCTTTCAACATGCGGAATGACCAAGCTTTTCGCAGAAGACTACATCAAGATCAATACGGTTCTTATTCAGGTAAGCCCGCCGGACAAAGACGGTTATATGAGCCTTGGCATCATGGTGGATATCACCAAGACCATAATGGGAAAGGCCGATACAATAATTGCCCAGGTAAACAGCCTGATGCCCAGGACCTGCGGCAACAGTCTTGTTCATGTCGATGAGGTGGATCACATAGTGGAATATGATGAGCCCCTGATATGCTACAGCCCGGAAGAACCCGATGACGAGATACAGAAGGTAGGGTACAATGTGGCCAGACTTATCGAAGACGGTTCCACCATCCAGGTCGGATTCGGCAGGATTCCGGAAGCATCCCTCATGTTTCTTCAGGGAAAGAAAGACATAGCCGTCTACTCCGAGATCATCACTGATTCGGTTGTAGACCTGGCGGACTCCGGTGTTGTGAGAAAGACTGACGGAAACCCTTGCAAACCAGCGATAATCGCCAGTGCATGTATCGGGACAGAAAAGGTTTTTGATTTTGCCGATTCCAATCCCATGGTGGAAATGCATGATCTTTCCTGTCTGAGCGATCCGAAACAGATCCTTTCCTTCGAGAAGTTCATCGCCATAAACGGTGCAATGGAGATCGATCTCAGCGGGCAGTCATGCGTGGGAATGGGTGAATATATGGGGTATTTCGGGGCCCTGGGCCATGCCATGTTCAACAGAACCGCCCTGTACGCTCCAGGGGGAAAGGGTATCATTGCGCTTCGCTCCACATCAAGGGACGGTACTTGTTCCAGAATAGTTCCAGAGTTCACTGACAGCAAGATAGGCATCATTACCACCCAGTCTGACATCCATTATGTGGTAACAGAATTCGGGCATGTCGATCTGTTTGGAAAATCCATCCGCGAGAGGGCGCTGGCACTTATAACCATTGCGCATCCGAGATTCAGGGCATGGCTCCTGGATGAGGCAAAGAAACTGAACTATGTGTACAAGGATCAGGAGCTTCCTCCGGAATTTTCACAGTATCCTTACCACTATGAGGAAATACAGAGTTTCGGTGATAAACAATTTTCCATACACCCTGTGAAGATAACAGATGAAAGGGCGGTGCAGAACCTGTTTTATTCATTGAGCAGGAACGACAAGTTTCAGCGCTTCCTCATGCATGTAAACGCGCTTCACCATAAACAGGCCCAGGATCTGGTAAAGGTTGATTACATGGATTCCATGGCCCTGATCGTTGCAGAGAGATACGGCAAGCAGGAAAACATCTCTGCCGTGGCCCATATTGCGAAGGAAGCATGCACCGGGCCGAGAAAGATCTGCGAGTTTGCCGTCATGGTGGATCCTGCGTGGCAGAACAGGGGTATCGGCACATACCTTCTCAGAACCATGATGAAAATCGGAAAAGACATGGGATTCAACTGTATGCGTGCCTATATATGGGAAGACAACGCCCCGATGCTCAAGGCATTCGAAAAGACCGGCCGCGGCATGACACAGGTGCTTGAATTCCATGTGTACAAACTGTCCATGGATATCTGAGAAAAGGCATCTCCTTTCAGCGGAGAGGATAATTTGTGCCCGCTGCAAGCAGCGGGGTATCATCTGAATGAAATATCCCATGCGTGACATGAAGTTGCTCCTGTTTGAGAATATGTTGTCTCATCGGCTCTTGAGGTATCTACTGTCGTCGAATCTGATGTGATAACGTTATTTTTCAGTTCTTCAACCTTTCATCGATCCCCAACTCAACGCCTACGATACTTTGTCCGGCAAGCTGGGTCTTGACCCATATCCTGTTAGGTACTAAAGATCATGTCCATGTTGAGACGGTTTGTAAGAACGCTGAAAGAGTGCTGTTCGCTTCAAGATGGAGATACTGTCCTTGTGTGCTGTTCCGGGGGGATCGATTCCATGGTTCTCCTGCATCTCATGAACAAGGCATCTTCATTGCTTGGTCTCGGCCTCGGTGTCATTCATGTGGACCACGGCATAAGGGGCACGGCATCGAAAAAAGATGCAATCTTTGTTGCCGGGGTATGCAGGGACATGCAGATACCTTTCTATGGCTACGAACTTCATATGGAGCATACGCAGGAAAACCTGGAGGAGCATGCACGGATTTTGCGCTACGATGCAGTCATGAAATGCAAGAACGGGCATGGATTTGATTATGCCGCAACCGGACATACCATGGATGACCAGGCCGAAACCCTGATATACAGAATCATCCGCGGCAGCGGCATACGAGGACTTGCAGGCATGCGTCATATAAACACACACGGGCTGATCCGCCCCATGCTCGGTCTTGAACGTGATGAGATAACCCGGTATGCCGCTGCCAATGATATCGGGTTTGTCAATGACAGCACAAACAACGATACGACACTGGCAAGGAATTTTATTCGTCATAAGATACTTCCCCTTATGAAGAGGATAAATCCAGAAACCATCGGAGCGCTTTCACGACTGTCCGATATCGCACGAGGAGAAGGAGAAGTTCTTGAAGCCATGGCCTCTTCACTGAGAGAACAGTCAATCCTGCTTGACTGGAATCTTATCCGTGCCTACCGTGCAGGTGACCTGATCAGTGCCCATGAGGCAGTTGCAAAACGCACAATCATCTCAATCCTAACGGAAATGCTTGGTGAACCCAGAGGCATAGATGCAATCCAGGTGCAGGGCGTCTTTGATGTTCTTATGGCCAGGAAACGGGCCCATACAGTCAAGAGGCGGGTCAGGGCCGTTCTCGACGGAAAGGCAATGGTCTTCATGGATGCCGGCAAGGAAACCCGTTTCGATATGCAGATACAAGGTCCCGGCATCTTCAGGATCCAAGGCCTGGATCAGGCGGTTAAGATCGATTTTACGCAAACCGACCGAGTGACTTTGCGGTTACGTTCACTAAACAATGGCGACCGCGTCGAAGGAAAGAAGGCGGTTAAGATCCTGTCGGACAAAGGCGTCATGAATTCCCAGCGAAGGTTCTGGCCCATACTGCTCAGTGGCGATGAAATAATCTCCATACCCGGTATTATCGATACTGACCGGCTGATAGCCGTACATACGGAATTCCCCTATCATGAATAGCATTTACCAACAACTTGCAAAGACCGTATCGACTGGCACCCTTGCATCCCCGCTTCGGGCAATGATTATTGCCTCGGTATATACCGCGCGTAAAAAAGCTGTCTTGTGGATTGTGGAGAGCACTCAGGAGATGTATCAGGCTCAGGAAGACCTGCTGTGTTTCCTTGACCGGCCTCGTGTCATGACCTTTGATCCGGTCGATGTCCGGCCATATCAGGATGACAGCCCGTCAAGGGAAATCATCGCGAAAAGGATATCGGCCCTATACACACTGATGAAAGGAGAACCGGTTGTTGTCATTGCACCGTTTGCCTCTGTTGTGCCCTATGTCATGGCCGAAGAGGATCTTTCAGTTCTTGCAACAAGGCTTGAAGTGGACAAGGAGATAGACCGGGATGAGTTCGCCGGTATGCTCATTCACCGAGGATATACCCGTGAAGCCCTCATAGACGATGTCGGACAGTTCAGCATAAGGGGCTGCGTGATCGATATATTCTCCCCGGGCATGGAAGACCCTGTACGGATCGATCTGTTCGGCGATACCATAACCACGATTAAGACCTTTGACCTGGCAACACAAAGATCCAGAAAGAATATACCCTCGGCGCTGATTCTTCCGGCAAGCGAGGTCCTGCTGGATACAGCGCACATCAGAAACGCCAGGCCGGCACTGCGAAGGATGAAGGACCAGTCGGTTTCGTATCTGATCAGCGATATCGAGCAGGGGATTTATCCGCCGGGCATTGAAAGGTACCTGCCCCTGTTCTATGAAACACGCTCATCCATATTCGACTATCTTGGTGCCGGCTCGGTCATAGCAGGCCCCGGAAGCACCGAGCTCGATATCATGTGGAACCAGGAATTCAGCAGGTATTGCAATGCGTATGAACGCTGTGATGACAATCATCAAAGATTTCCCGGCCCGGAGGAACTCATAATCCGCAAGGAAGTCATTTTAGAGGCACTTGAAAAAACCCCGGTGCATATCTCTACCTCTGTAGGTACGAAGGGACAGGAGATGGTTTACCAGAGCCCCATGGTCTCCATGCAGGCCAAGAAGGACAGCGATGCGGTCTTTGACTATATCTTGTCGCTTCGGAACCAGGGTATGGATATCTTTGTCTTTGCAGGCACGCAGATGCTTCTCGAGCGTATTGAATATGCCTTTGCAAAAAAGGGGGTCCCTCCTGAAGTCTGTTCGGGAAGGTCGATACTGACTATGAATGGATGGGGCGCGCGACTGTATCTGGTCGAAAATGTGATCTCAACAGGTTTTATCCTGCCTTCACTGGGCATAGCCGTAATCTGTGCGGATGAGGCATTCGGGCCTAGAAAACGAAAGAAACGCTCAAAGGGTTCTCTGCCTATACTCAACCCCTTTACACAGCTCAATGTCGGGGATGCAGTTGTGCACAGGGACAATGGCATCGGCATTTTCAGAGGCGTTGTCAGACTCGATCTTGAAGGGTTCAAGAGTGATTTCATCCTTCTTGAATACCTCGGAGGAGACAAACTCTATGTGCCGGTATACAAGCTGTCCCTGTTGCAGCGCTATATAGGGGAGGCAGATCATTTCATCATAGACAAGCTGGGCGGCACCAGATGGATCAGGGCCAAAGGAAAGGCCAGAGAATCCGTGGCAAAACTGGCAAACGAACTTCTGAGCATCTATGCCAGGAGGGAAAGCAGCCCGGGGACTTCCTTCGATACTACCGGGAGTTTTATCACCGAATTCGAGGATGCATTCCCTTATGAAGAGACGGATGACCAGCTAAGGGCTGTTGAAGACATCTATGCCGACATGTCCTCCCATAAACCGATGGACAGACTCGTATGCGGTGACGTGGGGTATGGAAAGACCGAGATCGCCCTGCGCGCGGCCTTTGTCGCGGCCATGGCCGGCAGACAGGTAGCTGTTCTTGTTCCCACAACATTGCTTGCGAGGCAGCACCTGAGGACCTTTCGGGAGCGTTTCGAGAAATGGCCGATACGCATAGAGGCTGTCTCGGGTTTTTCCACAACAACCCAAAACAGCGAGGTTCTAAAGGCCCTTCAGGAGGGGAAGGTGGATATCATAATTGGCACCCATGCCCTGCTTTCCGACAAGGTGAAATTCAAGAACATGGGATTGCTGATAGTGGATGAAGAACACCGGTTCGGGGTGAAGAACAAGGAGCAGATCAAGGCCAAACGAGCTGAGATCGAGATCCTGACCCTTACGGCAACACCGATACCCAGGACACTCAATATGGCCATCTCCGGCATTCGCGATCTGTCAATAATAGAAACCCCCCCGGCTGAGCGGAAATCCATAGAGACCATGATATCTAGGTTTGACGAGGAAGAGATACAGCAGGCCATAATCCGGGAGCTCCTGAGAGGAGGACAGGTATTCTTCGTCCATAACCGGGTCTCCACCATCGAAACCATGGCAAGTCGTATTCAGGCACTTGTGCCGGGCTCACGGGTGGGTGTGGCTCACGGCCAGATGTCCAGGCCCCAGCTCGAACGTATTATGGGAAGCTTTCTGGACAGGACCATCAATGTGCTGGTTACATCTGCCATTATCAGTTCCGGCATTGACATACCATCTGCAAATACCATTATCATCAACCGTGCCGACAAGTTTGGGCTTGCAGATCTCTATCAGCTGCGCGGCAGGGTCGGCAGATCTAAACTCAGGGGCTTTGCCCTTCTGCTGATACCTTCTGCAGGCCAGATAACAAAAGATGCCAGAAAAAGGCTTGCTGCGATAAAGGAATACGAATCTCTCGGGGCCGGATTCCAGATGGCTCTTCGAGACATGGAGATTCGCGGAGTAGGCGATATCCTGGGCAAAGCTCAATGGGGACACGTTACAGCCATAGGCTATGAACTCTATCAGCAGATGCTCGCCGAAGCCATAGGCAAACTGCAGGGCAAGGAGGCCATCCCCGAGACAGATCCGGAGATAAGGATCGGGCTGGATGCCTATATCCCCGAAGAGTACTGCCCGGATCAGCACCTGAGACTGGGCCTGTACAAGAGGCTCTTCTCGGCGCAGTCCGATGAACTTCCAGAGATAACCGAAGAGATATCCGATCTTTACGGAGAGATACCCGGTCCGCTCAGGATGCTCATAGGTATAGCCGAGATCAGGGATATCATGAAAAAGATGCGGTTGAAAAAACTCGATAGACGGGATAACATCTTGAGATTGTACCTGTCTCGTGATAGCAGGATAAACCTTGGCAGGCTTATAGACATTGTCACAGAGAATAACGGGAGGATATACCAGGAAGGGGTTGCAGAGATACCTATAGGTGTTAAGGATGTTCATAAAGAGATGCGTGATATACTCTACAGTATTGCTGAGCCTGCTTGTTAGTGCATGCGAGCGGGAGCGGAACCCCTGCGTGATAAAAGTCGGGGATGCCTGTATTGAGAAGACCGTGTTCAAGGTCAGACTCGAGCGTTTTGCAGAGGAATCGCTCATCAGCTCGGAAGACATGCTTCATCGGATGAAAGCGGTTCTGGTAGACAATATCGTGGAGGAACAGCTCATCCTTCAGCATGCGCTGACTGGATATATAACGGTCTCTGACAAGGAGATCGATATCGCCATGAAGGGTATCATGGACGGGACGGACAAGAAGGATCTGGAAGCCATTCTTACCGAGGAAAGCCGGAGCATTGATGACATGAGAGATTTTATCCGCACCAGGGCTATCATTAACAGGACCATTGAAAAGGCGGTGAAAACCGATATATCGATTTCTCCCGATAAGATAAAGCAATACTACGAACAGCACGAAACCGAATTCTACAGGCCTTCATCGGTAGAGCTCTACCATGTCTTTGTAAAGGACAAATACAAGGCAAAGGAGGCGCTTGTCATGCTCCGGTCGGGAGTCTCCCTGGAGCAGGTAGTAAAAAGGTATGGCGAATCGCCGGAAGACAGTTCAGGGTTCATGGGTGTGTTTGTAAAAGGGGATTTACCGAAAGAGGTTGAAGACGTGGTGTTCTCCATCCCGGAGCGACGCTATTCAGAGATAATCAATACCATAAGGGGATATCATATCTTTTATGTTGCAAAGCGCTCAGAACCAGGTAAATTGCCGTTAATACATGCAGCTGACGAGATACGGTATAAACTCTCCGATAAAATATTTGAGGATAACTATGCCGCATTTATTGAAGGACTGAAAAAAGAATACAGTATAGAGGTGAATTGGGATGAGATCAATGCTGTCTCTGTTAAGGAATAACCGCCGGGAGTTTATCGGTATTGTGTTTTTTCTTCTGATGGGCACCCCTGTCCTTGCAGACAAGATTGAAGGTATTGTAGCTGTGGTGGATGAATCCATAATCATGATCTCCGATCTCCGACAGAGAATGGAAGAACTGGGAGCACCGCAGTATAACAAGGCTGCGGAGCGGCAGGTTCTCGATCTTATGGTTGAAAACATTGTTGTTGAAAAGATTTATCGTTCTCTCGGGTTTCCTGCGGTGAACATGGAAGAGGCCGAACAATATGCCCGGCAAACGGGTGTGGGCATCGAAGACGCAGTCTCTCTGACCATGAAATCCACGCTGATGGATCTAATGGTGAGGTCCAGGGTTGTTATCACAGAGAACATGATACTGGATTATTTCAACAATAATCCTGAGTATACAGGAAGACAATCGGTCCGCTTGAAGCAGATACTTATCAGAGACGATGAAGAAAAAGCATATCAGGCATTATCAGTCATCCATGAAGGCAGAGACTTTGATGATGTAGCCAGGGAATATTCCAGCATACTCGTTTCCAGCAGTGCCGATATAGGCTGGGTCGCCATGGATGATCTTTCCGAGAGTATAAGCGATGCTGTTTCCAGCGCAGAACCAGGTGATATTGTAGGGCCTATTGCCATGAACGACTTTTATGCCCTGTTCCAGGTCGTGGAAAAGGGCATGTCCGGCCATAAAGATATAGAAGATGTCCGGGATGATATCTTCTATAGACTGGAAAACAGATATCAGCAGGAAGCGTTTCAGCACTGGCTGAACAAGATGATGTCGGAATACTTTATCGGGGTGTATATCTAATCAGCGATGAAAGAATTCATCGAGATAAAAGGTGCGAGTGAACACAACCTCAAAGGCATTGATGTAAGGATTCCCAGGAACAGATTTGTCGTCATCACCGGGGTATCGGGCTCAGGCAAGTCATCTCTCGCCTTCGACACCCTCTATGCAGAAGGCCAGCGCAGGTATGTCGAATCGCTCAGCGCCTATGCCAGACAGTTTCTGGAACAGATGACCAAGCCGCAGGTAGAATCCATAGAAGGCCTTTCTCCTGCCATTGCCATAGAACAGAAGACCACATCGAACAATCCCAGATCGACGGTGGGGACTGTGACCGAGATTTATGATTACCTTCGTGTGCTCTTTGCCCGGATCGGAACGCCCACATGCTGGGTGTGTGGAAGACCGATCGAGTCCACGACTGTTCAGCAGATGGCCCAGTCCGTATCATCCCTGGCAGAAGGCAGCAGGATAATCATCTATGCACCGGTGGTAAGGGGAAGAAAAGGAGAATTCGGCAAGCTTTTCGAATCTTTCACAAAAGACGGGTTTGTCAGGGTGAGGATAGACGGCGAATTTCACGACCTGGAAGATATACCCCGGCTGGACAAGAACAGAAACCATACCATCGATGTAGTGGTAGACAGGATAGTCATAAAGGGAGGTGTCTTTACAAGACTTGTCGATTCCATAGAGACAGCGTGCAGACTTTCGGGCGGCATCCTCAAGGTGGGAGATGAAAAAGGCAATGAGACCGTATACTCAGAACACTACAGCTGCCCGGTATGTAACACCTCTTTACCGGAGATTTCGCCCAGGATGTTTTCCTTCAACAATCCTCACGGTGCATGCGAACTGTGCAGCGGCCTGGGGGTTCTGCTCAAGATAGACCCTGAGCTTGTTATCCCCAATACACGGCTCTCGCTCATGCAGGGGGCCATTGCCCCCTGGGGATCACCTCCCGGCAGATTTGCCTCCAGGATGATACGGCATCTGGGAAGGGCGCTCGAGTTTGACATCAACGCACCCTTTGAAAAACTAGATGAGGACATCCAGGATTCCATCCTTTTCGGCAGGCCTGTAGAAGGACCCTATGGATCTCCCTATGAAGGGGTGATCCCTAACCTTACCAGAAGACTCGGCGATACCGAAACCGGCGAGATCCGCTCTGATATATCGCGGTATCTGAATAACATCGTCTGTCCTGAGTGTAACGGCGCCAGGCTGAAAAAGGAATTTCTCCATGTCTTTGTCGGGGAGAAGAACATTCATGATCTTACGAGTCTCAGCGTGGATGATCTTGCAGAGTTTTTCAGCAGCCTCATTCTAAGTGAGAAAAGACGCGAGATCGCAAGTACACTGATCAAGGAAATCAGTGCCAGGCTGGGGTTCCTCGTTTCAGTCGGCATCGGTTATCTGTGTCTGGGCAGAAATGCAGGAACCCTGTCATCGGGCGAATCACAGAGGATAAGGCTTGCAACACAGATAGGCTCTGCCCTCATGGGTGTCATGTACATTCTCGATGAACCCACCATAGGTCTCCATCAAAGAGACAACATGCGTCTGATCAACAGTCTGAAGCACCTGAGGGATCTCGGCAACTCACTGATCATTGTGGAACACGATGAGAACACCATACGCGAGGCGGATCAGGTGATCGATATGGGTCCGGGTGCGGGAGAATACGGAGGGAGGATAATCTTTCAGGGCACACCGCAGGAACTCATAAAGAGTGACACCTCTCTGACAGGGAAATACATCTCGGGCAGAATATCCATTCATCATCCCCGGAAAAGAAAACACAGCAGCAAGAAATTCATCAGGATCAGGAAGGCCAGTGCCAATAATTTGAAGGAAATCGATGTTGATTTCCCGATTGGGCTTTTTACCTGTGTCACAGGGGTATCCGGTTCAGGCAAATCGAGCCTTGTAATCGATACGTTGTATCCTTATCTGAGCAGGACCCTGTCGGGCTCAAGGGCTGTTCCTCATCATGTGGAAGCTGTCTACGGCATCGAAGAGGTAGACAGGGTCATCAATGTCGACCAGAGCCCCATAGGCAGGACGCCCCGTTCAAACCCTGCTACCTATACCGGGGTGTTTACCGATATAAGAGAGATCTTCAC
>DSAD01000262.1 GCA_011372875.1 Deltaproteobacteria bacterium
CATGGAGAACCCTTTTATAACCGCAGAGCACCTTACCTTCAGCTATGACGAGGGGAACCCGGTATTCGAAGACATATCGTTTTCACTCAAGACCGGGAAGCTCTATGCCCTGATGGGAGGGAAGGGCTCCCTATGTGGACACCTTTGATTCCCCCGGTAAAAAAGACCGTGACGTTGCCAGGCAGGCCATGGAAGATGTCGGCATCATGCAGCTTTCCGACAAACTCTACACCAGGATCAGCGGGGGAGAGAGGCAGCAGGCTTATTCTCCTTTAAGCACAGACACGCGCATCATCAAAGATATGGCAGGAAGGGAAGTGGTCCTTCCTGTGGAGGTAAAGCGGGTCGTGAGCGCCATGTATGCGATCGCCACTCAGCTCATGTTCCTTGTTCAGGCCCAGGAATTGCTTGTCGGGATCTCGGACATGAATATCAACGGTGTCATGGAGAGGATCTATCCTCCAATTGTACATATCTACCGTCCTGGCAGGACCTATGGCGGGGATATCACCAAAGAAGAGATTATCAAGATGCGCCCTGATCTGGTGTTCATCCATACTCACAATGCCCTGGTCAATAACTACAGCGATGCGGGCATTGCATCGGTATGCCTCAGGCTCGAAACACCGGATGAACTCATCGCAGGCATCGAACTCGTGGGCGAGATCGTAAACAGGCAGCAGCGCGCAGCGCAGATTGCTTCCTATTACCGTGAAAAGCTCGATTATATCAGGGAAAGGACATCGAACATAACAGAAAGAAAAAAGGTGTATTTTGCAGGACCTGCAATGCTCTCCACAGCAGGGGGTGATTTCTACCAGAACTATGTAATCGAATATGCAGGCGGGATAAACGTCGCAAGTCAAGGCCGCGGGGGGTGGTGTTCAGTATCGCTGGAACATCTGCTCGACTGGAACCCGGATTTTATCTTCATAGGCAATTACGGGACAGCGCGGGCAACTGATTTTACCGATGATCCCCGGCTGAGTGAAATCACGGCAGTAAAGAATTCCGACGTGTTCATGGCCCGTTACTATATCGGGTCATGGGATGTGCCTACACCGGAATCTCTCCTTGGAATCATGTGGCTTGCAAACACTCTCTACCCCGAACAGATAAGCTTTGATATGAATGCCGAGGCCAGGGGATTTTATACCCGTTTTCATGGAACATATCCCATAGAAATCGCGCTGGAGAAATAGGTTGACATGATGATGCTCATCTTTACCGGAAACAAGGGTTGCGGTAAAACGCTGTTTCTCAAAGGCCTGATTGCAGACCATAAAATCCATGCACAGGGTTTTCTAAGCGTCAAGAAATTCTCGGGCACTGACATCACCGGGATCGATCTTCTTCTGCTTCCGGAGCAGAAAAGCCTCCCCATGGCGACAACCACCCCGATATCCACCGAATCAAGCACTTTCCGTTTTTACTTCTATCCCGATGTGTTTTCCCGCGTGAACATGCATTTTCACAAGATTTCACAAGATCTGCCCTTTGTATTCGACGAGTTCGGCCTGCTCGAAATGGACCACAGGGGACACTATCTAATCTTCGAACACCTGGAAAGATACGGGCATAAAAGCCTTATTGTAGTCCGCAGAGATCTCGTTGAAGGCTTTATTTCAACCTTTTGCAACGACATACAGCACTCGGTTGTGGACCTTGAAACCTGTGGCAGACTCGACGCATCTACAACCGTCCTGGATTTTCTCAATACATGACCAACAAAGAATCCTTGGTTGACAAACATCGTTATTTTATCTGAATATATAACCATTATGACATCGGAGGTATGACATGGAACAAAACGTCGGAGCCATCGACAGGCTAAGCAGGCTCGTGGTTGCCCTTGCAATACTCATTGTCCTGGTAAAAAGCGGTAAAGCCGGTCTCCTTACTGCGCTCGCCCTGATAACAAGCGGCTCACTGCTCTCCAGTGCTGCATCGGGCTACTGTTCGCTCTATACGCATTTAGGGGTGAGCACGAGCGGAAAAATTTAGCATCACACAGTCATTACATGCATCTATCCGGCAAGGAGGTGTTGAAATTTCTTACACAGACACCCAGGGTAACCCATATACGGATCTCAATCCATATATTCATGCAATCAATTGTTATTATTCGACTATCCTCGTATTCAAAAGATTTTTTCTCCAAAAAATGTCTGTGCTTTAAATAACTTGAATGTTTCTGGTGTTGATATTTTTAACAGCAGAAGACCTTATTTCCGACGATGATTTCCTTTTCTTTTTAAGATTATTGGATATTTCTATCTGGCAACAATATTGCAGTGTGCCTTAAACATTCAATTGAAATGTATGAGGAGGTTAGCATGAAAAAGTTTGTTATGATCTCAGTTGTTACATGTATGTACATAATCTTAGCCGGTGCACAGTTTTCTGCCTCTGCGGCCCTTATTACCCTAGATTTTGAAGACTTGCCATCTTATGGGGCGTTGCCCTCGGGCTATGCGGGGTTGACCTGGGACAGCCACTGGAATTACTTCGGTTTCTCTCAGTCCCCGTACAATCCAAGCTCCGGCAACATGCGCATTTACTCTTTAAATTATGGCGGATGGATCGACTTCGGCCAGCAGGTAACCTTTTATGGCTCCTGGGTAGCTACTGCTGACGCTTCCCCTGATGACCCATATGGACAGGAGGTCTACTGGGAAGGCTACCTCAACAATGTGTTGATGTATACTTCAGCCAGCCTTTATGGCGGTGACGCTGACTGGATAACCGTATCCTGGGAAAATGTTGACCGGGTCAGGTTTGTCTCCACCTCGTTCAATCACTTCATCCTGGATGACATATCCTATGACCCAGATCCGGTAACCTCGCCCGTAGCCGAACCGGCAACCCTTATACTCTTAGGAACCGGGCTTCTTAGCCTCGCTGGTATCCGTAAAAAAACGCACTGACGATAAATACGGATCCCAAAGACAAAGAAAATCGCATTAAAGAACAACCATTGCCGGATCTGTTCAGACCGAGTGACTTCAAACAAGACACCGCGAGAAGACAAACCGGCGATGACGATATCTACAAAAACACCCAAGAGAGCAGCACCTTAAAAACCGTATGATACACGATGCAAGATCATATGTCTTTATCACGTAATCGTCTGCCTGGCGTAGCTGTAAATATAGTCAAAGCCTGACCAGAGGCTGAAAAACAAGGCGATCCACAGAAAATATTCTCCGGCCAGCTGAAACTGGATACCATAGATGGGATAATGGATGAGCAGGGGAATGATCGCGGTGCATTCAAATGCTGTTTTGTATTTTCCAAGCCAGTTGGCCTGGATGATGATATGTTTTTCCGATGCAATGCTTCTCAGCCCCGTCACAGCAAGTTCCCTGCCGATGATGATGACTGCGATCCAAGCCGGCACCCTTCCAAGAGGGATCAGCATGATCAGGACCGAAACGATAAGCAGCTTGTCTGCCAGCGGGTCGAGGAGTTTCCCCAGGTCTGACTCCATCTGATATTTCCTGGCAAAATAACCGTCCAGAAAATCCGTGATCGTCGCTGCGAGAAAAAGCACCGCAGCAATGACTGATGTATTGATGCTGTCATGAAAGAGCAGTAAGACAATGACCGGTACCGAAATGATGCGCGAGATGGTCAATGCATTTGCCAGATTCATTCCGGATCATTTCCTCCCTCCATTGATAATTGCAAGAACACTTTTAACATACTCTTTTGTTTCTTGGTAGGGTGGAATTCCCTCGTATGCATCTACAACCGTCGGCCCGGCATTATATGCAGCCAGCGCCTTTGTCAGATCGCCCTGATACCGCGAGAGAAGGTGCGAAATATATTTTGTACCGCCAGTGATGTTTTCCACCGGGTCCCATGGGTCTCTGACTCCCAGAGAAGTCGCGGTTTGCGGCATGAGCTGCATAAGGCCGATTGCGCCTTTCGAAGACAGCGCCCTGGTATTGTATCCGGATTCAACCTGAACAATGCCTTTTATGATAACCGGGTCCATACCCTGGTCAAGAGCGATGTCGGTAATGATCCTGTCGAGCCTGTCTTTCTTAAAAACCGACCCTTTTCCATGCCTTTTCTCCTGATAATAGATATCCCAGTTTCCTCCTACAGGACAATCGCTGAAGGACAATGTCCCGTCCGGCTGACGCTTCATATAGATATCTGCATGAACAGGCAGCGCGAGAAAAACCGGCAGAGCCATAAGACACAGAACCCTTGCTATGTTTTGCCATGAAATACGATCATATTTTTCTATACGGACGCGAACCATAACACCCTTATCGTCATTATACCGTTATTATTCAAGTTTAAGAGTATATAATCCAATATCCGGATCAGGCAGCACCTGCAAGCTGTTAATTTCCCGCGGGAACCGTTTTGACAAAACGCTTGCGCGCAAGAAAGACCCGTATTCTCGTACCCTTTCCCACCGAGCTCTGTACTGTAATAAACCCCCCATGCTCTTCAATGATCATATAGACCTTTGAGAGACCGAGGCCGGCCCCGCGTACTTTGGAGGTATAAAAAGGGTTGAAAATATCCTTTATGTCTTCGTTTGGTATGCCTTTACCTGAATCATTGACATCAACGATAAGATAATGGGGATGAAGGCTCACATTTATCTCTATACTTCCCTTGCCCTGCATGGATTCACAGGCATTGACGAACAGATGCCAGAACGCTTCCACAAGATAGTCGTGGTCGGCATCAATCTCTTCGAGCTCTTCCGGGATGTTCACTTCATAGGCAACGCCCGTGAACTTGCCGGAGCAGAAGGTCTTGATAAGGGCTTCATCTATGATATCTTCAATCTTCGTTAAAGAGAAATTGGGCCTGTGAATCTTGGTGTAGTTGACATACTCTTCGATATCCATGATCATGGATTCCAGACGCTTTACATCTTCGATAATGTAATCCACATATACCCTTTGCGTTGACTCCGGCCCTACTGATTTACTGAGCCTTCTGGAAAATCCGCCCAGAGATGTCAGGGAATTCCTGATCTCGTGTGCAACACCCTCTACAACCTTACCCAGCGATGCGAGTTTTTCTGCATTGATTATCTGTCTTCTCATCATCTCTATGTCTGTCAAGTCTCTTACGACAAGAACAATACCTCCGGCATATTTTTCACTTCTCAAGGCCGATGCTGTCAGCAGACCGGAAAAAATGCTTCCATCCTCTTTGCGGAATGCATATTCATTCTGAAAATTATCAATACCTTCTGAAAAGGCCTGCTTGATCTCGGCAAAGATGTCCAGCGAGGGATCCGGAATAACCACATCGACAGGCTTGTTTTTCATCTCTTCGAGATTGCCCCAGAATTTTCTTGCCATGGCATTCATGAACTGGATCAGGCCTTTATTGTCTATGGTGATCACTGCCTCACCCATGGTGTGGGTTATGGTTACAAGATAATCCTTATATGCATCGCCCCTGGTCTTCAGGCGGATATTCTCCATAAGTATCTCATGCTCATTTATGAGCTTGCCGGTTATGTGGACCAGATCGGTCAGTGAAATAGGCTTTGTAATATAGTCATTGGCCCCGGCCTTCATGGCCTTTACCGCAACATCTTCGGATCCCTCGCCGGTAATGAAGACCACCTCTGCATTATCATCTATCTTTTTTATCTCTACGAGGGCATCGATTCCGTCCATCTCAGGCATGCGGTAATCGAGAAAGGTGAGATCGGGCCTGTGTTTCAAAAAGGCATCGATGGCCTCCCTGCCATCATACGCCTGGATAACGGCATAACCGTACTCACACAAGGTACTCTTGACCACCTCGTTCACATCACGGTTATCATCCGCAATCAGGATTGTCGCTTTTTTTGCTTCCGCCTTATCCATAATTCAATTTCCACGTTTTCACTACCTCGTCATCACCCAAGGCTTTCTTTACATTTAATATAGGCCTGCCTGAAGGCAAAACAATATCCGGGGCAATCTCAGCAAGCGGTAAAATGACAAACGACCTGTTCTCCATACCCGGATGAGGCACCCTGAGTCTGTGCGTTGATATGGTTATCCCTTCAAGAAGTATGATGTCGATATCAATAGTTCGCGGAGAATGAACATAGGGCCTTTCCCTTTCGAGATCATTCTCCACGGCATTGCATAGACTGAGAAGATCATGAGGTGACAGATGGGTTTCCATACATACTGCCAGATTATAATAGTTCCTCTGGGTATCAACAACCTCTACGGGCCGAGTCTCATACACACTTGATGTCTGTATGATCCGTACACCACCTGAAACTAATGCATCAAGCGCATGGATAAGATAAGCCGACCTGTCTCCGAGATTGGACCCGAGGGATAGGTAGCCTCTCATCACCTGACCTTGTTTTTCAACACGCCGATCTTTTCAACAGCGATCTCTATGGTATCGCCCGGATTCATTGGCCCTATCCCTGAGGGTGTCCCTGTTGCAATAACATCTCCGGCATTCAGGGTCATCACCCCTGATATGAACTCGATCAGTTCCAATACCGAAAAGATCAGATTTGCCGTGGAAGATGACTGTTTTTGTTCACCATTTAAGTATGCGGTTATACCAAGGCTGTGCGGATCATCAATATCCGTTGCTATCCACGGACCGATCGGAGCAAAGGTATCGAATGACTTCGCCCGGGTCCACTGGCCGTCAGCCACCTGAAGGTCCCGTGCAGTTACATCGTTCAGACAGGTGTACCCGAGAATGAACTCTCTGGCGGTAGATGCCTTTACATCCTTGCATTCCTTTGAAATGACAACGGCAAGCTCGGCTTCATAATCCATCCTCGTTGACTGCCGGGGGTATATGATCTCATCCAGGGGCCCGATCACGCTTGTTGCAGGCTTCATGAACAGGATGGGTTCTTTCGGAAGATCAAGACCGAGTTCCTCGGCATGGTCACGATAGTTGAGCCCCACAGCGACGATCTTGCCTGGCAATGTTGGCGCCAGGAGCCTCTTTACTTTAATGGGCCTTATGGGTTCGAATGTCAGCGGCTCACATTGTATAAACGCCTCGCCGTCTTCACTTTTGTACCAGACAATGTTTCCCTCTTCACTCAGCGCTCTTCCGATCTTCATCCTACAACCCCAGAACATCTATCATGGAATATAATCCCGGTTCCCTGCCCTTGAGCCAGCGTACAGCCCTCAGTGCCCCCCTGGCAAAATTCTGCCGGGAGTGGGCCTGGTGCTTCAACTCGATGCGCTCGTTGTTTCCGGCATACAGCACAGTATGATCGCCCACTATATCTCCTGCCCGAAGCGTCTGTATGCCTATCTCGCCATCCGGACGTGCCCCGATTATTCCGTGGCGTTCATAGCAGGCATTCTTGGCAAGCTCAACCCCTTTGGCCTCGGCAATGGAGATGGCAAGCCCCAATGCAGTGCCGGACGGTGCATCCTTTTTGAGCCTGTGGTGTGCCTCAATGATCTCGACATCATAGTCTTTTCCCAGAAGTTCTGTAAGGATAGCGGCAACCTTGAACATCACGTTCACGCCGATGCTCATGTTGGGGGCCATAACTACCGGAACTTTTCCGGCACAATCACGTATCATTAAGAGCTGTTCTTCATCAAAACCTGTCGTGCCGATTATGAGATGCTTTGACTCTTCCTGAGCATAACGCGCTGTTTCCACGGTTACCGCAGGCATGGTGAAATCAATTATGACGTCACAGGAGGCAAAAGCTTCTTCAAAGACACAGGATATTCCAACACCCTGCAGATCCCTCCCGACAATCGTGCCGGCATCCTTTCCAAGCACGGGGTGACCCTTTGCCTCAAGGGCACCTGCCAGCACCATATCTTCGGCATCTATGATCCCCTGAGCCAGAAGAGAGCCCATCCTACCCGCAATACCCACAACGCCTGCATGAATCATCGTCTCAACCTCCATCCCTCAGCAACCCTTATATGCATCCGTACTTTTTCAGTACTGAAGAGAGCTTTTCCCTGTTTGCATCGCCCATTTCACACAGAGGAAGCTTGAACTCCTCTTTCATCTTTCCCATCATCGAAAGGGCCGTCTTTACCGGAATGGGGTTGGTCTCTATAAACATGACCTCGTTTACCTCAAGGAGTTCAAAATGGAGTTTCTGTGCAGTAGACACATCACCTTTGTTCCATGAGGCAATCATTGCAGAAACCTTGTCCGGCATGATATTTGCCGTTACGGAAATGGCACCCGATCCTCCCACACAGAGTATCGGCAGGTTCAGGGCATCCTCACCGGAGAGAAGGCAGAAGCTCTCATCGGTATCGCGTACTATATAGGAGCATTTTACAAGATCTCCGCTCGCCTCTTTTATCCCGACGATATTGTCGATCTTTGCCAGAGAGGTGACGGTGCTCTCACTCATGTTCACCCCTGTCCTTCCCGGAACATTATAAAGAATCTGGGGGATATCGCATGCAGAGGCAACAGCTGCATAATGCTCATACAGGCCTTTCTGGGTTGGTTTGTTATAATAAGGTGTGATGAGCAGTGCAGCATCCGCGCCGGCCTCCTTGGCGTGCCTGGTCAGCCTGATCGCCTCATCAGTAGAATTTGAGCCTGTGCCTGCTATGACTGGAACCCTTCCTCCTGCCTCGTCAACACAGATATCGATCACCCGCTCATGCTCTTTGTGGGACAGCGTTGCGGATTCACCAGTTGTCCCGCATGGCACTATCCCGGAGATCCCGCCTTTGATCTGGAAATTAATAAGGTCACGAAAGGCCTTTTCATCAATATTCCCATCACGAAAAGGGGTTACTATTGCTGTAATTGCTCCTGAAAACATCATCTTCCTCCCGATTTATCGAACAGTTTCCGGAATGTTCTCTGCGACTATCAGGTCTTCATATGTTTGTCTCTTGGATAACACATAATATTCTGCTCCATCCACAAGAACCTCCGGCGGCTTGGTTCGCGAATTGTAGTTTGAGGCCATGGTAAAGCCGTATGCCCCTGCACTCATCACCGCAATCATGTCTCCCCGGATCAGATTCGGCAGATCTCTGTCTTTTGCAAGAAAATCGCTCGATTCACAGATGGGACCCACCACGTCGGCCTTTATCGTTTCACCGTTCTTTTCCTCCAGGGGTTTAATATCATGATATGAACCATATAGAGCGGGTCTCAAGAGATCGTTCATGCCTGCATCCACTATGATAAAGGTCTTGGCAGCGGTTTCCTTGCGATACAAGACCTCGGTGACCAGAACCCCAGCATTACCTACAATCACCCTGCCCGGTTCAAATATGAGCTTGAGCCCCAGATTCCCTACTGCATCAATGATGGCGGCGCAGTATTCCTTAGGGTTTGGAGGTTCTTCATCAAGATAGGTTATACCCAGGCCGCCACCGAGATCCAGGTACCGCAATTCCACCCCGAGACTTGCCAGATTCGCTATCAGGGCCTTTAGCCTGGCTGCAGCGTCAATGAACGGTCTCACCTCGGTAAGCTGACTCCCGATGTGACAGTCTATTCCGACGATCTCGATGTTTTCCATATTTTTTGCCCGCAGGTATTGTGCCATGGAGCCTTCGATATCGATCCCGAACTTGTTGTTCTTCATGCCGGTTGAGATGTACGGATGGGTCTTGGGGTCAACATCGGGGTTAACCCTTATCGAAATCGGGGCCTTTTTCCCCAGTTTCCCTGCCCGTGCATTGATCACCTCCAGCTCCTGCTCACTCTCTATGTTGAACATCATGATGCCTGCATGTATGGCCATATCGATCTCGTCAGTGGTCTTGCCCACCCCGGAATATACGATCTTGTTCCCGGGAATGCCCGCCTTGATTGCACGGTAGAGCTCCCCTCCGGACACAACGTCCGCACCAAGCCCCTGCCCCGCCATGAATGCAAGGATAGCAAGGCTCGAATTAGCCTTCATGGCAAAACATGTCTGATGGTCGACGCCCGCAAGCGGATCTTCAAAGGCGCGCACGTGCCGCTTGAGTGTGGGCAGGCTGTAGCAGTAAAAAGGGGTCCCTAATTCATGGGCAATGCCCTTGAGGGATACATCCGCACAATGGAGTTTTCCATGTTTGTAATCAAAATCATGCATAGTATCGTCTCTCCTGTGCCTTCGTGTTCACTGTAGCACTATTGCAAGAGGGGTCATCCATACCGTTGTTTCCTTTTTATAGGCCACACGGTAAACCATGTATGGAGCCTCCGGATTCTTGTCCCTCAGAAAAATCACCCCTGGTTCGGTTATCAACAGCTCGTCCTTTTCCTGCAGGTCATCCGTGCAAGCGGGACATATCCCCTTTGCCTTGCCCAGAAGAATCAAACTGCCGCTGCGCATGCTGCACCTTGCCTTTACCGTAACATCTTCTCCCTCGAACCGGGCAGATACAATCTCCACAGGGTCGGACATGCCAGGGGGCATGGGCGGCAGTTTGTGCCCGCACCCAATGCAAAAAAACACCAATGCGCCGAGTGTTGCCAGGGTTTTAAATGTTCTTCTCAAGGCCCGCCAGCCTTTCCCTCGCATCGGCCAGGGCTTTTCTCACATTCTCCCTTGCTGTTCCGCCGAAGCTCATACGCCGGTCAACAGACCGCTGCGGAGATATGACGGAAAGGATCCCTTCATCAAACCTGTCGGAGAAGGACCTGAACTCATCCAGGCAAAGGTCACTCAAGGCCCTGCCCTGCCTGATGAGCCACGAGACCAGTTCACCGGTAATACGATGAGCATCCCGAAAGGCAAGACCCTTTTCTGCAAGATAGTCTGCAACATCGGTTGCTGTTATGAATCCCCTGTTCAAAGAGGTATCCAGGGACTCCTTGTTCAATTCAAGGGCTCCGATCAGACCGTTCATGATCTCCAGGCACGCAAGGACCGTATCCATGCTTGAAATCACTGGATGTTTGTCTTCCTGCATATCGCGATTATACGCAAGGGGCAGAGATTTCATCATGGTCAGAAGGGCTATGAGATTCCCGTATACGCCGCCAACCTTGCCACGTACGAGCTCGGCAACATCCGGATTCTTCTTCTGGGGCATGATCGAACTGCCGGTGGTGAATGCGTCGCTCAGCTCTACAAAGGAGAACGGGCTCGAATTCCATATGATGATCTCTTCAGCCATCCTGCTCAGATGCATCATGATGATTGAGGCATCAAATACGGCCTCGATGGCAAAATCCCGGTCACTTACAGCATCCATGGAATTTCTGCATGGCTCGTCAAAACCCAGGGCGGAAGATGTCATCTCCCGGTCAATAAGATGAGGCGTGCCTGCAAGAGCTGCACTTCCTAGAGGAGAGGTGTTGAGCCTTTTTAACGTATCGTCGATCCTGCTGTAATCCCTCAGGAACATCTCGTAATAGGCCAGCAGATGATGGGCAAAAGAAACAGGCTGTGCATGCTGAAGGTGCGTCATACCGGGCACTATGGTGTCCACATGCCTGTCTGCCTGTTCGATCAATGTCTCCATGATCCCCTTGAGCTCCCGACGGACCTCTTTCAGGCAGCCCCGCACATACATCTTGAAATCGGTAGCCACCTGATCGTTTCGGCTGCGTGCCGTGTGAAGCTTTTTGCCCGCTTCCCCGATTTTACGGGTCAGCTCGGCCTCGATGTTCATGTGTACATCTTCAAGAGCCGGATCAAACGAGAAGACCCCCTCGTCTATATCCTTTCTGATATTGTTAAGGCCCGTGATTATGGCCTCGGCCTCTACTTCCGTGATGATTCCGGTATTGCACAGCATCCGGGCATGGGCAACACTGCCTTCGATATCCTCCCGGTAGAGCCTCTTATCGAGAGAAACGGATTCGCTGAAGCGTTCTACACGCAAATCCGTGTCCTGTTTGAACCTGCCTGACCATGGTTTGTCTTTCATGGTTCCATCTGTTTGCGCATCTTGAGCCGCAGCGCATTGAGCCGGATGAAGCCTGCAGCGTCTTTCTGGTCGTAGACCTCGTCATCTTCGAAGGTTGCAATCTGCGGATTGTAGAGCGAGGCCTGGGCCCTGCGCCCGGTGATGATACAGTTGCCCTTGTAGAGTTTCAACCTCACATCGCCTGTAACCCCTTTCTGGGACTCGTCGATGAGCTTCTGCAGGGCAATGCGTTCGGGGGCAAACCAGTATCCATTATAGATGAGCGTTGCATAACGAGGCATGAGTTCATCCCTCAAGTGCATAAGCTCCCGGTCCATGGTTATCTGCTCAATACCCCGGTGCGCCGTCCTCAGGATCGTTCCTCCGGGGGTTTCATATACACCTCTTGACTTCATCCCGACATAGCGGTTCTCCACTATATCTACCCTGCCGATGCCGTTTTTCCCGCCAAGATCGTTGAGCTTCGCCAGCAACTCGGCAGGCGACATCTCCTCGCCGTCGATGGCTGTCGCATCACCGTCTCTGAAGGAAACAACCACACTGGTCGGCTCAACAGGGGCATTTTCCGGTGAACAGGAAAGAACGAACATATCCTCTCTTGGTTCGTTCCAGAGATCCTCGAGGATCCCTCCCTCAAAACTGATATGCAGAAGGTTTCTGTCCATACTGTATGGCTTGGCCTTGGTGACCGGCACGGCAATACCATGGGCTGCTGCATAATCGATCATCTTTTCGCGCGAGGTAAGTTTCCACTCATCCATCTTCCAAGGGGCGATCACCTCGATGGAAGGGTTCAGCGCCCAGAAGGTCAGCTCGAAGCGGACCTGATCGTTGCCTTTGCCGGTAGCACCGTGAGCGACCGCCCCGGCACCCTCACTGCGCGCTATCTCTATGAGTTTCTTCGCAATGAGCGGCCTCGCCAGCGAGGTGCCCAGAAGATATGTCCCTTCATATGCCACATCTCCACGATATGCAGGAAACACATAATCGCGTACAAATTCCTCCCTGACATCATCGATATAAATCTTTGACGCACCGGTTTTCTTGGCCTTTTCCTCCAAACCGTCAAGCTCCTGTGCCTGACCGACATCAGCTGCATAGCAGATGACCTCGTAGCCGAATTCATCCTGCAGCCATTTAAGGATTACCGATGTATCCAGGCCACCTGAATAAGCCAACACTACCTTTTTTGCACTCATGATCGTCTCACCTCTATTTTCTTAGTAAAAAGTCTAGAATGGCTTCCTGTACATAAAGTCTGTTCTGCGCCTGTTCCCATACTATGGACTGAGGCCCTTCGAGGACATCTTCGGTTACCTCTTCTCCCCTGTGAGCAGGCAAACAATGCATGAATACGGCTTCCGGTACGGCATGCTCCATGATCTTTCTTGTTACCTGGTATTCCGAAAACGCCTTTTTCCGTCCATCAGCCTCTTCTTCCTGCCCCATGCTCGCCCATACATCTGTATTTACTGCGACGGCACCGGCCGATGCCTCCTGCGGATCTCTGCAGAGCTTGACCTTTGCCCCCTTTTGAAGAGCGCTGTTAAGTGTTTCCCTGTCAGGATCGAACCCTGAAGGGCATGCAAGCACCAGTTCGAAGCCGAACGCTGCTGATGCATTTATCCATGAGTTAGCCATGTTGTTGCCGTCACCTATCCAGGCCACCTTCTTTCCTGCAAGATTACCGAAGCGCCGGCACAGGGTAAAGCAGTCTGCAAGCACCTGGCAGGGATGGAGAAGGTCTGTCAGGGCATTGATCACAGGCACGCTTGCATAGTGAGCCATCTCCACGGCCCTTTCATGCCCGAAGGTCCTCATCACGATAACGTCGCAGTAGCCCGAAAAGATTCGGGCTGTATCCTTGAGCGGCTCTCCCCTTGCCATCTGTGTTCCTTCAGGCGTGAGCACGATGGGATGCCCCCCCATTCTTGTAATGCCGACCTCGAAGGATATGCGTGTCCTGGTCGAGGCCTTTTCGAAAACCAGAACCACGGATTTGCCGAAAAGGCTCTGTGACGGCAAGGCTTGTCTATTCTCTGTGGCCTTGTAAAATATCTGCTCTATCTCATGAAAAGACAGATCTGCAATGGATAGGAAATCCCTGTTTTCCATCATAACCCCTTTTGTGTGAGTATGGCATCTATGGCGGCAATGGCCTCGTCGATCTCCTGCTTCGTGATCACCAGCGCAGGTGCAATCCTAAGGATGCGAGACTGTATTACGTTCAGGAGAATCCCCTTGTCCAGACCGGCAGTATTGAAAGATGAGATATCCATGTCGAATTCAATGCCGGCCATAAGCCCCCTGCCCCTGACATCCTTGATGGCCTTGTGAGCCGCCTTGAGCTGCACGAGGCAATCCATGAGGTACATCCCAATTTCCCAGGCCCTGGCAGCAATATTTTCCTCAACCATCACTTTCAACGTTGCAATACCGCAGGCCATGGCAAGCGGGTTTCCGCCAAAGGTTGACGCATGGGATCCGGGCACGAATGCCTCGGCCACATGGGGTTTCGCCACCATGGCACCCATGGGAAATCCGTTGCCGATGGCCTTTGCCAGGGTCATGATATCCGGCTCCACCATTTCGTGCATGTAGCAGAAAAGCTTACCGGTCCTTCCCATGCCTGTCTGCACCTCGTCGAGGATCATGAGGATACCGCGTTTATCGCAGAGATGGCGTACCTTTTCCAGATATCCCCTGTCAGGAATATTGATCCCGCCTTCACCCTGAATCGGCTCCAGCATAACCGCACCTACACTGTCGTCAATGGATGCATCGATGGCCTCTATGTTTCCGTATGGGACCGCAAGAAATCCTTCAGGGATGGGATTGAACCCTTTCCTGAACTTGTCCTGGGCAGTGGCGGCAACCGTCGCCAGTGTCCTGCCATGAAAAGACCCTTCAAGCGTGATGATCCGTGAGCCCTTTTTCCCGTGATCATTCCAGTACCGTCTGGCAAGCTTGATTGCCGCCTCGTTGGCCTCTGCCCCCGAGTTGCAGAAAAATACACGGGAATCAAAGGAATGCCGCGCAATCATCCCGGCAAGCTCTTCCTGCAGGGGAATCTGGTAGAGATTTGAACAGTGAAACAGCTTTTTCGCCTGCTCTCTCAGGGCATCGACCACCTTGGGATGTGCATGGCCGAGATTGCACACCGCAATACCGGAGACCATGTCCAGGTATTCGTGTCCATTCTCGTCCCAGACCCTGCAACCCTGACCCCTGACTATACTGATCGGCATACGGGAATACGTTTCCATCAAGAAACTCATGCCATGTTCTCCTTGACGATCTGCGTCCCGATACCTGAGTCGGTAAACAATTCCAGAAGGATCGAATACGGGGTCCGGCCGTCCAGTATGTGTGTCTTCGTTACACCGCCGTCAAGCGCCCTTATGCAGCAGTCAAGCTTCGGGATCATCCCTCCTGTGACGATACCCGAAGATATTAGGTTCGGAATATCCGCAGTATTCATGCTTGAAATGAGCTTTCCGTCATTGTCCAGGACACCTTTTTCGTCAGTAAGAATAATCAGCCGCTCCACCTTGAGCGACCTTGCGATCTCTGCTGCTACGGTATCCGCATTGATATTGTAGGTCAACCCGTCATCACCGACCCCCGAAGGTGCTATCACAGCGATAAATCCTCCCTTTTCCACCGCATCGATAATATCTGTGTTGATCTCGGTTACCTCACCGACATGACCCATATCCACATCGGTATATTTATTCCCCTGTTCATCCTTTCTTGAATAATAGAGCTTTCGTGCCCTGATAAGTCCACCGTCTTTTCCGGACAGGCCCACAGCCCTGCCCCCATCGGTATTGATCAGGTTTACAATCTCCTTGTTGACACCTCCTGCCAGAACCATCTCCACTACATCCATGGTCCGAGCATCCGTTACGCGCTTTCCGTCGATAAAGTTCGACTCGATCCCCATCTGATTCAGTACAGTTGAAATCTGCGGACCACCGCCATGCACGACAACCACATGTATGCCGATATAATGAAACAGGATTACCTGTTGCGCGAAAAGCTTCTTAAGCTTAGGGTCCACCATGGCATGGCCGCCATATTTGATGACGATCTTCTTGCCTCTGAAATGCCGGATATAGGGAAGCGCCTCAACAAGGAGCTTTGCCCTGTTAATAGCATTTTCCATAACAACACCTTCTTCTTTTACTGTTTTTCCCTTTCTTAACACTGCATTTTCAAATATTCCAGTGTTATTCAACCAACACGGAAAAGAGGTCTTTTACCTAAATCACACAAAAATGGAAAGGGGAATTTATGTGCCTTATGTATATAATCCTCTGCTGCTTCAGATCCACCTGTCAACATCCATTGTCCCTGAACGCAGCTTGTAAATATGAATTGTTCCGTAAAAACATGCGTCTTCTCAACAAGGAGTTATTAGATAGTTGACAGATATGCCCTGTCCGTGCAATATTTTGTCCAGCACAGAACTACGTGGAGATTATAATGGGTTTGGAAGACCTTAAGGATAATTCAAAGATTATCATAATAGGCGTTGCCGTAGTCTTCGGGTTCATTTTCATCCTTCAGAACTTCGAACAGACCTCATTCCAGTTCCTTATCTGGACCATCTTTTCCGGCCCGAAATGGATAGTGATCAGCTTCACCTTTCTTCTTGGGCTTGCCTTCGGGTATCTGATAGCCAAAAAAAAGGCCTGATACCGATCGGGGAATCCTTCATAAGTTATTGCACCGGCTTAACAACCGGATACTATACGGCCATTCCAAGCTTTTTCTAACAGTATACGCGCGGGTCAGAAAAGAGCTGTTCCTTGTCTGATACATAATATATGGTGTTTTCATATGATGGGAGAGCAGCAAAGACCGCTCCCCCGTTGAATATGCCTAGCCCATCCTGTCTATAATGGCCTGGCCGAACTGTGAACACTTGAGCAGGGTGGCGCCATCCATCAGACGTTCCAGATCATAGGTCACCTGTTTGTCTCTGATGGCCTGTTCAAGTCCCTTTCTCACGAGCCCGGCGGCATCACCCCACCCGAGATGATCGAGCATCATGGCCCCGGAAAGGATCAGCGAACCCGGATTGACCTTGTCCTGGCCGGTATACTTGGGGGCAGTGCCGTGAGTCGCCTCAAACACGGCCACGGGAATACCGATATTAGCCCCCGGCGCGATACCAAGGCCGCCAACCTGCGCTGCCAGTGCATCGGAAATGAAATCGCCGATCAGATTCGGCACGGCAAGAACATCGTATTCGGACGGACGCAGAAGAATCTGCTGGAACATGGAATCCGCAATGCGGTCATTGACAAGGATCTTGCCTTCGGGCAGCTTGCCGTCATAGTCTTTCCACAGTTCATCCTCGGTTATGGCCACATTGGCGAACTCGTCCTTTACCAGTTCATAGCCCCAGTCACGGAATGCCCCCTCGGTGAACTTCATGATATTGCCCTTGTGTACCAGTGTAACCACCTTTTTATCGTTTGTGATTGCATACTCCATGGCCATACGCACGAGGCGCTTTGTCCCGGTGACAGATATCGGTTTTATACCGATACCGGAATCGGTGCGGATATTTGTTTTGAGCTGTTCATTGAGAAATGTTATTACCTTGAGGGCCTCGGTACTGCCTTCGGACCATTCAATCCCTGCATAGACATCCTCGGTGTTCTCTCTGAATACCGTGATATCGACAAGCTCAGGCCTTTTTACAGGAGAGGGTGTCCCCTGATAATATCGAACCGGCCTAACGCAGGCAAAGAGGTCCATTATCTGCCTCATTGCCACATTGAGCGATCGGATCCCTCCTCCTACCGGAGTTGTCAGCGGCCCTTTGATCCCCACAATGTATGTTCGAAATGCATCGATGGTCTCATCGGGCAGATATGACCCGATCGTGTCATAGGCCTTCTGTCCTGCAAGGACCTCTTTCCATACGATCTTTTTCGCTCCGCCGGAGGCCTTTGCTACTGCCGCGTCAAGCACCTTCTGCGACGCGCTCCAGATATCAGGACCTACGCCGTCTCCTTCAATGAACGGGATGATCGGATCATCCGGAACAACCATCTTACCATCAATGAATTCTATCTTTGTACCTTGTGCCATCTCACCTTCCTTAACTATATTTTATCCATTCCCGTATTTCTATGCAGTTCTTCCCAGAGCAGCCTCTGATATTTCTGCAGATCTTTCGGGCTCATACGCATACCTTTGGATTCATATACGCTCTGGATCGCCTTGACCACATCCTCGAACCGGATATCCAGACCAAGAACACCGATCATCTCATCATTGTCATCAACAATGGGTGCAGATACAGTGATAATAAGTGCACGGGTGATACGGGAAGTACAGATACCGCTTACATGGAGCTTTCCGTCTTCAATGGTCTTGATGAACCACTCCCTGTCAGCACAGTCTTCGTTCTCCTTCATCTTGTGCTTGAACTGTCCCTTATATTCAGGCTGGGTAATGTTCTGCGTGATCTTTATCCCGTTCATGTCTGTAACATATGCAAACTGGATAAAGGGAAATTCCTTGATAAACTCTTTGATAACCGGTTCCTGCCTTGCAGGAACCATGCTCCGGATATCAACATTATCGAGAAGCCCGTCCATGAGCCGGCTGGCATATTCCTGGGCCTCGTACTTGATGAGGTCGAATCCGGACAGAAATATCTGCGGAATAAAGCGCATGGAAAGCTTTTCGAGTTCTTCATCCGACATGGATGTTGTCCTGCCCTCTTCATATAACTTTACGACATGCTGATAGATGCGAGATATCCCTGGGTGGCGTTTGTCGATCCCGTCAGGGCCTTCCATCTTGAAGTGTCTGTTTATCCAGTGGGCGATACCTGCCTTGCCGGATTTATCGGTTACAGCGATCTCTATCGGCCTGTTAAGGATGCTCTTGGTATCGAAAATATTGTAGATCTCCTCGTTCTTGAGCAGACCGTCTGCATGAATCCCCGCCCTGGTCACGTTGAAGTTTTCCCCTACAAAGGGATAGTTGGCAGGTATTGTAAAGTTAAACTCTGCATTTACAAACTCGGCCATCTCGGTAATGGCTTTTGTATCGATGGTCTCATCATGCCCGCGCAGCGAGAGGTACTCGAATACCATCGCCTCGAGCGGTGTATTGCCGGTGCGCTCTCCGAACCCGAATATCGCGCTGTTCGCGCCGCTGCATCCGTACAGCCACGCCGTGGTCGCATTGGCGAGCACCTTGTGAAAATCATTGTGCCCGTGCCATTCCAGAAGACTGCTGGGCACGCCCGCATCATCGATCATGGCCCTGACCAGCTTGTCAACAGCCCTCGGCAGTGCGGCTCCGGGAAAGGACACGGCATATCCCAAGGTGTCGCACAACCGTATCTTGACCCCTGTACCGGCATCCTCGCCAAGCCTCATCAATTCCCGTGCAAATGGTACGCAGAAGCCGTAGATATCGGCACGGGTAACATCTTCGAAATGGCATCTGGGAACAATCCCCATACCAAGGGCCTCTTTGACTATCCCGAGATAGCCATCCATGACCTTTCTCCGGTTTGAGCCGAGTTTCAGGAAGATATGGTAGTCGGAGACCGAGGTGAGCATTCCGGTTTCGCCTATCCCCATGTCCTTGACAAGCTTCAGGTCTTCCTTGTTGGCCCTGATCCATGAGGTGACCTGGGGAAAGGCATATCCCTTGCCCAAGCAGCACTCTACGGCAGCCCTGTCTTTCTTTGAATAGAGGAAAAATTCACTGGCCCTGATCAGGCCGTTGCTTCCGCCGATTCTATGGAGGAAATCATACAGGGCTTCGATCTGTTTTACACTGAACGGGGCAAGTGACTGCTGACCATCTCTAAAGGTTGTATCGGTAATAAAGATATCATCGGCAGGCTGAATAGGGATAAGCCGCATATCGAAATCGATCTTGGGGACCTCCTGATAATTGAAGATTCCCCGGTAAAAATTGCCCTGATCAACATCCATTATACCGGTTTCATAGTTCTTCCCCGGGGTATAGTAAAAAAGCCTTTTCTCGTCATCCCACCTGGCCATGTCATTTCTTCCTTTTGGGAATATTCGCCTCTTTCGGTATCTTCAACGGGTCCGGCGCTCCTGCTTCCCTGCGAGCCTCGATAATCTCTTCAATGGTCATCTCCCGGGGGATCTTGAGGTCCTGCCCGACATATATTGTTTTGGGGTCCTTTATCTGATCCCTGTTGGCCTTGTATACCAGGGGCCACATGAAAGAATCGTTATAGATCTCATGCCTGGCCGCTATACCTGGCAGTGTATCTCCCTTCCTGACCACATAGATCGTCGGGTAAACCTCGAAGATATCCTCCTGTGCCTGCTTTTGTATCTCATCTCTTTTCTGTGTTACCTCCTGGCCCAGTTCTTCCAGACGTTTCTGCTTTTCATCCACTGTGGCCTGAAGAACATCCTGATAGAGGACATTGAATTGACCTGCCAAGCTGGAAAGAGAATCCTTATCGCGGCATATGGAGGCATTCTGCATTTCGAGATACACAACAAAAAGCTCAAACGATTTCTTGGGCACATATTCAAAACCCGACATGGTTATAATCTTCCTGAGCTTTTCCGTTTCGACTTCCATGATGGAACGGAACATCGCATCTTCCTCGTCGAAATGCCGGCATGCCTTGATGAATGCCTGTCTTGCCGCCTCGATATCGCCGTCTTGCTTTGAATCGATCCCCTGTTTTATATACTCGAAGCCCTTTTCAAAAGAATCTTCCTGTGTATCCCGGCCCATTGAAGCATCCGTCTGTATCGGAGCAGTGTTTGCGGCACAGCCCAGAAGAAATAAAACCGGGACAACCCACAGGCATATTCTCTTCATCATTGAGCCTTCTCCTTTAACAATTTCATACCGACCTGCTCAAGCTGACCCTCGTCGACCAAAGAAGGTGCATCAGTCATGGTACAGTATGCCTTCTGTGTCTTGGGAAAGGCAATCACGTCCCTGATGCTCGATGTTCCTGCAAGGATCATAACAAGCCGGTCAAGACCGAAGGCTATCCCCCCATGAGGTGGTGCCCCGTACTGAAGCGCGTCCAGTAAAAACCCGAATTTGGATCTCGAGCCTTCATCACTCAATCCTATTGCCTTGAAGACCCTGCGCTGAATGTCGCCGGAATGAATACGGATACTCCCGCCGCCTACTTCATAACCGTTTATCACCATATCATAGGCCTGAGACTTTACACAGCCCGGGGCTGTCTCCAATTTTGCAAGGTCCTGTGTACGAGGGGCGGTAAACGGGTGATGGACAGAGACGAGCCTGCCTGCCTCTTCATTCCATTCCAACAGGGGAAATTCGGTGATCCACAGCGCACCATAGGCGTCTTCTCTGATAAGCCCCAGCCTGTTTGCTATATAGAGCCTGAGGGCGGACAGGCTTGCATTTGCAGTCTCTCTGCTGTCGGCAATCATGAGCGCCAGGTCACCGGAGGCAAGATCGAGGCGTTCTTCAATGGCGGCTTTTTGTTCATCGCTCAAGAACTTTGTGAGTGTCGATTTCCAGCCATCATCTTCGATACGAGCCCACATAACCCCTTTTGCTCCATGGTCGGCAATAACCGCGTTCAGATTATCGAGATCTTTCCTGCTGAGGCCATGGGGGGCCTTCACAGCAAAGCCCTTGACCACGCCCCCGCCGGATATGACCGATGTGAATACCCGGAAATCGCACTGCGACGCTATGTCTGTCAGGTCTTTGAGCTGCATGTCAAAACGGATATCCGGACGATCCGTGCCATAGAGATCCATGGCGCTATCATAGCTCATCCGTACAAACGGCCGAAGCAGTTCCACGCCGATGGTTTCTTTAAAGAGCCCTGCAATCATCGCCTCGGTAATATTCAGGATATCATCCATCTCGATAAAGGACATCTCGATATCTATCTGGGTGAATTCAGGCTGACGGTCGGCCCTTAAGTCCTCGTCACGGAAGCACTTGACAATCTGGTAGTACCGGTCAAAACCCGAAACCATGAGGAGCTGCTTGAAAAGCTGAGGTGATTGCGGAAGGGCATAGCACCTGCCTGGAAAAACCCTGCTGGGCACCAGATAATCCCTTGCACCTTCCGGGGTGCTCTTGGTCAGGACCGGTGTCTCTACATCTATGAAGCCGGTATTATCCAGGTATCTTCTTATACAGGAAGAAGCCTTGTGCCTCAGAAGTATATTCCTCTGAAGACTTGGCCTTCTAAGGTCCAGATATCGATACTTGAGCCTCAGGGTATCGTTCACATCCACCCCGTCTTCCACAACGAAAGGCGGCGTCTGAGATTCGTTAAGTATCTCAACCTCATCCACCAGTATTTCGAAGTCTCCTGTGGGCATGCTCGGATTGCGCATGTCGTCAGGTCTTTGACCGAGTTGTCCTGTGACAACGATGCAGTATTCCGGTTTAACGCTGCGTGCAAGGGCATGAGCCTGAGGATGAGTTTCCGGATTGAAAACCGCCTGGGCAATACCGGTACGGTCTCTTATGTCTATGAATATCAATCCGCCCAGATCTCTTGAGCGCTGAACCCATCCGGCAATGGTTACCCGGGACCCTTTCTCCGCATGGTGTACTTCTCCACAGTAGTGTGTACGCTTACATCCCTGAATATTAGAACTCACTTTTTTTCTCCTTGCTTATCCAGCATGGATCTGATTTTTTTGAGCGCTTCCGTCCTTGAAACCTGAATCTGTGATGAATCTCTCAGATCCTTGATGGTCACCATGGATTTCTCCAGTTCGGCCTGGCCAAGTATTATACACAGGGGATACCCGGATTTCCCGGCCTTACGCATCTGGGCCTTGAAGCTCTTTTTGAATGCCGCTTCGGCCGGAATATATGCTGTCCTCAGCATTGAAAGCACTTCCAGCGCCCATGCCTGCACTGCATCGTCCTCCTGCAAAACAACGAAGCATCCTTTCTTTTCCGGGGCATGATGATCAAGAAGCATAATGATCCGCTCTATGCCGAAGGCAAAGCCTATCCCGGAAACATCCGGACCTCCGAGGGTCTTTACAAGATTGTCGTACCGTCCTCCTCCTGCGACGGCGTTTTGAGACCCAAGGCCTTCTGCCGTAAGCTCAAAGGTCGTTTTTGTATAATAATCAAGCCCGCGTACAAGCCGCGGATTCTTTTCAAAAGGGACGTCAAAAGATCTTAACGCATCTTGAACCTTGTTATAATGCACCCTGCATCCCTCACAGAGAAAATCCTCGATAGCAGGTGCACCCTCGACTGCCTGCCGACACGACACAACCTTGCAATCCAGAACCCGCAGAGGATTGGTCTTCATTCGCCGGGAACAGTCCGAACACAACGATTTCTCCTTGTCCTTGAGAAACGCAATGAGCGCTCTCTTGAATTCCTGTCTGCAATCATCGCACCCAAGGGAATTGACTTCCATTTTAAGACCCTTCAGGCCCAATGCCAGGGCCAGGGCATAGGCCATACTCAGTGTCTCGGCATCACTTGAAGGACTGTCTTCCCCGAGTCTTTCCACGTTTATCTGATGGAACTGTCGGTACCTTCCCTTCTGCGGCCTCTCATAGCGGAACATAGGGCCCATACTGTAGAGCTTCTGTATGGGGTCTGTGCCGAGAAGGCCGTGTTCTATGACAGAACGCAGAACCGAAGCAGTGGCCTCAGGCCGCAAAGCAACAGCCGTGCCCGATTTGTCGGTGAATGTATACATCTGTTTTTCAACAACATCTGTATCATCGCCGATTCCCCTGAAAAAGAGTTCTGTCCTTTCCAGCACCGGCGTTCTCAGTTCTGTAAACCCGTAGATATGGAAGATCCTTCTGGCGGTATTCTCAACAAAATGCCACTTTGCTATGTCGCCGGGGAGGATATCGTTCATCCCCTTTATCGCATTTATCTCCAAGATGCACCTCCGTAAAGACAGAGCAGTATATTATTATTGCGCAATCTGTCAATCACAGACCTCGTGCCCACTCAGGCCTCGTCAGTCTTGAATGGTCATCCCCCAGGGCCTTGTCTATAAGCTTGAGTATCCGATCCTTATCGCCCGGAAGATCTCCGTTCAATGGGAGATAGTTTGATGCGTGTTCTGTACCGAACCTGCAGTTGCTCAGTTCCAGATCTTCGACAAACCATCTCAGCTCGATCATTGACTGTTTCTTGTCAAGCAGCTTGAAATCCCCTCCCATAAGCTTTTTCTCATAGATTTCTTCATAAGGACCCAGCATCAGGGTGAGACATGCAAGGAAATGAGGGCCTATTGCATTGACCACTTTTGCAGAGTCCTTCGCATGGTCATAGCTGCCCTTTACGCCGCCAAGGCCCAGAAGAATGATCGTTGACATCCGAAGTCCGGCATCTATGGCCTTTTTGCATCCATTAATGATCTGGGAACCGGTTGCGCCTTTGCAGATCTTTTTCAGGACATCCTCGTTGCCCGATTCTATACCAAGATAGAGGATATCGAGTTTTCTTTTTTTAAACTCCCTTAGTTCACTGGCGCTCTTTTCCATCAGGTTTGTCGGGCCGGCATAAGAACTGATACGTTCAAGTCGGGGAAATTTTTCATTTATCAGATCAAGGACGTTTATGATAAACCCTGTGTCCGCAGCCAGGACATCACCGTCTGCAAGAAACACCTTCCTTGTATGAGGCTGAAGCCATGACATCTCGATAATGTCCTTTTGAACCTCTTCAAAGGGTCGTACTCTGAACCTCTTGCCTTTGTACATGGCACAGAACAGGCATTTGTTCCATGAACAGCCATGCGTGATCTGAAATATGAGAGACCTGGCCTCCGACGGCGGTCTGTACAGGGGCATATCGTATTCCATGTTGTCCTCCTTACTTCAGCCCTGAGAGCGATTCCGCAATATTGTATGCGTGGTCGCCGATCTTCTCGAAACTGGTGAGAATATCGACATAAACGAGCCCGGCATCCGATGTACAGGCGGATGTCTTAAGGCGCTGCATATGGTTTACCCTCATCTCCCAACGCATGGCATTGAGCTTGGGCTCAAAACTTCTGACAACCTCCATGAGATTATTCGGGGTCTCTTTAATCGCTACAATAATAGTCCTCAAGTATTCAAGAGTGTGATGGTAGATGTGGGATATCTCTTTTTTTCCATCCTCGGAAAAATCCAGCCCGAATTCGTTTCTCTTCTTGCAGAGCTTGGCAATGCTTTCGCAATGGTCCCCTATCCTCTCAAGGTTGCTGACGATGTTAAGCATGGAAAAGATCTCTTTTGACTGCTTTTCGGTCACGGACTGCCTGGACAGCTCGGTCAGATAATCATTGATCTCCTTCTGAAGGGTATCCACAATGTCCTCTTTTTCCATGACATCCGTGTACATCCTTTCCGTGCCCTTATTTTCTATGAGGGAGGATTCCGAAAATTCGAGCATCTTGAAGACCTCGTGACCCATATAGTCGATCTCTTCCTTTGCCTCGTCAAGCGCAAAGGAAGGGGTTTCGAATATACCCTTTCCGAGAGACTCAAGCCTGTATTTCCTCGGACTTTCATCTCCTGGACAAAGATAGGTGCTCAGCCTGGTCAACCCACTCATGAGAGGAAGAAAGATCAGGCAATTCGTTACATTGAAGATAGTATGGAAATTGGCGATATGCCTTGCACTGCAGGCATTATATCCCTCGACCACGAGAAAGGGATCTCCAGGGGTGACAAAATCGACAAACCGCACAAAAACAGGGAATATGAGCAGGATGATGCATACGCCGAAAACATTGAACAGCAAATGTGCACGTGCAACCCTCTTGGCAGAGACATTCGTCCCGAGAGAAGCCAGCTGAGCCGTTATCGTGGTTCCGATGTTATCTCCAAGTATCAAAGCTGCGGCCCCGTAAAAATCCACAACCCCGGTGGATGCCAAGGCAATTACAAGACCCACGGTGGCCGAACTGCTCTGAAAAAGTATAGTTATAATCGTCCCCACAGCGACACCGAGGATCGGGCTTCTTGAAAAATGAATAAAGAACTCACTAACCCATGGTGCTGATCTGAGCGGCATGACCCCGTTTGTCATGACCAGCAGACCGTAGAAGAGCATACCGAAACCGAGGAAGAAATCTCCCCAGAACTTGACGGACTCCTTCTTGCTCAAAAGCTTCATGAACATGCCGATGCCGATTAGAGGCAGTGCGATATCGGTAAGTTTGAATGCGATGATCTGAGCTGTAATGGTGGTACCGATATTAGCCCCGATGACCACGCCTACTGCCTGTTTTAATGTCATGAGCCCGGCATTGACCAGTCCTACGGTCATAACCGTTGTAGCGCTTGAGCTCTGAATAATGGCGGTTATTGCCGTACCTGCGAGCACAGCCACTACCCTGTTCGTGGTGAGCGTCTGAAGAATGCGTCTCAACCTCGCCCCAGCAATCTTCTGGAGAGAGTTCGACATGGTATGCATGCCGAACAGAAACAGACCCAGCCCACCGAATGTTGTGAGCAGCATATTATAGATCAAGCACACCTCCGATTGCGTGTTTTAACAACTGATGTAAAACCATATCGAAGAAGAAAATTCAATCCATTATTGATCTCTTAAAAAGGGCATGATCATCCGGAAGGGCTCTCTTGAAGGGGTTTATAGGGCTTTATATCCAGAATCGGCGTTTTGTCGAGCATATCCACATGTTCCACAAAAACAAGCGGTGGTTGAACCTCTTTCAACCTCAGGATGGACATCCCGATGGGGTTTGGCCGCATTGGAGAGCACAGACTGAATACCCCCTTACGTTTTCCTGCAGGACTTGTCTGTTTCAGCGTAAAGCCTTTGGAGAGATGAAAGTGAAAGAGCACCACGATAAACTCGTTCTCGTCCAAGCCTTCAAGGCCTTCCACATAAGGCTCGAAAACCTCGATAGTCCCTTTTATCTTGGAACAGTTGTAAAAGCGGGGGGCATCATGCGCATGATGCAGTTCGCAGTGCATCACCCCGATGGGTTTATAACAGATTCTCATCTCGTCTTCTTATTACACGAGTTGTACCAAAAAGTTAATGGATTTGTTATGAATACTGCAACACAGACCTTGCGAACGATAAGACCAGCCCTCTATGGCGGATTACGTTCGATATGAAACATATCATAAACCCTACATTGTTCATGAGAGAAGCAATAAACCCCGCAGGAGCGTCTTTATGCGAATTTTATGCTCTATGAATGTGTCCAACCGCACAATGTGGGCTAAAGCATGTACTCTCATCATGTTGCTGAATATATGCAAACGAAAAGGGCCTTTGTTCCCGGCAAATATCCGTATGTACGGGACAAAGGCCCGAGGGTTTATTTTTTACCCTGATAGTATCAGTTTGTTACATAATTTACCCTGTCCATAGCCATGCCCCCCGGACCATAGATTGATGAAGGGATGCTGCCACCTAATAGAGGCATGAAATTCAGCGGGGCCATCCATTCCTTTATCTCCTGAACACCCTCATCAATACCCCTGTCGATAAATGAGACATCCATGGGATTGATGGCAAACCCATAGGAGTTGACGACATTAAGCATCTGCAGGGCATACAGATCTACCACGATATGGTAACGTGCATCGGGATCATAAGGATTTACCAGTGTCGGTTCGGTAACGCAGAACGTATCATCGCTCGGATAGAGATATACAGCCTGTACACCGGAGAACGTGGCTGCCTGGGACAGATCGTAATCGATCCTGATGCCTGAAAAATTCAGATAGTAATCCGATCCCATCATCCTTGAAAGAGAAAGGCCGACTTCGCATATGGTATAGAGATCCATGCCCGTTGTATAGACCGACATGAGCGGGTAACCCGGCACGGACTGGTCATTGGGAGAAATACCCAGAGGAAGCATGTTGTACACATCTGAAAACGTGATAATCCCGGTATTGCCCGGGTAAATATCGTCTCTGATAACCCCGCTGGCAACGATACCCACATCATAGGGATTTCCGTCATTTAAAGGAGCCAGGGCGCTTGCAACACCACGCAGAGAATCAGCCGCGAGACTGCCTATGCCTGTTACCGTCAGCGGGGCCTTTTCCAGGGCAAACGTGGTGGACGATATCGGACTGTCGACCTGCAGTCCCAGGTTTTCTGCAAGGGTTGCATTCATTGCCGCATGATACATTTCAACCATGCCCTGGATAAAAGGATCACCATCTATGCTGTCATCCATTGCAATGAGCGAGAAGTCAACTTTCGTTATCCTGCGCAGAAAAACATTATATGTTACATCCAGCCTGCTGAGATATTCCCCGTACTCGCCGGGAGAGAAGATGATCGTGTCGGACACCCCGGAAACCACCGCTTCTTGCGTGGCTGTGTGATAATGGCCTGAAGCGATGATATCAATCCCGTGGACGTTTGCTGCAAGGTCTGCATCATCTCCGGTACCGTTTGAGTTGATACCTCCATGAGACAGGACAATTACCAGCTTTACTTTATCTTTGTTTCTCAACTCATCGACCTGCTGCTGAATGAAGGCATAATCATGGTTGAACGTCACCGGATACGCTACCGGCGCCTTTGAATCGGAATCAGGTCCCATGAGCCCTAAAATACCCACCTTTACCCCGCAGGACAGGTCTATGATCTTCTTGTTCACGATAGCTCCTGCATCTACCAGAAGCTGAAGATCGTTATCTTCGGGGATAACCGTATTGGTTGCCACTACAGGGATGCTGAAACCTCCTGCCATTGAATTGGAAAGAAGCAGGGCCAGACCCGAAGGAGACCAGTCTAACTCATGATTGCCCAGGGTAATGGCATCATATTCCATCATGGAGAAAAACTTCAATCCAACAGGGTCGGCCGCAGTGAGGTCATACACTGTACCCATCAGGAAATCTCCGGAATCGAACAGGAGAACAGGGATGTTCTTCGATGCCTGCTCCTGCCTTATGGCGTTGATCTGTGCCGCAAGCCTTGCATAGCCGCCTCTTACCGAGTCGGCATCCGATGTATCAAGAGGCGTGTAGTCAAGAAACGGACCGTACCCGCTTGCATGATGATGGATATCTGATGTCTGCACAATGGTCATGCCGACATTGCCTAACCTACAAGCCCCAAGCATCAATATCATCGATATGATACCGAGCCACAAACACCATTTTCTCGCTTTCATAAGTATCCTCCTCATATATTCCGTTCTTTTGCAGTATATGTTGACAACTATACCAGTATGGCAATATAAATGCCATATCAACATGCTATAATATCTATATACCTGCCTGAACAGCAAGGAAATAGCGCAGGCAAAGCGGTAAGGATTGCAAGGAACCCCCTTTCCATGATATCCTTTCATGTTATGAAAAAAGGGTTCGACTCTGGCTTTTCGCCCAGATTTATCGATCGTTTCAGAAAAAAGGATCATTTCATAAAACCGAAAACTGGTTTTTTGATTTCCTGGAAAAAAGGAGTTCTGCTGTGGAGAAAACCGTATTGTTTGACGTAACCGATGGTATTGCCCTTATCACCCTGAACCGGCCCGACAGGCATAACTCGATCTGCCAGGACCTGCTTGTACATCTTTATGATAACCTCGATGAAGTCTCCCGGAATCCTGAAATCCGGGTTGCCGTGATTACCGGAAACGGCAAATCATTCTGTTCCGGAATCGACCTCAATGTTATCGGCAAGGACAACCTCCTTGATCCCCGTGGCGATGGAAAGGACATGCCGGATGTCTTCAGTGCATGCAGCAAGCCCATTATCGGCGCAATAAACGGCAACGCCATAACCGGCGGTTTTGAGCTCGCTCTCAACTGCGATTTTCTCATTGCATCGGAAAATGCCCGGTTTATCGATTCCCATGCCAAAGTCGGCATCCACCCCGGGTGGGGGATGACGCAACTGCTTCAGCAAGCAGTGGGTCAGAAAAAGGCAAAACAGATGTCTTTTACCTGCAGACCGGTCTGTGCAGAGGAGGCCCTTGCATGCGGACTGGTTAACGAGGTCGTGCCTCATGCACAGCTGGTTGAGCGGGCCCTTGAAATCGCCCGGGACATATGCTCGGTAAACCAGGACATTCTCATGCAGATAAAAAAGCTTATCGAGAAGAGAGATCAGGTCTCTCTCAAAGACGCACTTCAATGTGAGAGAGAGGGCTTTCTGGAATTTGTTCGCATGGCAAAACTTTTCTGAAAGGCACCGGGTTGAATAGCCCCTCGTCGGTCAATTCCACCGTGGATTCTTCTATGGTTTTGCCCGCGCTGCATTTTTGATCCGCCGGTAGTCTTCCAGGGTCAGACCCTCCCATCGGCAGGAGAGGAAGGAATTGTTCTGGTACAACGGCTCTTGTGAAATGTTATACGGGCTCGTCCGAAGGGCATCCTCATAGTCTTTTGTATGAGGTATGGGGGAATATTCCGTTATCATCGGGCGGGCTTGTACGCTTTTAACGAGATTCACGGCATCAAGAACCTCCTGGGCCCTCTGTCCTGGAAGACCGCACAGGATGTATACACCGATATCCGTTGATGAAAATCCTGCCTCGCAGAGGTTTTCCATGCAGCGCAGGAAATCCTCGTTCACAACCTTTCCCCCCGACATCTCCTGGCGAAGAGGGTCGCTCGTCTCCAGCCCAAGCCGGATCGTGCTGAATCCGCACTCTTTCATGAATGAAGCTGCCTCTTTTGTAATCGAACGTATATGAAGCCCGTTGGGACAATGAAACCGTATATCAAGCCGTCTTTTTACAATCTCTTTCATCATGGGCAGGGCAAAGGTATCGCTCTGGCAAAGCAGGGCATCGTCATAAAAGGCAAAATCCACAACCTCCCTTGTCCGGTTCCACCATGCGATCTCATCGACCACCTTAAAAGGATCCCTCCTGCGCAAGCAGGGCGAGAGAAACCGTGAGGCACAGTAGGTACAGTTAAACGGACATCCTCTGGAAGTCTGTATGCAGACGTATTTCAGATCGTCGATAAGATCATAGCAGGGGTAGTCAAGGTTATCGAGATTTGCCAGATCAGGGACCCATGTTGCCGGATTACCCCAGAGTTCTTCAAAAAGAGACAGTATCTGCTGTTCACCTTCACCTGCTACAACATAATCAGCCCCCGAATATCTTCGTGCATGGTCTGTGCATAAAGTGGCATAGATACCGCCCAGTATGACCGGAATGCCAGCAAAGACCTCTTTTATGCAGGAGATGGCCTCAAAAACACCTGGATACCAGTAGGTCATCAGTGAGGTTACCAGAACGGCATCCGGCCTGACAGCGCTCAAAAGGTCATGTTCAAAGGCCTCGATGCTGATACCATACCTGCTGTAGTTCCTTTTGATATCTCGCAGCCGGTCCGGCTTTTTGATAATCTGCCTGTAATATTTTCCATGTCCCTGATCGGTTATCTTCGGTGCCTTTGTCTCCATATGCGGATGGGGAGCCCTCAGGCAGTCCATATACGATACCTCACAGCCGTTTCTTCTCAGAACAGACCCGATATACAAAAGACCCAGGGGTTTGGCCCACAGGTCATACGCGGCAAAGTCATGAATCCAGGGATTAACGAGGAGGATCTTTCTTCCCTTCATGGTGTGCGTTCTCTTTTTCTTTTCTGTAATCTAAGCAGTGTACAGATACTATCGCAAGGGTATTTACACAAGGGTAAAGACATCGAGGGCCTTATCTATCTCCCTGTTTTTTATCGACCTCTTCCATTTCAGTTCCCGTCCCATAATATCCGCCACCCTTTCTATAACATTCTGTCCCGGATTGCCCAGCGTGCAAAGCCCGGTACGCCGGAAAAGCACGTCGCACAGAGAGAGAGCCATTTCTTTATGGATCGCATAGGGGACCTCTGCCATGATATCCGGAAACTGCTCACAGATCCTTTCCAGATATTTTTTATTTACCGTTTCAATGACATCAAGGTATCTTGAACCATAGTTCCGGCACAGATTCTCAATGATATCGTCGCTCAGTCCTCGGACCTTCCTCTTCCTGGAACGATCCACAAAACTAGCAAACCTCCCGATCTCTCCGCCGTACAGAGGGGTTGTATGGGTGAAGCATTTGAGCGTTTCGCAGCCGAGTTTCTTACAGATAATATCCACCAGTTGACGCGCCATATTTCTCGATGTTGTATACTTGCCGCCGATAGCGGTTACAAACCCTTTTATGCCTTCATCTCTTTCGTGGTCATAGAGTTCATACTTTCTAGAGGCATCATATACCTCCACCTCCACACTCGTCTCCTTTTCCACGATCGGCCTGAGCCCTCCATAGTGAAAAAGCACATCACTTTCATTGAGCCGTGCCGCAGGAACGGTCTTGTTGATCTCATCCAGAAAATCCGTTATGTCCCTGCGCTTCACCCTGAAATCATCAGGGGACCCTTTATACGCCGTGTCTGTCGTGCCGATAAGGCTGTGGCCTCTCCACGGCAGGATAAAAAAGTGCCGTCCGCCAAGCGTCTGTAAAACTATGGCATGGTCTTTATGCAAAGATCTGGTAATGATATGAATCCCCTTTGAACGTACCAGCCGATGGTGTTTTTTTCCCCTTATCCTCCCAAGCAAAAGGTCTGCCCAGGGCCCTGAAGCATTTACCGTCACTCTAGCCTTGATTTCATACATGCTGTCGTTCAGGAGATCCCGTACACGAGCACCTTCTATGGTATCACCGCTAACTATGAGGTCTTCCACCAGGGCATAGTTGGCTACATTCGCACCATATTCTGCAGCTGAAAGAATCGGCTCCAGGGTTAGCCTTTCCGGATTATACATCTGGCAGTCATAATAGATAACGCCGCCCTTGAGAGCTTCAGGGGCAAGAATCGGTTCCATCTCAAGGATCTCTTCTGCTGAAAACTTCTCATGTCCGGGGATTTTTTTGTCGTCGTCATTGATCCATCGTCTGTCATATGAAAGCGTGTCATAAAACACCATCGCGGATAAGGCGGCAGGCAGTCCTCTCTTTCCCCATCCATATGCAGGAAACACAAAGGGAACAGGATACACGAGATGCGGGGCAATAATCTCCATAATCCGTCTTTCCTGAAGAGATTCCCTGACAAGACCGACCTCAAGAGTTTTCAGATAACGCAGTCCGCCGTGTATTAGTTTGGATGTCGCAGCAGATGTAGCAGCACCAAAATCGCCTTTGTCGACCAGGGCTGTCCTGAGACCTCTCAGTGCCGCGTCCCAGGCAATAAAGGCACCGGTGATTCCCCCGCCGATAATCAGGACATCATACTCTTTCAAAGACATTTTTTGAATATCTCGTATCATGAACCACCTCCTCTTTTTTCCTGCCAAGCCCTCCTGGTACAGTACATGTGCCTTGTCTTTCTATGAATAATACTGCGTGAACACACATTTGCAAATCTGCATATACTGTTTCAGCTCTACTGTTTCACTCTACTGTTTCAGCTCTTGACATACACTGTCTTTTCAAGATATCGTACGTGCATGCACAGCGAGAAAGATAAACGTACCCTGGAAAGAATACATCTGAAGGATATGATCGGATCCGTAGAACACCAGGAGAAAATGAACTCCATCTCCATTATCAATGCAAGCGAAGATGGCGTATGTATTGAGGGGGCCAATCTAGAACTGGACTCGGTTGTTCGTCTTGCTATCAATCAACCCCAGGATACACCCGGTATATCTTTGTATTGCAAGGTGGTATGGGTGTCTCCCGACGAGGTTCCTGGTAAGAAGTCAGGGCTGCTGTTTCTGAATACCAACAGGGTCCTCTTCAAGAACGATCTTATTTCCTTCAACAGACTGATCGATTCTGCAAGGAAACAGGCTAACCAGTAATCCTTCAGCCGCCGATGGTATTCATTAACGCACTACAACCTTGATTAGGAATAATGTGTTGTCCTATGCACATGCCATGTGACCTCTGTTTGAGCATCACACCTTCTTCAATCAATTTTTCTAGTTCAGCTTCTGATATACCCTGCCTCATCGGTGTGAGAAGATCAATGTGATCATCACAAAACAGGCATGGCCGCAGAGACCCCTCAGCGGTAATGCGAATGCGGTTGCAGGTACTGCAGAAGGAATGTTCACTCATAGCACCAATGATGCCGATTTTCCCACGAGAACCCTCGATCCTGAATACCCTCGCAGGTCCTTGGGTATATTCCACGGGGATCATCGTTCCATGCCGGTCTTCTATTATCCGCATGATCTCGTTAGAGGAGATAATCTCTCGATCTGCATACCGTGAGGCGCAACCCATGGGCATGAGCTCGATAAAACGGACCTCAACAGGGCTGTTCACCGTCAACGCGGCAAACGCATTGATTTCATCATCATTAAAACCTCTGATGGCAACAACATTTATCTTGACCGGGGAGAATTCATATTCCAGAGCCGTCATAATCCCTTCCATAACCTGGTCAAAGGCATTTACCCTGGTTATATACGAGAACTTGTCCCTGTCCAAGGTATCGAGGCTGATATTTACCCGGTCAAGCCCGGCACGTTTCAGGTCGGCAGCATGTAAGGGTAATAAAAACCCGTTTGTTGTCAGAGAAAGCTCTTTTAAGCCGTCAATACCTTTGACGGCTTCTATGAATTCAGCCAGGCCTTTACGAACAAGGGGCTCTCCTCCGGTAATGCGAACCTTTTCCACTCCTCGGGGTATAGAGATCTTGAGGATCCGGAGGTATTCCTCGTATCTCATTATTTCTTCATGAGGCAACCACTCTATACCTCCCGATGGCATGCAATACCTGCACCGAAAATTACATCGGTCAGTTATGGATATCCTCATATATCTGATCTGTCGCTTGTGGGTATCGATAAGGGGTGTCATCGATGAACCTCCAGGTGTATCTTTTTCATGGCACCGGCTCTATACAATGCCTGAGTGCCCCCTCCTTCCATAACAATCTGTATGGCCTTTTTGCCGTCGGTCACCGCCGAACCTGCCAGGTAGGTGATGGTCGTTGCAGCGAAGGCATCGGGAATCATAGGCGTTGAAGGTCCCATCAGGATCACATCGCGTGCCGTGTTCGGCAGAGAAAGAAGCTCACCGATAGTGTTGTTCATGATCGTTGTTGCGCTCAATATAATAATATCTGCCTCTGCAAAAGCCGTGGGCATTTCCTGCACCGGTCTGATAAAGCCCGTGTCGAGTTCTCTTTTTTCAAAGACGCTTACCTCAGCTCCCGCCTTTTTCAGCATCTGTGCAACCGGGGCTATAAAACCGACCATGACTATCATCTCACCTCTTTGCACAGCCATGCGCTCAAACACATCTACTCCGGTGGAGAGATCCACGGTATTTCTGATTGCATTTATCGCTGCAAGGGCGATTGCCCCTGAAAAGAGGTGTTCCTTGGCACCCAGCTCTACTATTTCGGCAACAGTTGATCCCTTAAGGGTTCCTGCACGGCTGTAAACCGAACATCCCATGATCGACGTATCTGCGATATTCGCGCTGAGACCAACCCTGTTTCCCTCAAGCTCGACCGCAATATATCCAAGCCCCAGCACTACCTTATCTATTCTGAGGTTTTTCTCGGCATCTGATACTGTCTTGACAAGCTCTTTCATCGAACATTTCTAATA
>DSAD01000121.1 GCA_011372875.1 Deltaproteobacteria bacterium
CTATAATATATCTGATATGATAAACCGATTTGTTTGTCGATGTTATACCCCGATAAAAGAAACTGGATGTAAAAGTAATGTCAATATCAGAGCTTCATGTATGTATCGCAATGCCTGCAGACCAGGATGATACATCATGAAAGGCATCGCTGAGTATCATATGAAAAAAAGATCTCATGCGGTTGGTTCCTGAAGATCAATCTGGATCTGACCGTGCTTGAGTGTGCCAAGAGAATAGATCTGCACCTCGGCTGAGAATTCCTGTTCGAGCCTTGCCAGGTGTCTTCTCTGCTGATTGAGAAGATACAGGGCCACATCACCCGGCAGTCCGACCAGAAGCCTTCTGGCCTTGTTTCTGTTTATAAAGAGCTGGATCTCTCGCAGAGCCATGAACGCCGAGGATTCCACGGACCGGACTATCCCTGTTCCCTCACATCCCGGGCACTGTACATAGCTTTTCTCAAGAAGGGTTGAAGACAGTTTTTCCCTGGAAAGCTCGAGTATGCCGAATTTTGATATCCTGCCCATGACAATATGGGCCCGGTCATCCTTAAGACCGTCTTTAAGTGCCTTTTCCACAGAGCGTATATTAGCTTTTGTACGCATGTCTATGAAATCGATTACCACAAGGCCACCCAGGTCTCTCAGCACCAGCTGTCTGGCAATCTCATCGGCTGCCTCCATATCGGTGAGAAAGGCAGTGTCTTCTATATTCTTACTGTTTCTGATCTGTCCGGAATTCACGTCTATTACCACCATGGCCTCGGTCGACTCTATAACGATGGTGCCGCCGGATTTCAGTTTTACCTTTTTGTCGTAAATCCCCTGTATCTGCTGTTCAAGATCGTATTTGGTAAACAAGGGCTTAGGCTGCTTGTAAAGCTTTATCCTCCCGCGGTGACGGGGCATGACGCTCTTCATGAATATTGTCGCCCTTTTATATGTTTCTTCATCATCGATGAGTATTTCTGTCATATCGGCGGTGAAATAATCCCGGATGGAACGTATGATGATGTCACCTTCGCGGTAAATAAGGCAAGGGCAGGGCATCTTGATATAGTCCCGCTCAATGCTTTTCCAGAGCCGCAAAAGATAATTGATGTCCTTGGACAGTTCCGCCTTTGTTTTATCCATGCCTGCGGTTCTAACAATCAGTCCCATGTCCGAGGGAAGCTGAAGCTGTTCGATGATCTCCTTGAGCCGTTTCCTCTGCGCCTCGTCATCGATCTTCCGCGATATGCCCGCAATCTCGTGCTTCGGGATAAGGACCATATATCTTCCCGGGATGGAGATATCCATGGTAAGCAGTGCACCTTTGGCAGCCTTTTCCTCCCTGCTTACCTGAACCGGTATCTCAAGGCCCGTTCTCAGCACAGAGGCTATATCCATGCCTGGCTCAGCGCCGGGTATAAAAGCGGGATTGATATCTCCGATGGGCAGCAGGCCGTTCTTTTCCCTTCCATAATCCACAAAGACGGCATCGAGACCTTTATCGATCTTCGAGATCCTTGCCTTGAAGATATTTCCTCTGAGCTGTTCTTTCAATGCACTTTCAATGTGCAATTCCTTGAGGAGACCTTCTTCGACAACCGCGACCCTGATCTCCTCAGGGTGGATCGCATTTATCAGCATCTTTTTCATGCGCCTATGTCCTATTCATTGAGATTTATCCGAATATGTCAACCGGGCCCAGCCCCTCACGGATCACCTGTGGAATACCTGTTTCCAGGGATACCATTGTAGATGGAATGTCGGGCAGGATACCGCTGTCGACAATCACATCCACCCTGTGACCGAGATCATCGTCTATCTCAACCGGGTCTATATGAAGCCTTTCGTGATACAGAGGGACACTTGTGGTGATTATCGGCTCGCCGATTTCATCCACGATTGCCTTGCAAAACCAGTGGTCGGGTATACGTACACCTATGGATTTCCTGTTCGATTGCAGGAGCCTGGGGACCAGCCTGGTTGCCGGAAGTATGATGGTATACGGACCGGGAAGAAGATTTCTCAGTACACGAAATGCCTCGTTGGAGATCTTAGCATACATGCTCATACTCTTGATGTCCGAGAACATTATGCTCCTGGGTTTGACCGATGCCTTGATGGAATTGATCCTGTCTATGCCTTTCTTGTTTGTAATACAGCATCCCAGCCCGTAAACCGTATCGGTGGGATATACGATAATCCCTCCGGCAGAAAGGATCTCCGCCACACGTTTTATCGCCCTTGGCTTTGGCTTGTCAGCTTCGATGATGATTCGCACAGCTGTTTTCCTTTAAACACATACTCTTCATGTCGATATTCCCCAAAGCGGCAAAAAGGGAATTCCTTGCCGAGGGAATATCTCTCTGTACCATATCAATGTACTTGCGTATCAGGTCTCTTTTCCCGTCTGCACGTATCACACATGAGTTTTCAACCGGTTCGATATCCAGAAAGGCAAAGTACTCTTTTATCATCTCATTCGTACAATATGCAAGGGGCCTTATCACCCTGTTCTTTCCGTCATTTGAATACCGCGACGGCGCCATTGCCCCTATCTGGCCTGTAAAAAGACAGCGCAACAAGAATGTCTCAACAACATCATCCATATGATGTCCCAGGGCAATGGAAGAAGCTCCTTTCTCTTCCGCCAGGCTGTAGAGCATTCCTCTGCGGAGCCTCGAACACAGTGCACATGGACTTTTGTCCGGATCCGAGGCCTTTTTCAATATCTCGGATATTCCGGATTCAAACACCACCACCTCAAGGTGGAGAGACTGCTCGATCCATCTGTTAATACGTGAAAAATCCTTTTCAAAACCTGTCGAGATATGTACTGGAATGATTTCGAAGTTTACAGGGGCGGCCCTGCAGAGATCAGAAAGAACCTTGAGAAGAACTATGGAGTCTTTCCCTCCCGAGACAGCTACAAGAACCCTGTCTCCGTTTTCAATCATACGGTAATCGTGTATGGCAGAACCTGTCTTCTTGCGCAGGCGTCTTTCAAAATAACGTTTTGTATTGTGAATCACGAATTACCCCTTATCATATAAACGATGCCTTGCCATATATGAAAATACCTGATGCAACAAGATACCAATAGCAGATAAACAGGGATATCATCAGACAGGACATGCTTGAACTTCTCTTTTTTGCTGTGCAAACTTTGAACTGATACAGCCCGGACCTGTTCTTGCTGCACTGGCTCCAGAACTTATCGCTTAGGCATTCACACATGATGTGGGACATATGCACAATCATAGGCTCATATGTTCTTGTCTGACCAGGAATATCATGATGAACCTGATCGCATTTGTCTTTGGTGTCATCGCCTGCATGATCTCATGATGTACGGTATATCTCATCGATCAGATGCGAGATGACCTGTACCGCTTTCTCGGCATTGTAATAACAATCCTGCTCATGATGCGATCTGATCCAGGTTATCTGACGTTTCGCATAGTGCCTGGTATCGCGCTGAATCAGAGAGACAGCTTCATCGAGGCTCAGCTCTGAATTCAGATATCTGATTACATGCTTATAGGCAAGGGTCTGCATGGATCTTAAAGCCGGGGTATAACCCCTTTCAAGAAGCCCCTTGGTCTCATCGACAAGGCCCTGATCTATCATATCATATACCCTGCGATCGATGGAATGGTACAGTCTCTGCCGATCCGGCATGATACATACGGTATGCACACTGTAAGCAGGCTCGGCAAAACCGTGTCTGCCCTGAAGACCGCTCGGCCTTATACCGGAGAGAAAGATAATCTCCAGATAACGGAATATCCTTGCGGAATCATTGGGGGTTATCTTCTGCACAGATGCAGGGTCGAGCATGGCCAGAAAGTGCCAGAGAAACCACATCCCTTTTTCCCTGCTCAATGTTCTCAAATAGCTGCGCAACTTCTCTGATTTTGCAGGTGCCGGGATCAGCCCGTATACAAGGGATTTTATATACAGGCCGGTACCTCCGACCACAATCGGAATCCTTCCGTGTAAACGCAGTTCTGTGATCTGCCGGCCAGCCAGGTCAGCAAACATCCCTGCATTGAAATCCTCATCAGGATCTACAATATCAATGAGATGATGAGGAAGAACAGACAGTTCTTTTCTGCCGGGCTTTGCCGTGGCAATATCCATATATCTATAAACCTGCATGGAATCGGCGGATATCACATCTATGGGGTAGGAAAGAGCCAGTTTGATTGCTATCGCGGTCTTACCGGCACCAGTGGGGCCGGTAAGGACGATCAGGGGCGTCTTTTGATCCAACGTTCAATCTCCTCGGAGCTGATCCTTTTGAATAACGGCCTGCCATGCGGACAGGTCAATGGAGAACCGATATCATCAAGGTCTTTGAGCAAGGCTTGTATCTCTGAGGCGGCAAGACAATCCCCGGACCTGATGCTTGCATGACATGCAATAGAGGCAAGAATATCGTGCAGGTAATCCTTTGTGTTGCTGTTTTCCTGTAGTACTTCATGGATAAGATCAAAGATTATCGCTCTTATATCACCCTTATCAAGTATTACGGGTATGGACCTGACCGCCAGAGCAGATTCGCCGAAAGGGGCAGTCTCAATTCCCATTGAAGATACATATGATGATATCTCGTCGAATGCACTGTACTCAACAGGTGTAAGCTCCAGAACAACAGGTGTGAGAAGCATCTGTTTCTGTATGCTCTGCTGTGTGTAAATGCTTTTGAGTTTCTCATATGTAATCCGTTCATGCGCTGCGTGCTGGTCTACTATGTACAGGGATGAATGTCCTTCCAGAAGGATATAGGTCGAATGCAAAGTACCGATAACCGCCTTGTCGGCATATGTTGTCTTTGTCTGTTCAAAAAGGATTTTTTGAGAGATCGATCCCTGATCCATTGCTGGCAACGGCCTGCTTTTATACTGCAACGGCATGTGTTCCTGCACAGTAAAATGTGAAGGAGTATCTTTTGCGCTCGGAAATGATTCTATGTGCTGAGTCTGAAATGTTTTCTCAATGGTATTTGCAACAAGCCCGAACATGGCAGAGCCATTCTTAAAGCGCACCTCTGCCTTTGCAGGATGCACATTGACATCAACCTCAAGGGGGTCGATCTCTACAAAAAGGATAGCATGAGGATAACGCTGCTTCATGAGAAGGCCGCGATAACCCTGAATAATCGCCGAGGTAAGGGTCTGGTCCCTTACCGATCTGTTGTTCACATAAGTATATATCCCGCTGCGGTTCGGCCTTGTTTCTTCAGGGGTTGCAACAATGCCGTGTATACACAATCCGGGCCTTTCCTGGAAGAAGGTTCTCCATGTGCTTCGCAGTCCTTTTCCCCAGACTGATCCAACCCTTTCTTCAAGGGTTGAATCCTGCCTGAGGTTCAATACGGTTCTTCCGTCTATTGTGAGAAGAAATCGTATGGATGGGCAGGCTATTGCATACCGGGATATGATATCAGCGATATGTCTCTGTTCGGTTGCAGTGGTCTTCAAGAATTTCTTGCGCGCAGGCATGTTGAAGAACAGGTCTCTGATCTCCACAACAGTACCCTCGGGCATGCCTTTGAGTGTCTTGTTCACAACCTTGCCTGCCTCGATAGAAACTGCCCGGCCTTTTGAAGACTTGTGGGGCCTCGTTGAGATATCAGCCCTGCTTACCGAAAGAATGCTCGGCAGTGCTTCACCGCGGAAACCCAGAGTATGTATTGAGAAAAGGTCCTTTTGTTCCTTTATCTTGCTGGTTGCGTGTCTTAAGACAGCGGTTTCAAGATCATCCTGTTCCATTCCGCAACCATTGTCCGCAACCCGTATGAGATCGATCCCCCCTCTGGTTATCTCAACGGCGATAGAGTCTGACCCTGCATCTAGAGCATTCTCAAGGAGCTCCTTGACAACAGATGCGGGTCGTTCGATAACCTCGCCCGCAGCAATCTGGTTGACGAGTTCATGCGGTAATATATGTACGATTCCCATGGTTTATAATCACCATACCCTTTTAAATATACTTCTCTCCCCGGTAATGAAATCATAAAGGTCGCTATGCATAAGCAAAGCTATAGTGATAAAAAACAGAAGTCAACGTCTGCTTGTGCTAATTGGGATTGAAACTGCACATCATTTCCAATATAAAAGGCCCATCTACCCAAGGAGGGATCTATATGAAAATATTCTGTACGTTTCTGTCTGCAATTATTATCTGCATCTCATTCATGCCGGCCTATGCACAGATGCCGGGTTATGCAGAGCTCGCCAATCTGCTTGTCGACATCCAAGGGTGGGAGGCCTCTGATGCCACGGGCATGAATATGAGCGGCCCCATGGGGGACATGGTCAATGCTGTTCGTGAATATGAGAAAGACGGAAAGTCACTGAGCGCACAGATTATAGTCGGAATTGCCGCACAGGGCGCATGGGCACCGTTTGAGACAGGTTATTCAATGGATTCGTCCGAGATATTAGTAAAGACCATGGACATATCAGGATTCCGGGTCGGTATCAGTCACGAAAAGAAAGAAGACTCAGGCGGAATAGTCGTGCTTCTCAATGCAGAAGGTTCAAGCGGGATCTTTACGCTTGCCTACGAGGGGATATCATATGATGAGGCGTTGAGCATTGCACAAAGATTCCCCTGGAAGAGTATTGAAGAGGCAATCAAATAAGTTAACTGATCAAATAGACTGGAGACGGCATGTGGAAAGGCCTCCAGTTCAGAGATCATAAGCCGGGTAGTTTCCGACGGTGGCACGGTCATATCGAGACAGATGATATCCGGTGAAGTGCCTGGAGTTACAGGGCACATGGAATGCAGTGGACTATTGTTGAATGAAAGAGGGGTTATTCACTCTATCCCGGAACTCAAGGGTATTATTTAACATAACATATATTATCGGCTTTATCATATCAGTATTCCTAGGTACGATATTCTGAATTGATCTCCACATATTTATACGACAGATCAGTGGTAAACACCTTGAATCCGCCTGATCCTTTCCCAAGAGATACTGCAATGGCTATCTCTTTGTTCTGCAATATATCGTGCAAGGTATTTTCATCGAACCCTGCAGCCTCAACCCCGTATTCAACAACCGTGTACCCATTAATAGTGATCTCGATTCCATGTGGCTCAATACAAACACCGCTGTACCCGATAGCTGCAATGATCCTCCCCCAGTTCGGATCGCACCCAAACAGCGCGGTCTTAACCAGCAGAGAATTGGCAATACTCATGGCCACTGTTTTCGCATCCCCATCATTGACTGTGCCGGTTACCGATATCTCAACAACCTTGGTTGCACCTTCACCGTCCCTCACTATCATCATCGCAAGTTCTTGTATTACCTCATGAATTGCTATTTCGACCTTGGATATATCTTCACTGACATATCCGGATGCAAGGGCTATCAGTGTATCGTTTGTCGATGTATCGCCATCAATACTTATGGCATTGAATGTGCTTGCAACACTCCTTTTGACCATATTATCAAGCACTTGTGATCCTATGTCCGCATCGGTCAATACAATTGCCAGGGTAGTTGCCATATCAGGGGCTATCATGCCTGCACCCTTTGCAAACCCCAGCACTCTGGCATTGCCGGCCTGCCTGAAAGCGATCTTCGGGAAGGTATCAGTGGTCATGATGCACCTGGAAAATGCATGTATATCGTCACCCAGACCATTTATCATCTCTGCTGTCTTATCAAGCATTCTCTCGACAGGCAGACCTATCCCGATCACTCCGGTAGACAGCGGTATAACCTCGCTGTGGCCTACCCCAAGTCTGTCTGCAACAGCCGCTGTTATTGCACGGGCATCTTCGATACCCTTTATCCCTGTGCATGCATTTGCATTGCCGGAATTCACAACAACGCAACGTGATCTCCCGGTTTTAACCAGATCCATACCAATAATTACCGGAGCGGCCTTAACCTGGTTAGAAGTGAATACACCGGCGACACTGGCTGCCTTGTCACAGAAGATCAGGCCCATATCAAGGCCCTTGTGCTGGGGTGATTTCACACCCGCATTTATCGCTGAAAATGAAAATCCTGTCGGAATCATTCTGATCTTCCGCAGCACTGTTTGTATTTCTTGCCGGATCCGCAGGGACAGGGATCATTCCTTCCGACCTTCTTTCCTGTACGCCTTACAGTGGAAGGTTTTTCCTTAGACGGACCTCTCCCCAGCTGCATCCTCTGTTTGCGCTCTCGATTGGATATCTTCTCAACATCCTCCTGTCTTTGAATCTGAATCTTAAAAAGCCTTTCCAGGGATAGTTCACGTATGCGGGAAAGAGTGTTCACGAAAAGATCGAACCCTTCTCTCTGATATTCACGAAGAGGGTTTTTCTGCCCATACCCGCGCAGGCCGATGCCGTCTTTCAGATGGTCCATGGACAAAAGGTGATCCTTCCATAGACTGTCCAGTGTAAGCAGGAGAATCTGCCTTTCGACAAGCCTCATGATATTTGGTGTAAACTCCTGTTCCCTTTCATCATATCGATCGATAATCTCCTGACGCAATGCATCGTATACCTGTTCAGAGGTATGTCCCTTTTCAGGGGTGTATTGAAGCTGGAAATCAAAGGTATTCTTTACCCAGAGATTGAGACCTTCCATATCCCATTCACCCAGCGGGGCCTTCTTCGGTACATAATTATCAATAACCTCGTCGAGAAGTTCATCTATGATTTCTTCAATATAACCTCTGAGGTTTTCTTCAGAGAGGATCTTCCGTCTCTGAGTATAAATGACCTCTCTCTGCTTGTTCATGACGTCATCGTATTCAAGAAGGTGCTTTCTTATTTCGAAATTTCTTCCCTCTACCTTTCTCTGAGCACCTTCGATGCTCCTTGAGATGAGATTGTGTTCAATGGGTTCATCCTCGCCGACACCGAGCCTGTCCATGATTGCCGATATGCGCTCCGAACCGAATATACGCAGCAGATCATCTTCCAGGCTCAGAAAAAATCTCGATTCACCTGGATCACCCTGTCTGCCTGAACGACCTCTGAGCTGGTTGTCAATACGCCTGCTTTCGTGTCTTTCTGTTCCCAGGATAAAGAGTCCTCCGGCAGCTATTACCTCCTGATGTTCCTGCAAACACTGCTGCCTGAATTTATCTATTCTTTCTGTGTACTTGTCTTCATCAATACCTGCAAACTGCCTTGTGAGAAACTCGGGGTTGCCGCCAAGCATGATATCCGTTCCTCTACCTGCCATATTCGTTGCAATGGTGACTGCCCCTTTTCTCCCTGCCTGAGCAACTATCTCTGCTTCCCGTTCATGGTGTTTTGCATTAAGGACATTATGCGGGAAACTCTTTCTCTTCAGCAGCTTCGATACCTTCTCTGAACTCTCGATTGAGCTCGTTCCTACCAGAACAGGTTGCCCCTTCTCATGGCAATCAATGATCTGTTTAACCACGGCGCGATACTTCTCAGTCTCTGTTTTATAGATAACATCCGCGTTATCCTTGCGTATCATGGGCATGTTCGTAGGCATCACCATCACATCCAGCCCATATATGTTCTTGAATTCAAGGGCCTCGGTCTCGGCAGTACCGGTCATGCCTGCAAGCTTTTCATACATCCTGAAGTAATTCTGGAAGGTAATCGAGGCCAGTGTCTGGTTCTCGTTTGCCACCCTTACCCCTTCCTTTGCTTCAAGTGCCTGGTGAAGCCCTTCAGAGTATCTTCTCCCCGGCATTAATCTGCCGGTGAATTCATCCACGATGACGACCTCTCCTTCATTGACCACATAATCCTTGTCTCGTGTAAAAAGGATATGGGCACGCAGTGCCTGGTTGAGATGATGCACGGTTTCAAATTCGGAAGGCTCGTAAAGATTAGGCTTTGAAAGGATCTGCTGCAGCACCTCGATCCCTTCCTCGGAATATACCACTGTATTGGCCTTCTCATCCTTTGTATACAGCTCATCGGCATTCTTTAGCCTGAGCATCTGCATTATTGCGTTATTGGCATCATAATACTTTGAGGTGGATTCTTCTGCGGGTCCGGAGATGATTAAAGGTGTCCGTGCTTCATCAATCAGAATGGAGTCAACCTCATCCACTATGGCATAGTAGAAATCTCTCTGAACATAGTCTTCAAAGGTAAACTTCATATTGTCTCTTAGATAATCGAACCCGAATTCGTTATTCGTACCATAGGTTATGTCTGCACGGTAATTTGCCTTTCGCTGAATATCGTCCAGGCCATGCACAATCACACCCACGTCGAGACCTAGAAATTTATAGATATGCCCCATCCATTCAGAATCTCTTCTGGCGAGATAATCATTGACTGTGACAACGTGTACGCCTTTTCCTGTAAGAGCGTTCAAGTATACCGGCATGGTTGCGACAAGGGTCTTACCTTCACCGGTCTTCATTTCAGCTATCTTCCCCTGGTGGAGTATTATCCCGCCTAACAGCTGCACGTCAAAAGGTCTCATCCCCAAGGTTCTTCGCGATGCCTCTCTTGCCGTGGCAAATGCCTCGGGAAGAATGTCGTCGAGGCTTGCTCCTGATTCAAGCTTCTCCTTGAAATAAGGGGTCATCGCCTTAAGAGCCGCATCATCCTTGGCCTGAATCTCCTTCTCGAATGAATTTATCTTTTCCACAAGCGGATTCAAGCGCTTCAGTTCGCGGTCGTTCTTACTGCCGATTATCTTTAGGAGCCATTTATACATAAGGGTGTCCTGTCCTTTTTTTTGTCTGGGAATATCAGTTGTAAATAGAATATCAAAAAGACTATTTCAACATGTATCTTTGAGGGTTGACATGTATCCCGTTTATAAGGACCTCATAATGGAGATGGGAACCTGTCGATCGCCCTGTATTGCCTATATGAGCTACTTTATCCCCTTTTCGGACACGTTTCCCCACTTCTATTTCATTTGATTCCATAAGGTGAGCATATCTGGTTACAATCCCGTAACCGTGGTTAATCACGAGAAGATTACCATATGCACCGTTATTGCGATATGAAGTGATAATCCCGTCAGCAGGGACATATATAGGGGTCCCCTTTCTTGAAGCAATGTCAATACCCTTGTGAAACTCTTTTTTTCCGGTAAAGGGCGATTCTCGCCATCCGAAGCTGGATGTAATCCATCCCCGGGTCGGCCATGAAGAAGGGGTGTGAGCCATAAGAGATCGCTGCCTTTCGATCTGTGCGAGAAGCTCTGTTGAAACCTCTTTCTCGATACTGATATCATCACTGAGCTGTTTAATGTGTGCGTGTAGATTTCTGGTAAGAATCTTTTCGGTGAGTACAGGGGTATTTTTTCCTGCTGCAAGAGAATTGGCACCTCCTCCTCCGACTCCTATAATCTCTTCAGGTGCGTCTATATCGACCTTTGCGATGCCGCTGAGATAACGGTTAAAACCGCGAAGCACGATCATTTCTTCATCAAGTGTGGCGACCTTTTCGGAGAGGGTCTCAATCTGCCTGCTCTGCTCCTCGTTTCTTTCCTTAATCAAGGCAATACGGGATAAATCGGTACGGAGGTTGTAGAGCTCATAACCTGCAATCGCGGAGAACCCCGCAAGACCTGAAACAATAAGCACTGCAAGAATGATACTCACAGCCGATATCTTGAATTTTCTGATCCCCTCATTTTCCTTGGAGACCACGAGTATTGTCCAGTGCAATCTCATATATACCCTCTACTGCGAACTTATGTCCATCTCTTCAATAAGAACAGATGGGCACAAAACATGGCCGAATTCTCTTACATCATTTCCAACAGCACCTACACGGGAAAACATCTCATAAATATTCCCGGACAATGCCGCCTCCCGAACAGGATACAAGACCTCGTTTCCCTCCAGAAACAACCCGTTTATACCTACTGAGAATTCTCCGGTAACCGGATTAGCAGTATGCATACCCATTATATCGGTAATTTTCAAGATATGCTTTAACCCTCTCATTTTTTGCATTATATCCTCTCTGCCAGGATCCATACATATATGCCTGACACCTAATGACGGCACTGACCGATAACTGTTTCTGACGGAGTTTCCCGTGGACCCTTCATTGGATACCTGCCCCCAGTAACTATCATATAAGAAAGCATAAACAGTGCCATCTTTCACAAGGACGGTATTCTTAGAAGGGCACCCTTCCCCGTCATATGGACATGCACTGACAGAACGCCCGTCAAGAGGATTGTCGGCCAGGGTAATCGTGCTCGAAAAACAGGTTTGCCCCTTTTTGTCGTGCAAATATGATTTCCCTTTGACAACATTTTCACCTATGAAGGCATCCGATATAAAGTCCAGCATCTGTGCCGTAGTGGTATTGTCAAATACAACAGGGATCTTTGTGGTATTGATCTTCCTGGCGAAAAGCATGTTCGTGGCATTCTTTACTGCGCCTGCACCGATCGCCTCGATATCTATGTCGGCAAAACAATGCCCAAGATCAAACTCGTGACCGGACCGAGCGTCATCGGCATCCTTTACCATGACCATTAGGGATGCAGATACAAAGGTTGTTTTCCAGGACAGATCTATACCATGAGAATTTACGATCCGGGTGCTCGCTATTGACCGCGAGAATGAAGCCTTACGGACCTGCTTAACACGTGAATCGGCAGCCCGTGCTGTCTTCTCAAGAAATATGGCCTGTGAGATACAATCATCCGCACTCAATCCTGACACCTTATGATCAAAAAGATCCATGCCCGTGTATGTATCGAAGTATGGCGGAATATGGTTGTGAGCATCCTTGAACTGATACCGCGCAGAGGTTATTGCCGCATCTATGAGGCTCTCGCAAGCATCAGGACCATATGCAAAACCGATTGCCCCATCATTGATTATCCTGATGCTTATCCCTGATTCATTTGACCTGTTGAGAAAACCGGGGGAACAATCTTTTGATTCCGCCCGTATAGTATCGGTGGAACTTCCGAAGACCTCAAAATCCCCGATAGCTTTCGCTTTCAGGAGATCTACCGCCTTTGCAATTTTATCCCCCAGCCCCATAATATCAAACCTTATTATAATTTCTATAATACTTATAATTGGTACGTAAGAGCAGTTTCCTTGCAGTCTGGAAAATGCGGACAATGGATGCAGTCTGCCCAAATCTTGTTGGGAAGCATTGACTTGTCAACCTGTGAGAATCCAAGCCTTTTAAAGAACCCGGGCACATAGGTAAGCGTGAACAATTGTTTCAAGCCGAGTTGTACTGCCTCGTCCATGCAGGCTTGAACCAGGTCTTTTCCTATGCCGTTTCTGTGCTTCTCCTTTTTCACTGCAAGGGTGCGTATCTCCGCGATATCAACCCATGATACCTGAAGAGCACAACAACCGATTATGTTTGCAGGATCCTTGTCATCGGACATGACCCAGAAATCACGCACAGAAGTGTAAAGTGACAGGAGAGATTTCGGCAATATCAATCCTTCATTCACAAACGGGTCCATAAGTCTTTTTATATCAGGCACTTCGTCAACCAATAATTTCCGTATCATTATTTATCTTCCAATAAGAGCTTTATACATACATCATTGGCTGCATAAAAAGTCAAACCCAAAAAAAACCTATTATGCGACTCAACATGACCCGGCTTGTCTTTCATGATCTTCAACAAGTTCTCTGGCATGTTCGATAACCGTTGAGCTGGGCGATTCACCACCAATCATTCTGGCAAGCTCCATAATCCTTTCCTTGTGTTGCACCTTGTGAACATGGGATACGGTATGTTCGTCTGTAACATTCTTTGTTATCACCAAATGGTTCTGTGCCAGCGAGGCCACCTGATGGAGATGCGTAACTACAATGGCCTGTGAGCTTGCAGCTATTTCCTCAAGCCGTTTTGCAATCATGAATGCAGTCTGACCGCTTATCCCGGAATCGATCTCATCGAACAGTAATGTATCATCCTGCGAAGTCTTTTGCTGAACCTTGATTGCAAGCATGATACGGCTCAACTCACCCCCGGAAGCAACCTTGTGAAGGGGCAGCAGTTTATGACCCACATTAGTGGAAATAAAGAACTCACCCTTGAGAAGCGTGCCCGGAGGTACGATATTCCCATGGGAATCGAATACCGTGTCTTCAAGCATCCCCGGATCTGTCTGTCGGACCTCAAAACGGGTCCCAGGCATTCCCAGTTCCTTGAGATCCATGTTTATCCGGCTGCATAATGTATCTGCAAAGGTTCTGCGTACGGCAAGATGCTCTTGGATTTTACGGAAATAGCTCTCTTTGGCCAGTTCAAGATCATGAATGGCATCTGAAATCATGTCATCCGATTCCCGTGTTATGTCGAGCCTTCTCATCAGTTCATCTCGCAAGGCGATCAAACCCGCCTCATCTGTCCCGTGTTTGGCCTTGAGATCCTGAACAGTATGCAGGCGCTGCTCAAGGACCTCGATGCCCTCCGGATCATAATCATAGGTTGACATACGTTCTCTGAGGCCCATGCTAAGATCTTCGACCTGTGCGATAATGGCTTTAAGCGAGTCACAAAGGGCTTCATGATGCCTGTCAATGGTCTTGATCCTGGCAAGTTGTTCATGAGCCTGCGCTACCAGGTCGACAACAGAGGTATTCCCGGAATAGAGGATATCATCCGCCAGAAGCGCCGATCGCTTAAGCTCAGCGGCGCTTCTGGCCAGTTCAAGTTCTTCAGCAAGCCTTTGTTCCAGGCCTTCGCAGATATCTATAGAACGCAACTCATTGATGTTATATATGAGGTCTTCTTTCTCGAGTCGATACTGTTCAATCTTTTCCTTGAGATTTATCAGTTTCTTATGAGCACGGCTGAAGGACACATAGCACGTATTGACATCTTCCCGGTCAAGCCCTGCCAGTTCCTCGACAATTGCCATATGCTGGGAGGGATTTAGAAGATCCTGATACTCGTGCTGCCCATAGATATGAATCACCTTGGACGATACTTCGGCAAGGCTGGAAACGGTTGCAAGCCTTCCGTCTATATAGCACCGGTTAGACCCTGAGGCGAAGATCTCCCTCCTCAGCACCATCTCTTTACCTGATACGGAGATTAAAGCCTCTATACTTGTCTTTTCTCTTCCCGGCCTTACGAGATCCCTGCTTGCCTTGGCACCCATCAGCAAAGTCAACGCCCCCATAATCAGAGACTTCCCGGCCCCTGTCTCTCCGGTAATACAGTTCAGACCCTGGATGAACTCTATTTCAATTTCATCAAAGATAGCCAGGGAAGAGATCTTCAGAAATTCGATCATCTCTCCTGCCACCCGAGTTTTGACCTCAGGATCTCGAAATAATTCCGCTGAGGAAATCTCAAGAACACGGCTTTGCTTTCTCCGCGTTTTATCACGAGCTTATCATTTGCCTGAAGATTATATCCCTTCTGGCCGTCAAGGGTCAGATATATGTTGTCTGAGGACTTTCCGGATTTGACGATTATGATGACCTCCTGAAAATCAGGCAGGACAATGCTTCTATTCGAAAGTACATGCGGACAGATTGGAGTCAGAATGATGGCATCTACCTGCGGATGCACTATGGGCCCACCGGTAGCAAGATTATACGCAGTCGATCCCGTTGGAGTAGAGACGATGAGTCCGTCTGCCCGGTAACAGGTAATAAATGTCTGATTGGTCCAGACATCTATATCAATGATCCGGGCCAGGGCGCTTTTATTGATGACTACATCGTTGAGAACATGTTGTGAGGTTATTTCAAGATCTTCTCTGTACAGGGTTGCACTGAACATTATGCGCTCTTCTTTGATGTAATCCCCCTCGATAACGGCTTCCATGGCAGTGTAAACCTCGTCCTCCATGATCTCGGTGAGAAATCCCAGGTATCCCATATGAACACCCAGGACCGGTATCTCCCGGTGAGAAGACATTCGTACCGTCCTGAGCAGCGTCCCGTCGCCTCCGATGGCGATCAGGAGTTCGGCGTTGTTCCAGATATCATCATTCCTGTCGCATCTGATATAATCAGCTATGTGATCTTCTATCAGACAGGGAAAACCTCTGTCCTTGATCCATTTCAGCACACGAACTGAAAGGTCAAGGGCTTTAGTATTATCCTCTTTACATACTATGCCAAAAACCATCACGAATCATATACCCGCGGCTGCAAGGATTTGTCTAGTTCAAAAAGGAATAAGGAGATACTGCACCCACACAGCGAGCCAGGGTGAGTCTTATGGTTGAAAGACGAGCATAAAAAAGATCTACAGCTCCAAATATGAAACAGCCTCGATATGGTATGTCTGCGGAAACATATCGAAAACCCGGCTGTGCATGAGTGAATACCCATGATCAACAAGTCCTTTGATATCTCTGGCAAGAGTACTCGGATCACAGGAGATATATATGATTCTGGATGGGCTGAGTCCCGGAAGAACCTTGACAATATCCTTTGCCCCTTGCCTGGGGGGATCAAGAATGACAGTATCAAAACTTAGCATCTCGTTCTTAATGGAATCAACAGCCTTCCTTGCATCCATACTGATAAAACGTACATTACCGATGCTGTTCTTCTTTGCATTGATCTTTCCCTGAGAAGCGAGTCTCCGGCTCCTTTCTATCGCTACAACCTTATTTGCCTCATAAGAAATCGGCAGGCTGAAATTACCGCTTCCACTGTAAAGATCCAGGATCGTTTCTGACTCGCCTGCCAGATCTGTGACATATCCTACAAGGGCGGTGTTAATCATCATATTTGCCTGAATAAAGCCGCCAAACCCGCTGGAAAGCTTCACAATACCGTGCCTGGTCGAAATATCATATTGGCAGAACCGCTGCCCGAGTATATGGTCGGTTCTTCGAGCGCCGAATACCATGAATGATACGCCCGACACATCGAGTTCGTTATATATTCTGTTCATCGCCATGCTGTAGTCATCATGGCTCGAACCTTTACACCGGGCAAGGAGAATAACATCGTCTTGCGGGGCATGGATTTCAAGTGAGTACAACCCCTTGAGCGGGTACTGTCTCAGGATCTCTCTGAGATCTGCAAGTGTCTTGGTTATCCTGGGATTGAGAACCGGGCATTCATCAAATTCAACAATCTGCTTGGACCTTTTCTGATAAAAACCCATCCGGAAATCAGGGTCATATGTACACTGAATTATTGCATGGCCACGGTAGCCATATATCATTTCAGAGCATACCGGATCAAGAACATGCGAAGAAGTCTTACATGCCTTATTAATCTCACCGGCAAGGATTCGGTTTTTCCAGAACACCTGGTTTGTATAGGAAATATGCTGCCAGTCACACCCTCCACATTTATCGAATATCCGGCAGCGGGGCTCAACTCGTTCTGGGGAATATTCCAGAATCTCCTCTACTTCAGCCAGTATGTAAGAAACATGCTCCTCGGATTTTTGAACACGCACGACCTCCCCAGGAATAACAGCCGGGACGAATACAACCTTGCCGTCAGCTCTTTTTCCAACACCCCTGCCGCCAAAAGACAAGGAATCTATATGAACAGTAAACGTGTCAGTGCCCATACCAGGCAATTACCATAGGCTTAATCTCTTTACTAAATGTACTTGCGACAACCTAACCATATAACTGAAATATTGCAATTAAAATCTTACTCATATACTGTGGAAATCATGGAATATATCATCACATGGATTGTTGAAACAATCGGCAGACTCGGATACACGGGTATCATTGCCCTTATGTTCCTGGAAAGTTCATTCTTTCCCTTTCCCAGCGAGGTAGTCATTCCTCCTGCAGGATACCTGGCATCCAAAGGCGACATGAACATCTGGCTCGTCATCATAAGCGGTATTCTCGGCAGCCTGCTGGGGGCATTATTTAATTATACACTTGCATTATGGCTCGGAAGACCTCTGCTGATCCGGTATGGAAAATATCTGTTCCTCCCTCAGGCGCGTTTTTCAAAGGTCGATACATTTTTTATCAATCATGGAGAGATCAGCACCTTCATCTGCAGGCTAATTCCAGGGATCCGTCAGTATATCTCGTTTCCTGCAGGCCTGGCCAGAATGAATCTGATCAGATTCTGCTTATACACATCCCTGGGTGCTGGCATTTGGGTTATTGTACTTGCGTACATCGGTTTCATTGTAGGCAATAACATGGAAATGGTAAAAGAATACTCCAGACATGCAACCTTTGCCCTGATTGCATGCATAACCGTCCTCCTTTTCTTTTATATCAGAAGATATCTTAAAAACCACAGAGGTGAGGCCTAAACTAGATATGCAGCCAACAATTGAATGGTCATTCATTTCTGTGCAACTTATCCGGCGTGCCGACAACCTAATATACCGTTTATTATCTTGTTAATATTCAAATTATTTTCGTGCCTTGAAATATTCGTTGACATCTGTGAAATATATACTGTAACATTTTATTGTAGCATCCTTGCATAAGGAGGGTCTATGGGAAGCAAATTTTCGTCGTCCGACTTTGAAATCTATACCAAAAAGATAAAAGATTATTCCTTGCTCACCCCGGAAGAAGAGCTTGATCACGCCAGAAAATACATCCTGGGAGACATTTCTGCAGGTCATAAAATCATCACCTCCAATCTCAGGTTTGTTGTAAAGGTCGCTCATGGGTATTTTCATCTCGGTTATGGCCCGCTGGAGATAGTTCAGGAAGGTAATATGGGACTGGTAAAGGCGCTAACCCGTTTTGATCCGGAAATGGGCGTGAGGTTTATCTGTTATGCCATCTGGTGGATAAAGGCTTATATCAAGAATTTCATTCATAAGAGCTACCAGGTTCATACCGGCAGACTGACTCATGCAAAGGGGCTCATTTCCCTTGACAGCGCCATCACTACTGAAAACGAGAACGAAGAGAGCCTGCTGGATCATCTGCTGTACGAGGGCCCTGATCAGGATGATTTTTACAGCCATAAAGAACGGCACACCTACCTCCTTAACCTGCTTGAATCTGATCCGCCCATTCTTACCAAACGTGAGGTATTCATAATAAGAAAACGCTTTTTCAGCGATCCGCCCGCGACATTAAAGGATATTGCCAGCCAGATAGGTGTCACAAGAGAACGCGTACGGCAGATTGAAATGAGATCATTGCAGCGGATAAAGGCCGCTATTGAAAAACAACACGATATCTTCATTGAAGATATCCATATCGGGCACGAATATTCTATCCGGAAAAGAAAGATCTAGTCTTTATGAAAACAGGCTCCCGGCACCAGGCAACGGGTATCAGGGAATACCCGAGAATAAGATGCGTTAGGCATGAGGATTGGTCCAGAGAATAAGTTGTAATCAGGCCTTTTTTCATACTTGCCGCTACAACAGAACCCGGTGTCAAGCCCTTGATGAAGACAATTCTAAATTGTCATGTTGCTTTCATCGATTGGCCAGGTCTGCGAACCTTGTCAGTTCAGGCCTCCACGAAAGCAGTATCTCGCCGGTGGGACCGTTTCTATGCTTTGCCACGATCAACTCGGCAATACCTTTATCAGGTGTTTCCGGATTGTATACCTCATCCCTGTATATAAAGCAGATGATATCGGCATCCTGCTCAATGGCACCGGATTCTCTTAAGTCGGCCATCTGAGGACGCTTGTTCTGACGCTCTTCCACCCTCCTGTTGAGCTGAGACAGCGCAATCACCGGTATATTGAACTCTTTGGCGATAGCCTTTAAGGTTCTCGAGATCTCTGAGATTTCCTGCTCCCGCGAATCTATCCTGGTTTTAGATGTCATGAGCTGAAGATAATCTATCAGGATAAGGCGAATATCATGGTGCGCAACAAGCCTCCTGAGTTTAGCACGGATCTCCATGGGAGAAATACCAGGTGTATCGTCAATATACAGCGGTGCCTCTGAAAGGGTTGCAGAGGCATTCAAAAGCCTGCTCCAGTCATCCTTCTTGAGCATGGACAGAGAAGAAGCGGAACGGACCAGACTCTGATTTATTTCTGCCTCACTTGCCAGCATTCTCAAAACAAGCTGTTCTATACCCATTTCAAGAGAGAATACCGCGACAGGAAGCTGTTCCGTAACACCGACAAACTGCGCGATATTCATGGCGAATGAGGTCTTCCCCATAGAAGGCCGACCTGCTATGATAATAAGATCTGTCCGGTGAAGTCCTCCAAGAAGCTGGTTATCGAGAGCGATAAACCCGGTCGGCACCACCCCCTGATCTATCTCGCCTTTGGCCATCCGCCCAAGGTTATGATACATATCCTGCAAAGGAATGCCGATCTTGACCAGCCCACCCTTATTGTCCTTGAGCTGCTTATTGATATTGAAAATGATCTGCTCCGAACTCTCGAGCACTTCGGGAATATCTTGTATGGGATTGCGTGCATTTTTGATTATCTGCCCGGCACCTTCAATAAGCGATCGGAGTATCGATTTATCCCGGACAATCTTCGCATAATATTCAATATTAGCTGTTGTGGGTATACGGTCTGCAAGCTGGGCGATATAACTTGCCCCGCCGACCTTATCCTGTTTTCCTTTCTTCTCAATCTCCTCGATCAGAGTAACCAGGTCAATGGGCAGGCCTTTATCCATAAGATGAAGCATCTCTTCGAAGATAATCCCATGCCTTTCTGCATAAAAATCATCAGGAGAAATGATCTCTGTTATTACATCGAGAGAGGAGTTCTCAAGGAGTATTCCGCCTAAGATATACTCTTCCGCCTCTTTGGCATGAGGAAGCATTAAAGAAGAATCACCCATCTATAATTATGCCTCTGTCTCCGCGCTTACCTCTATCTTGACCACTGCGTTTACCTCCGGGAAAAGCCGGATACTTACCTCATGTGTACCAACATGCCTTATCGGTTCGGGCAGGATGATCTTTTTCTTGTCGATCTCAAAGCCTTTCTCAGTAAGAGAATCAAAGATATTCGTGCTCGTGATCGATCCGAACAGTTTCCCTTCCTGGCCGGTCTTGACAGAAAAGGCTAACGTTATAGAATTTAAGTCTGCTGCTATCTTCTCAGCATGCTCCTTTGATTTTGCCTCAGTCCTGATGCGTGCCTGTATCTTGTCCTTGAATGCTTTGATATTGCTGTCGGAAGCCAGAAGCGCAAGACCTTTAGGGATTAGATAGTTTCTGGCGTATCCATCCTTTACCTTCACCTCTTTGCCAACCGTGCCAAGACCATCGATACTCTCCAACAGTACTACTTTCATCTTTCATCTCCTTTAGTATTTCTTATCCTTTTCCTGAAATTGAACCAGGTATCGAACAAACCTAGGGTTGATACGATAATCATGATATATATCTGGCTTAAGATCAATATGTAAATTATCCATCTGAAAATCTTTGCCCAGTTATATTCAGCCATAAACGATGCGACAATGGCCAGTCCCTGATAAAGGTACACCTGGGAAACCAGGATCAGCAGATTGAGCCCGAAGGCGTTGAGTGCATCTATACGAACCAGGATTGACACGCATGCGAGGATGAACAGCGCAACGATCCAATCCGGACACCTCCATTCCTTCAGCGATAAATCTCTTTTTATGCCCGATACGATCAGCAGATTGAGCCACATGATAAAGGCAAAACTCGTTGCCATTATAGCTGGAAATACCATGATGATCCTTGCCTCTATCGAAGCCCGGCTCATCTTGAACTGCATCATATCAGACGGCGAAAGCATGGATTCATAGACCATGGCAACCTGGTCCATAACCGCTTGAACCCACCCGGTCACTACACTTTTATATGTCGCGTTTTCAGCTCCTGCCAGAATCCATATGCTCAGCATGAATGCACAAGACAAAAGACATGCCGGTGCAAGAACTGCCAGGCCATGCTGACGGCTGCGCACATATCTGCTCAGGAGTATTCCGCATCCGATAAGACATAGATAGAGAATCACACTGTGAAACAACGACGGGATAAAGACCAGAACAACAGGGATCAAACCGACTGAGATGGCATTTTTAATGCCGCTCTTCTCGGAATACATTAGATACACAGATGGAAGGCACAAAGCCAGAGGGAATGCCCTTTGCGTCATTACAATAACCAGCACACACATAAAAAGAAAGACCCCGGTGTAAATCCACAGGGTCTTTGGGCCTCTGCTCATAAGAGGCATGGTCTTAATCGTGTACGGTAAAGGGTATTAGCGCCATGATCCTTGCCCGCTTTATCTCAAGGGTCAACTTTTTCTGATGGCCCGAACAGGTGCCTGTTATCCTTCTCGGCAGGATCTTACCCCTCTCGGTAATGAAATCCCTGAGAATATGCGGTGATTTGTAATCTATGGGCAGTTTCTTGTCTTCGCAGAACCTGCATGCCTTCCTTTTATAATAGGTTCTCCCTCTGGGATTAGAGCGTCTATTCTGCATGTTCTTCAACTACCTCCTCTTGCTGATTTTCAGGAATCGGTTCGGCTTTTGCCTCTACCTTGGGCTCCAGATCTGCCCTGCTGATATGTCTGTCAAGCTTTACAATGACAAATCGCATGATGTTCTCATCGATCCGCAAGAATCTTTCGATTTCATGGATCATCGAACCGGGACCTTCCAGATACATCAGAAAATAATGCCCTCGGGGCTTCTTCTGAATCCTGTAGGTAAGGCCCCTGGTGCCCATATCGTCAATCCTGATTATCCCTCCGCCATTCTTTCCAATAGTGTTCTTTAATCGGGTGAGGAGCTTCTCTTGATCTTCTTCCCCCAGATCAGGGTTCTGAATAAACATCATCTCATAGAAGTTCATATTACCCTCCTTGTGGTTTAGTAGCCCCATTAGGAGCAAGGAGCGGGTTTCTCATATAATAAAGATCCATATATTGCAAGCTGGAAATATATAAACCAGTATGATAGCGGATTCACGCTCAATCAGAAACAAAAAGGTCCAGCCTTATACCCTGTACCTTTCGTGAGATCTGGTGCCTTGTACCCGGCACCTGTTCTTGAAAGGCATCAATATCTTATGGAAAAACCTTTCAGCAAGGGATCCACTTCCGTTTCATTAAAATCGACCTTGTCGACACGAGCACCACATGAGCCATGGTAACACCAGGAAAGAAGTCTATCGACAGAGGTCTTTTCCCCCTGTATATGAATCTCTACAGCACCATCCGGCATATTCCTTACCCATCCGGCAAGATCAAGGTCCTGAGCTGCCTTTTGAGTGCCTGCACGAAACCATACCCCCTGCACCCTTCCGGCTACCTTGATATGCAACGCCTTTAACAAACCGCCTTGTCCGCCTTCATTATCCTTTATCTGCATCAGCCCCCCCTAGAAACTCAAGGAATGTCTCTTCATCGAGAACTGCAACCCCGAGAGATGCTGCCCGGCCCAGTTTAGACCCCGGCTGATCACCGGCGATGAGATAATCCAGATGTTTACTCACTGAATTAACCACCTCGCCGCCAAGTGCTTCCACCCGCATTTTTGCTTCTAACCGCGGCATGGATATCAGAGTCCCGGTAAAACACAGTCTTTTAGACTTTAATGGCGACATGGGTATTGTCTCATGGCTTGCAGATATGATCTCTACGCCATGGTCCATGAGTTTCCTGATCACAGTGTAATTGTGTTTGTTTGCAAAGAAATCGCTTATGGACCTGGAGATCTCCTCTCCTATCCCTTTTATCGAGCAGAGATCTTGATAGCTCGCATCCATAATGTTTTCCAGAGACTTGAATGTATCCGAGAGCCTCCTTGCCGCAACGCTGCCCACATGCAAAATGCCAAGGGCATAGACAAATCTGTCAAGGGCGACCTTCCTGCTTGCATCTATGGACGTGATAAGGTTCGATGCCGACACATCGGCAAAACCTTCAAGAGCTGAAAGATCCTCTTTCTTCAGGGCATAAAGGTCGGCAACATCGTGAACCAGACCCAGATCGACAAAAGAATGTATTAACCTTCTGCCCAGGCCATCAATATCCATTGCCTCTTTCGAGGCGAAGTGATAGATCCCTTCTTTTACAACAGCCGGGCACGATATGTTCACGCATCGCCAGTGCGCACCGTCCTTTACCAGGCGGGACTTGCATGAAGGGCAGTTCTCGGGCATGGAAAAGGGATGTGAATCTTCTAACCTTTTTGATTTTATAGGTGCAACAATTTCAGGTATAACATCCCCTGCCCTCTGAACAATCACTGTATCGCCTTGACGTACATCCTTACGGGCAATCTCTTCTGCATTGTGAAGCGTTGCCCTGCTTACTGTCACACCACCGATCTTGACAGGTTCAAGAATGGCAACAGGGGTAATGACACCGGTACGGCCGACCTGAACATCTATCGTCTTGACAAGGGTTGTAGCCTGAACAGGGGGAAACTTGTATGCAATGACCCATCTGGGCGACCTGGCTTTCACACCAAGAGATTCCTGGTCTGCCACTGTGTTGACCTTGACCACCACCCCGTCTATCTCATAGGGGAGTGTCTCTCTCTTTTCCTGCATGTATGTGGCAAACGCGATCACCTCGTCAACGCTGCCGCACAATCGTATATCCGGATTTGTCCTGAACCCGAGCTCGCCGAGTCTTTCAAGAATCTCGAATTGTGTAGCCAGCCCTATAGAAGCCGGGTCTGAAATACCATAGGCGAAAAAGACCAGATTCCTCGTTGCCGTTATCCTCGAATCGAGCTGTCTCAAAGACCCTGCTGCTGCATTCCTCGGGTTTGCAAACAACGGCTCTCCACTCAAGGACCTATCATGATTGAGCCTGGAGAATGCATCTCTGGGCATAACCACTTCACCACGCGCTTCAAGAAGCTCAGGCGGGTTGTCCGTGATAAGACGCAGAGGAATACTCCTGATCGTCCGCAGGTTATCCGTTACATCTTCACCTGTTATACCATCTCCACGGGTACCGCCGCGGGTAAGAACCCCTTTTTCAAACACAAGTTCCACTGCCAGGCCGTCGAACTTCGGTTCACAACAATATGAGATGTCGTCCTTTTCAAGCCACCTGGCAACCCTGGAATGAAATGACTGGATCTCGCCATAGCTCATTGCATTGTCAATGCTCAACAGAGGGACCCGATGAATCATCGGCAAGAAGGCTGTGGACGCGGCAGCTCCTACCCTTTGAGTTGGAGAATCTTTGGTACGCAGCGATGGATACCCCTCCTCCAGGTCAATGAGTTCTCTTAAGAGGCGGTCGTATTCCCCGTCGGATATCTCCGGTGAATCAAGCACATAATAGAGATGGTTGTGGTGATCTATGCTACGCCTGAGCTGCTCGGCATGTTTTTCAATCTTGTTCTCGGCCATGAAGTTACCCGTATATGGATTTTATGTAAAAGACTCAACGCTAAAGCCCTGAACGCCCTACCCCGGGCCTTTCCCGATGCCCGACACCCGGCACTTTATTTTCATATAAACACAAAATAGGTCTTGATCAAAAGTATTTATTGATTAATACTTTATATAAAGGTAAATACTCTGCAATAAGAAAAGTGCACCTTGAACTACAAGGAGGTTGTAATGGGTAAAGTTGTATTTAATGTTCAGGACCAATTCCTCAATCAGGCACGCAAGGAAAGGGTACCTATTGTTGTCACCCTCGTTGACAAGGAAAAGATTGAGGGTTTTGTAAAGAGCTTTGATCCTTTCTGCATCCTGATACAGACAGATAAACCTATACTAATCTATAAACATGCTGTGGCGAGTATAGAACCTTCCGAGACAAACTCGAAACTCAAAGACTTTCTTGCAGGATGAGCAGCACACATAGATTCTCGGCTTTTATACTGTACCTTACACTGTTTTTTTGTTCCCCCATCAGTCTATTCGCCGAGACCTCTTTCGAGGTCTTCGGTGTGGGTGCAATAGAGGATAACAATCTGGCAAAAGCCGAACAATCAGCCTTGAAAGATGCATTTTCCAAAGCCTTGATGTTTGTTGCCCTGCGGTATGTCCCAAACACCTCGAGTGTTGATCTGGCTGATTTATTACCGGATTATTCGGCATCACGCGGCATGCAGGATATCATTCAATACCAGATCAATTCCCGCATCAGGCAGTATGACGTACTCACTCTCAGCGTGGATATCAAGATCAATGAAGAGTCCTTGAAAGACTGGCTCTATGCACATACCCTGACTGTCCCCTATGAACTGAGGCCAAAGGTCCTCTTGATGATCTCTTCTCATGGACCCGGGGCCGATGAGAATTACCAGTGGTGGAACATGAGGGGCAAAAAGGCATTTTCCCCCTTTGAAACAACGCTGTCGGGAAGATTAACCAGACTCGGCGAGTCCGTACTTGACGTTCCTCGAAAAAACAAGGCCGTCCTTTTCGGCGGACAGGATTCCATCACGATCGCTCAGGAAGCGGGAGCAGACCTTCTGCTTTCCGGGACAATCACCTATACCCCTGTACTGGATACCCTTTATGAATGCTCAATGGACTTGTATCTGCGGGATGTTGCGACAGCAGAACTGCTCGGCTCGTGGTCTGTTTCCCATAGAGGAGATTTCGACCTGTCCATCATGAACTCTCTCATGACAGATGAGATACTCAAGCCTGTCCGCGCCAGCATAGCCAACAGAATGATGAGTTCAAGCCCGGTTGTCATGAAGAAGTCCCTGTGTATCGAGGAAATCAAAGAATATGTCACCTATCAGGCATTGATCAATGCACTGCGCTCAATGGACAGCGTTGCAAGAGTACAGATTACCGGCATAAGCGGGCACACTATCTGTCACGTCATCGAGATCAAGGGAAACCTTTTCGATATCATGGAAAATCTCAAGCGCGAGCAGATAATAGAGTGGGATATGGTTGCAGATGATGAGACAGTGCATATCCGGATTATTGATAAGTGATCATGGTGCTATAAACTTATGCCTCTTTTCTTCAAGAGAATGATCAGAATCATCCTTGGTGAACAGCCGAATCGTATCTCATGATACCAAAGACTGCCCTGCGGCAACCTGCAGGGCAGTCTTTGGTATCTTTAAAGCAACAATCTTGCCTAGTCGAACATCAGCTCATGCGGTAAGATGTAGATGATATCCGCACGCACCGACCCGTCACTCACGATCTCTCCGACAACCTCTATCCACTTGCCGACAACGATATCTACGAACTGCACAGGTTTCCCCATAATATCTCGGATATCGGTTGAATACTCGTCCCTTTCCTCATTCAATATATCTAAGAGCATCACCTTTGTCCCTGACACAATGAGATGACTTTGGCTTACCGAGGTTACTTCTCCCTTGAATCTTTCCATCTGGGGCTGTGCATAAACGGCCTGTGGCATTAGTGCACCCATCATCGTGAACACCAAGACGCCGAACAGCGGCATGCTGAATGATCGTATCATACTATACCCTCCATATACTCTATTCACTGAGCCAGAAATACCTGTTAACATTTCTATCATCCGGTATGGGGAACTTCTCATCTGGACCTACAAGAAGTACGGGCCCTTTGGGAGTGATTATTATCTCCGGAGGGGCAAGTATTCCAGAACTGATATTTATATGCCTGTCAGTCTCGTCAAGGACCACCTCGACATTGCCGTCGGCATCCACAGTGTCATTGCTCTTATTGAAGTTGAACGCCTCAATGGCCTCTCCAGTCAGGTAGTCCACAGCATAGAGCAACCCGGTTCCTACGCCTCCGGACATTGTGCAGAGATCATCCGAAGAGTCGTCTTGTGTCGGGGTAAAGGTGTTGAAAAAGACTATGCCGTTGAATATTATTGGCGAAGAAACCACCTTTTCACCTTCCCTGACCTTTGAACCCAGTTCATATCCGAGCCGTATGTACCATCCCTTGCATTCGTGGCTCTTCAGGAAATTGGGACCGTGAGGATCGTTATAACCATTGGAATAAAAGGTTACATCTATGAAGTTTTCATTGGTTTCGGTCAGTATTGTCGTATCGTCCATGTTCTTTATCGCATAGAAACGGTCGTCCTGTGTCTTGTCGTTCGGGTGTTCCCTGTCGCCGGAACCGAGGTACACGTGGTCATTGATTACATAAACCTCGCTTCCACCATCCTGATAGTTGTAGCCCTGCAGGATAACATCAGGGGCATAGAAAAACTTCAGCTTCGAGGTAGCGCTCGAACCGTCGCCTGCATTGAAGAGCTTTCTACCCGACCAGTTGCCGTTTGCGGAATCAGCCTTGTAGCCAAATACCTGGCCGCCCATATCGCCGGCATAGATCCTGTCTGTAAAACCGTCGTCGTTTCTGTCGAACACCACGAGATCCACTATGCTGTGGGTCATCGAGCTGAGGTTTGAGGAGTCCTTGGTAAACTTCAGATTTGACAGCAGGGTGCCGTTACTTCCATTCACGGCATAGATGGCCATACCACGGGTATCCTCGGCTGCAGGGGTGTCCAGATCCTGGTTTGCAGAGTCGTATCCACCTGCTAGAATTATCGCCATTGCATGGTCGTTTTCTCCTGAACCGGTCTTTATCCTGCGGACAACAGGTCTGCTCCAGGACTCGCCAAGCAGCGGGGTCGCAAGAATATCTTCCGGGACCTGCCATTTCCATTGGGGGGTCTCGTATCCACCGGTGACATAGGTATACTTCTTTGTTGTCGAATTATAGGTGACTTCCCCAACCTTCAGGGTATAGTACTTGTTTCCGCCCCTCCTGAGACCGAAGGTAAGGAGCTGGTCAGATCCGGACCTGAAAAGTACAGGGGTGCCGTCCACGAAATACTCGTGATCGGCGGTATCTCTGATTTTATGCAGGTCGGGTACAAGATCCCAGGGGACAAAGCACCACTGTTCGGAAACAGTATCATCGCTCAGGTCTTCATAATCCGAGCTCTCGTCATCCACGAAGCAATGGAGAAAACCGTCATTTGCGCCCACAAAGATAACCTTTTTGCTGCCGTCTTCAAGCACCACAGGACGTGAATGGAGGATATCGCCGAGCACCCATGTACGTCTCTGAGATCCTGTGACCGGGGTGTAGACTCCTTCTGCCCGGATGAAATCGATCAGATCATCGATATCAGCCTGCGTTGCAGCCGAATCGAGGCCGAGGGTGTCTGCTGTCAGCGCCAGGTTGCTCTTGTCGAAGGTATTGGAGGAGTGGTTCAGGTTCGAAACAATGTTGTTCCTCTGATAGGTATAGAAATTCCGGGAGGCCTGATGCAGCAGCTGTTCACCCGCACCTCCCTTGTTCACGTCGAGACCGTCGTTCACACTGTAGGCCCAGCATGATGATGGCTTGTTAATCTCTAAATCAAAGTCTGCTTCATCTCCGTTTCTGTCGAGTATCTCGCCGTCATCGTTGATACCGAACTTCTTGACATTTCCCTTCCACTCTCCACGCTCTTCGGTCCTGAACAGGCCGAGATAGAGGCTATTGCCCGCATACACCCTGTTAATCTTGCTCACAGGAACAACCGGGGCAACAAAGGATGCATTGTTCTGCAGTATCTCTGTGATGATGCCGGACAATGCCTCTGCCAGCGCACTGCCTTCGTCAGCCATGAATGTCTGCCCGCGGCCATGTTCATTGTCGGTGGTCAACCTGAGGAAATCCTCGTCACATTCAGAACCGAACCCGATGGCATAAGTCATGATGCGCTGAATGGGGAAGTCCTCTGCATTGAAGGAAGCGCCGTTGGGATTGTCAAGATCTTCGGTGTTTCTTATGTCTGTTTCATACAGAAATCTGGCCACGTTCGGTAGACATGTGTTACCGGAACAATCAATACTTTTTCCGTCGATATAGTCCGGGTAGGTATAGATATTGACATTGGATCCACCCCTGTACGTGGGGTTGCCCGTACCGTCATCCACCGAAGGCTCACCGTCGGTAACTACAATCACGTAATTCTTCTGACATCTCCACTGGATGGGAGAGGTATACATACCGCCTACCGGATAGCCTTCCTGCCCGGGCTCATTGGCCCAGCTGTAGCCGCCGGCAAAATACAGACCCGCCTCTGCAAGGGACTCGGCCAGAGGCGTTCCGCCACTTGTGCCAGGGCCAGATGCGTTATACGGGTTCTGCCTGTAATGCGGCTCTGGATAACCATGATACCACATCTCCATATCGTCCACAGCGTCCCTTATCTCCTGATGGGTGGAACCGATAGGCGCAATGAGATATCCGCCGCGATGCTGTTGAGCCAAAGGAAGATTAGAAAA